>JAJBTX010000052.1 GCA_020860645.1 Lachnospiraceae bacterium | reverse complement strand
CACATCGTTAGGGGCGACTCTGTCCGTTTGATTCCTACAATAAACTTACGCTATCAGCAACGTCTCATATGTTGACACGTCTTACCTGCCGATGCTATAATCATCGGCGAGTGAGGGCAGAGATATGACAAAGGTAACGATTTACACGGACGGCGCGGCGAGGGGCAATCCCGACGGCCCGGGGGGCTACGGGACGGTGCTCCTCTATGTCGACGCAAAAGGCGAAGAACATGTCCGGGAATACTCCCGCGGATATAAGAAGACAACGAACAACCGCATGGAGCTGATGGCGGCGATTGTCGGTCTGGAGGCGCTTAACCGTCCCTGCGAGGTGGAGCTGCATTCGGACTCCAAGTATCTGGTCGACGCCTTCAACCAGCACTGGATCGATTCCTGGCTGAAGAAAAACTGGGTGAACAGTCAGAAAAAGCCGGTGAAAAATCCGGATCTCTGGAAGCGGCTGCTGAAGGCAAAGCAGCCGCATCAGGTGCGCTTCATCTGGGTGAAGGGGCACGACGGAAACCATTGGAACGAGCGCTGCGACCAGCTGGCGACCAGCGCCGCGGACGGCGGCGATCTGGCAGAGGATCCTGGGATAAATTCTTAAGACTGGGCTACAGCGATTTTTGCCGTTGTTACGAACGGAAGCGGATTAATACTCTAAAATATCTTCTGCCCGACAATCAAGCGCATTGCAGAGCGCCATTACTGTTTGAAATGATGCTTTATTGATGTTTTTTGCACCGAGTTCATACTGTTGCAGTGTTCGTAAATTTACATTTGCTTTCTCGGCAAGCTGTTTTTGCGTGAAACCTGTTCTTTTTCGTTGAGCCTGAAGCGCTGTTGTCCCGATTTTGCCTGAAATAATAGCATTTACGGTGTCAACAAACTTATCTTCAGGCGCTTCGTGCAGGGTTGGGTAGAGTTTATATACTTCTGCCATAGATATATAATCATATATATTTTTGAAAGATCGCGCTGTGTACCACTGATAATATGCCAGAATCCATCCACACCAGTATTCTGCCGAATAATCATATTGCGTCCGGCCTTCGGGGAAATTTATGTTTTTTCCTGCCTCTGAAATAACATTAATCGTCAGTTCGGTGCCGGACATTCCGGCTACTATTTTTGGATTCCCGTTTCCAAATTGTTCTGCATATTTACCGGCAATAAAGTATTGTATGAATTCATCCATATTTACTTTACAGGCACTCGCTGCATAATCAAATGCTTCGCCTAAGTTTCGCATTGCATCGTCTAAGTATTCCTCAGCGTAAGCGTGGATCATCAGGTTTCATCTCCTCTGTGATAATATCTCTCATAAATATACCGTCCAGATCGTCGTTTTCCAGTTCTTTGTAGTATGCCCCGCGGGCATCTTCGTCCCTTTTTATTCTTTTTTCATAATAGACACGGTTATCGGCAAGAGTACTGTCTATATATGTTATGGCCTCAAATGCTCTTTTAGATTTGATTACATACTGTTCGCCGAGCTTTCCGAGTTTCATTGCCCGGCTTAACTGTGACAGCGAAATTTCATTACTCAAAAATGATCTTGCGAATGAAAAATAGGAATCGTCTGCCCGATAACCCACGATCACATCATAATCCGCATATTCCGGAAGAAAATATTGAATAAGCCATTCTTTTCCACGTTTGGCGACCGGAGTTGATAATCTTGCTTTTCTATTTTGAATAAGAATGGCAAGCCAGTTCAAAATGGTGTATTCATTGTCAGATAAATTTAAGATTTTAAAATCTTGTGTATCGAGCTCATATTTGTTTGCATATCCGTCAGTATTCAAACCGCAGGACCATTCTTTCGCAAGTTCGATATGCTCGGTACAATAAAAGCCTCTGCCGTAATCGTTATTTGTTTTTCCTTTTCCGAATTCAGGCTTTTCTATAATGATAGGTGAACCGTGATACAAAATAAGTTTATCCATAAAGAGCCCCTTGTACTTCTTTAGAGTTACTTTTATGATACTTCCAAAGAAGCAGTTTGTCAAGGACTGAAGAACTAAATAAAAACATGCCTGTTCAACGAGGGCTGGATGATGTCTGTGGTGGACGAAATACTACGACTTTATCATATGAGGTGAAAGATTGAAAATGCAGGATTTATTGCCAATCGGTTCCGTGGTTCTTCTTAAAAATGGGGAGAAGAAGCTGATGATTACAGGTATTATGCAAAATGAAATCATTTTTCGCGGTTATGAAGATGCGGAGAGAACGGAGTTCTTAAAAAACCTCTCGGACATATATGAGAAGTAAATATACATTGATGGTTTTGATTATGTCGGGTTCTGCCGCCGCCGCAGGAGCTTCCATCCCCCGAACAGAAACAGCAGCGCAAGATACGCGACAGCCATGACGCAGACGCCGGCGAGCAGCTGCAGCAGCTCCATTCCGGCAAAAAGAAGAGAAAGCGGACGTTTCAGGATATACACACCTCCGGTCGAGAGTAATAATGCGGCCAACGGCCTTAAGATATAGGTCTCCAACCCGATGCTCGGGCTGATGTGCGGCGCGACGGCGCGGACGCCGAGAAAGCAGAGGACGGCCTGGCCGAGCAGCAGTCCCCAGAGGACGGCCTCGATGCCGCTTAAGGGGACGAGCGTGAGGACGCAGAGGATGCGGATCAGGATCGCGGCGAGCTGGTTAAAGAAGGTGACAGGCGTTCGTCCCAGGCCGTGCAGGATACTGTTCAGGTTCCCGGTCAGGTAGAGTACCGGGCAGATCCAGGCGAGTGTGCGCAGAAACCTTCCGGCCAGCTGCTCTCCGAAGATGAGCGTGCCGATGTCCTCTCCGAAGACGAGGAAGACGCCCATGCAGAGAAAGCCGATCGTCAGGCCGAAGCTGATCGTGTACTCGATGGCCAGCGAAATTTTCGCGCGGTTTCCGCGCGCCTGCTCCTCGGAGATCGTGGGCAGCAGCATCGCGGAGAGCGAGGAGCTGAAGAAGCTCGGAAACATCAGCAGCGGCAGTGCCATACCGGTCAGGATGCCGTAGAGACTTAAGGCCTCCGCGGAGGAAAGCCCGGACTGCTTGAGGCAGAGCGGAATCAGCACCGCCTCCGCGCTTTGCAGGAGGGTGAGGCTCAGACGTGTGCCGGTCAGCGGGAGCGCCATGCTAAGAAGCGCACGGCAGCCGGACAGATAATTTTGCAGGCGCGTCAGGCGGAAATGAACGCCGGAGGCGGCGGTGAGCATAAAGAGGGAGGAGCCGATTTCCCCGGCCAGCAGACCGGCGACCGCCAGCACCGGGGTGATCGCCATTCCGTTCTGCGCGGCGATGCCGCAGAGCAGCCAGACTGCCCCGATACGGATAATCTGTTCGATGAGCTGTGCCGCAGCCGGGAGACCGGCTTTTTTCTTGCCCAGAAAGAATCCGGCAAAGCAGCAGTGGACGGCGGAGAAGGGAAGCGCGAGCGCGAGTACCCGAAGCAGCGGCGCACAGCGGCTCTCCCGCATCAGCGTCAGCGCGATGAAGTCCGCCCTCGTCCACAGTACAAGCGATACCGCGCAGGAGGCCGTGAGCGTGAGGAGAAGTCCGGCATAGAGATAATCGCCGCCGCGTTTTTCCTCCGAACAGGCGGTGAAGCGGGAGACGGCGGTCTCGACGCCGGAGCAGCTGAGCGCGTGGCAGACGGAGAAGACGGGGAAGATGAGCTGATAGAGCCCCATTCCCTCCGCACCGAGGGTCTGCGCGAGGAATATCTTATAGAAGAAACCGAAGGTCCGGGTCAGCAGTCCGGCCAGGGTGAGAATCATCGTACCTTTCAGGAAAAGAGAAAATTGTCTCATAAAAAATCGCTTTTTTTTCAATCTATGTAGAAAGAGGGCTTGACAGAACTTAAGACGGATGGTAATATCATTCTTGAAATCCGACTAAAATACTCGGAATTAAAGCGGGGTGATGACGATGAAGCTTTCTACAAAAGGGCGATACGGCCTGCGAGCGATGGTGGATCTCGCGCTGTATGCCGAGGACGGCCCGGTGTCGATTGCGTCGATCGCAGCCAGGCAGCACATTTCGGAGAGCTATCTCGAGCAGCTGATCGCGAAGCTCCGAAGAGCGGGTCTGGTGTGCAGCCTGCGGGGAGCGGCCGGTGGTTATGTGCCGGGACGGCCCGCGGAGGAGATCTCGGTCGGCGACGTGCTGCGCGCGCTGGAGGGCAGCCTTGACCCGGTGGACTGCCCGGGACTCTGGGAGGAGAGCGGCTGCGAGGGCTCCGATGTATGCGTTACGAAGCACGTCTGGCAGCGCATCAATGAGAATATCAACCGTACCGTGGATGAGATGCTCTTAAGCGATCTCGTCGCGGAGAGCCGGAAGGTACAGAAGAAAAATCAGATTTCCGTATCAGGTTGTGAGAAGAAGGAGTGACTGGAACATGGGTGAAGAGAAGAGATTGATTTATCTGGACAATGCGGCGACGACGAAGACCGCGCCGGAGGTTGTGGAGGCGATGCTTCCGTATTTTACAGAGCTGTACGGCAATCCGTCCAGCGTATACAATTTTTCCCAGAAGAGCAAGGAGGCGATCACGAAGGCGCGTGAGCAGATCGCGGCGACGCTCGGGGCGCAGCCGGAGGAAATTTATTTTACCGGCAGCGGCACGGAGGCGGATAACTGGGCGCTGAAAGCCACGGCCGAGGCTTACCGCTCGAAGGGAAACCATATCATCACGACGAAGATCGAACATCACGCGATCCTGCACACGGGGCAGTGGCTGGAGAAGCATGGCTTTGAGGTGACCTGGCTCGACGTGGACGAGTTCGGCGTGGTGAAGCTCGACGAGTTGAAAAAGGCGATCCGCCCGACGACGATTCTGATCAGCGTAATGTTCGCGAACAATGAGATCGGGACGGTACAGCCGATCCGTGAGATCGGCGAGATTGCGAAGGAACATGGCATCCTTTTCCATACGGACGCGGTGCAGGCTTTCGGCCAGCTCCCGATCAACGTGGATGAGCTGCACATCGATATGCTGAGCTCGAGCGCGCACAAGCTGAACGGCCCGAAGGGCGTCGGCTTCCTCTACATCCGCAAAGGAGTGAAGATCCGCAGCTTCGTGCACGGCGGCGCGCAGGAGCGGAAACGCCGGGCGGGTACGGAGAATGTACCGGGTATCGTCGGCTACGGTGTGGCGGCGGAGCGCGCGATCCGCACGATGAAAGAGCGCACGGATAAGGAGCGCCAGCTTCGCGATTATCTGATTGACCGTGTGCTGAAGGAGGTTCCGTACACGAGGCTGAACGGGCACCGCACGAAGCGCCTGCCGAACAACGCGAATTTCAGCTTCCAGTTTGTCGAGGGAGAGTCGCTGCTCATCATGCTGGATATGGACGGTATCTGCGGCTCCAGCGGCTCGGCCTGCACCTCCGGCTCGCTCGACCCTTCGCACGTGCTGCTCGCCATCGGCCTGCCGCACGAGATTGCGCACGGCTCGCTGCGCCTGACCCTGAGCGAGGATATTACAAAAGAAGACATCGACGATGTTGTGGAATCCATTAAGAAAATCGTAGAGCATCTGCGCAGCATGTCGCCGCTCTATGAGGATTTCATGAAGCGAAATCATTGAAACCAGAAAGAAAAGAGGAAATAAGGTATGGGTGTATACAGTGATAAAGTAATGGATCATTTCCAGAATCCGAGAAATGTCGGAGAGATCGAGAACGCGAGCGGCGTCGGCACGGTCGGCAACGCAAAATGCGGCGATATCATGCGGATTTACTTTGACATTGATGAAAATCAGGTCATCCGCGACGTGAAGTTCAAGACCTTCGGCTGCGGCGCCGCGGTGGCGACGAGCAGCATGGCGACCGAGCTTGTGAAGGGCAAGACGATTTACGAGGCGCTCGAGGTGACGAACAAGGCAGTGATGGAGGCGCTGGACGGCCTGCCGCCCGTGAAGGTGCACTGCTCCCTGCTCGCGGAGGAGGCTATCCATGCGGCGCTCTGGGACTATGCGGAGAAGAACGGTATCAAGATCGAGGGCTTACAGAAGCCGAAGTCTGACATCCATGAGGGTGAGGAAGAATATTAAGATGAGCAGGAAGAAGGTCGTCGTCGGGATGTCCGGCGGAGTGGATTCCTCGGTGGCGGCCTGGCTCCTTATGGAGCAGGGCTGGGACGTCATCGGCGTGACAATGCAGATCTGGCAGGATGAGGAGGCGGACACGGTCTCGGAAAACGGTGGCTGCTGCGGCCTTACGGCGGCTGAGGACGCGCGCCGCGTGGCGTCGAAGCTCGGGATTCCTCACTATGTCATGAATTTTAAGCGGGAGTTTAAGGAGCGGGTCATCGACTATTTTATGGACGAATACCTGCACGGGCGCACGCCGAATCCCTGCATTGCCTGTAACCGCTATGTAAAATGGGAGTCGCTGCTTGCGCGCAGCCTGGAGATCGGCGCGGACTATATTGCGACCGGCCACTATGCCCGTATCGAGCGGCTTGCAGACGGCAGATATGCTCTGCGAAACTCGGTTACTGCCGCGAAGGACCAGACCTATGCGCTCTACAGTCTGACGCAGGAGCAGCTCGCGCATACGCTGATGCCGGTCGGCAGCTACGCGAAGGAGGAGATCCGCGGGATCGCGGAGCAGCTCGGGCTTCCCGTGGCGCATAAGCCGGACAGTCAGGAGATCTGTTTTGTGCCGGATCACGATTACGCGCGCTTCATAGAGGAGCAGTCCGGGATGAGCGCGCCGGAGGGAAATTTTGTCTGGAAGGATGGAACGGTGGTTGGCAGACATAAAGGGATTACGCATTATACGGTCGGACAGCGAAAAAAGCTGGGAATCGCCCTCGGACGGCCGGTTGTGGTGCTGGAGATCCGCCCGGAGATGAATGAGGTCGTGCTCGGGGAGACGACAGATGTGTTCCAGAAAAGTCTGCGGGCGAACCGTCTGAACTGGATGGGTGTGGAAGCCTTTGACGGAGAACGGCGCTTTCTCGCGAAGATCCGCTACAACCACGCCGGGGCGATGTGTACGGTGCGGCGCAGCGGAGCGGACGAGATCGAGTGCGTCTTCGACGAGCCGGTCCGCGCGGTGACGCCGGGCCAGGCGGTCGTGCTCTATGACGGAGAGTATGTGGCGGGGGGCGGAACGATCCTGTAAATGCTACAGAGGAACTTCCGTCGGTACTCTCTTATGGAAGGTATAATAAGAAGAAAACCCGCAGGATTTTATGAGCTTTGCCACCTCGTCAAACTTATAAGCCAGATGCTCTTCCCTGTGCGCGTCGGAGCCGATTGTGATGAGCTTCCCGCCCAGCTCCCGGTAGCGCAGGATGATATCCCGGCCCGGGTTCGGCTCTCCGAGGCCATAGCGGTAGCCGGTCGTATTGACTTCCAGGGCAATATTCTTTTTGACCAGCAGTCTTAAGATTTCATCAATAATCCCACGAAAAAGATCATAAGAATAGTAGCGGTTCCGGTTCGGACCGTAGCGGATGACATAGTCGAGATGCCCGAAGGCGTCAAAATTCGAGTAGGCCTCCAGATTGTGCAGGCAGCACTCGAAATATTCCATATAGGCGCCGAATTCGTCCCGGTTTTCAAAGTAGGACGCATAGTAGGGATCGCGGCTGTTCACCAGATGCACTGACCCGATGACAAAATCAAAGGGATAGGAGAAGATGAGGCTGTGATGCCGCGCCGTCAGGTAGGGACGCAGTCCCAGCTCCACGCCGATCTGCAGGTCGATCTGCCCCCGATATTTCTCGCGCAGCTGCTCCAGATGATGAAAATACTCCTTCGGGTCGAACTCAAAACAGACGTCGCCGTCCCGATAGTCGTAATCCATATGATCGGTCAGGCACAGCTGCTCCATGCCCAGCTCCACCGCGCGCCGGATCATCGTCTCCGCCGCGGCCTCGCCGTCGCCGGAAAAGGTGGTATGTACATGAAAGTCGGATAAAACGGACAAATAGATTCCCTCCTGTAAAACAAACTATACATCATAATAAAGGAAGAAATCCGGCTTGTAAAGCCTCTGAAAACAAAAGTTCCCGAAACTTTTATAAAATCTTTATTGACAAAGCAGGGCGATTTGCCTAGTATAATCTACAAATGCAGCGCAGAGCCGGAGACGACGGCATCTGCATGTTCAGAGACAAAGCGCGATACGCTTTGCCGTCATATCATATCGATATCGATACCCGTAAATCGCAATTCTATTTGGTTTCCTGCACAATGAAAAGCAGTTTTTGTCTGTCGTTATGGCTTTTTGGCGTAAATGACGGACAGGAAAGTGAGAAATACATGCTGAAAATCGGTGAGCTGCTGGACAATAAATATCGTATTTTAAGCGAGGTCGGGCACGGCGGGATGAGCACCGTCTATCTGGCACGTAATGAACGCGCGAATAAGAACTGGGCCGTCAAGGAGATTCGCCGGAACGGGGCGAGCCGCTATGATGTTGTGAAGCAGAGCCTTCTCGCTGAAGTCGAGGTCATGAAGCGCCTGAACAATCCGCATCTGCCGAGCATTGTAGATGTGATCGACCGTGATGAGGCTTTTCTGATCGTCATGGATTTCGTGGAGGGAAATTCCCTTGACCGGGAGCTGGAAAAGGGCGTTATTTCGGAGGAAAATGTGCTCGGGTGGGGCAGGCAGCTTTGCGATGTGCTCATGTACCTGCATAACCTGTCACCGCCGATTATCTATCGTGACATGAAGCCGTCCAATGTGATTCTACGTCCGGACGGAGTCATTATGCTGCTGGACTTCGGAACGGCCAGAGAATACCGCTCCCGCAGGGCGGGCGATGACACAACCTGCCTGGGAACACGCGGCTATGCCGCGCCGGAACAGTATGGCGGTATGGGCGAGACGGACGCGCGCACGGACATCTACTGCCTGGGCGCGACGCTCTATCATCTGGCAACCGGCAGAAACCCAGGCCTGCCGCCCTACGAGATCAGGCCGGTACGTCAGGTGAAGCGGGATTTGTCCGAGGGGCTGGAAATGATTATCCGGAAATGTACACGGCCTGACCCGGACGAGAGATACCAGAGCTGCGAGGAGCTGAAATTTGACCTCGAGCATGTGGATGAGATCGGCCGCAGCGCGCAGCGGAAGAGGAATCGGAGGATCGGTCTTTTTGCCGGGGCTCTTGCTCTTTTCCTGGGAGGAGTGGCCGGAATGATCGCTTTCCGCGCTGCTGCGTTAAAGGAAGTGAGAAGCAGTTATGAATACTGCGTGGAACAGGCCGGGGGCATAGCCGATCTGGATGCGAAGATGGAATATTACATTCAGGCGGTCAGAGTGGATCCCGCGCGCGCGGAGGCTTACAATAATCTGCTGGACTATTTCATGCAGGATGCGGAAATCACCGCCGAGGAATCCGAACGGATGACGAGGCTCCTGGGGCAGCTTGTAAACGGAACGTCGGCGAGGGAACGCTTCCGGGAGCGAAACAGGGAGGAATTTGAAAAATTCGCTTATAATTTCGGTCTCTATTACTTTCTTTTCTCTGAGAGTGGAAATGAGAAGGTCGGAAAAAGTCAGGCGGTTTCCTGGCTTACGTACGCCGCGGAAGGCAGTTCTCTGACGCTGGCGGAACAGAATACGGCACAGACTCTTCTGGTGATCGCCAGCGCTTACTCCAGACTTGACAATAAGATAAACTCCGATTACAGCTACGCGGATTACTGGGCGGACCTGACGGAACTGAATCGCCCCGGGATCACTGGACAGATTCGCTATTTTATTGTGCTCCACATTTACCGCTACACGGTGATGGAAATGCTGAACAGGGTTGATCAGTTTTACTATACCGGAAAGGTGAGCCGGGACGACATGCAGGGGCTGCTCGACAGGATCATCGCCGGAACGGAGGAGATCAAAGCGTCGAATCAGCTGGATGAGGAGGATTTGCGGCTGGTCGACGCGATCGTGGCACAGGTCCAGATGGCCGGGGATCGCCTGGACGAATATTTTCATTTACGGCTCTGATGATTTTAATGGGTTCATAAAAAGGAGGTTCGTTATGGGAACGGAACTGATACAGACGTATCATATGGGATTTTATATTTGCCTGGCGATCACTGTTCTGGGCGCGATACTGGCAGTCGTTTTCTTCTTTACGCTTCGGATTCGGGACGCCTGGAAGATGAATTCTGCGGGAACGGGGAGCGCTCACGGGCGCAGGAAGGGAACGAAAGCTGTGCTGCCCGTGGAGGAAGTCCCGGAAGCGGATAATGTTACAGAAGTGATTTCTTGCGCCTTGACGGGCAGGGTCGCGGAAGAGAAGCGCTCTGGTCAGACGGAGGAGGCTACAGAAGTGCTCCGAAGCGTTCGGACAGAGAAAATACGGCGTGGTTATACGGACGACAAGAAGGGAGGCTGACAGGGTGCGCAGAATCCATGGAATAAAGAGACAAAAGTATATACTGGCGGCGATGCTCGTGATGGGAACGCTCCTGGTCGGCGGAGTAAAATCCGCGCTGTCAGTGCGGGCAGAGGCTCTGTCGGAAGAGGACTCTTCTCTGTCGGAAGAAACGCAGCCGGACAGTGAAGCGCCGGAGCTGAGCGTCGAGATTAGTCCCGCGTATACGGTCGTGGATCATGTGGGGTATTACAGCAGCGCGTTTACGGTGAAATTTACAGTGCGGGACAATCTTCCGCTCTGCGCGGACAAGCTTACGCCGGGCGTCAGCGTGTCCGCCGGGACAGCGTCTGTGAGCTTTGGGACGCCGGTGATTTCCGATTCTCCGGACGACAGCGGCTGTTATACCTATGAAGTGGAAGCCAACGTTGAGGCGGTCGCTGCCTGTGAAAATGAGTACAGCTTTTCCATCTGCGGAACCGATGCGGCCGGAAATCCGCTTGTCTGTAAAAACACAGATATTTCCGCAGAGAATTATATGCATGACGAAAGCACGCAGACACAGGGCGTTTTCACCAGTTATCCAAAGATTCTGGACGTCACCGCCCCGACAGGAGTGATTACCTGCAGCTCTGCGGAGACGGCGTATGTTTATGGGGCGGAGGACGAGAACAGTGGAACAGCCGGCGCTGTGTACTATAAGGGAGACGTAGAAGTACAGATATCCATCAGCGACAACAACGCACTCGATGACGAGAGGCTCTTCTGGGCGTTGAACGGCGGAGCAGCTTCTCATGTGAGCGGCGGAGAGGCCAGCTGTGACATCAGCGAAGAGGGAACATATGGCCTTCTGGTTTATGGGACGGACCGCGCGGGGAACGCTCTGAAGCTCACGGAAATGATATCCGATCAGTCCGGGAGCGTCTCCGTACAGAGCGGGAGCGCATCTGGCTCATACAGGGAGAGCTGTGAAAGCGGGGATTCCTATACGGAGCCGCAGTATAAAATTATTATCGACCGGACGGCGCCGGTTTTTTGCCTGAATATCACTGCGAAGGACGGTACAGCGTATCCGGATCTTCTGGCAGGTCAGGATCGTTATTTCTTCAACAAAGGCTATACGGCGACGGTGAATCTGACGGAAACCAATTTTGATCAGGACAGGCTGGAAATTTGCTATGGCTGCGACACGGATGGCAATTACGAGGCGGTGACGATTGATTCCTGTAATAAGGTGCTGACCGCGAACGGTTTCGCTCCATCTTATGTCTGTACCCATCCGGTGGAGAGCGACGGTGTTTACCGGTACCGTGTTGAAGGCTGTGATAAGGCGGGAAATGCGCTGCGGTATGACCCGGATGCAGATCATGATGAGATGGAGGCAATGCCGGAGTCCACGGGACTGCCTTTCCTGAGCAGACATATTGTCGTCGATACGCTGGCGCCGACTGGTGTGCTGAGCGTGGGAGATTACTATAAGATTCGAATCGAGAGTGCCACGGTTGAGCTCTCCGAGCCCTACAGGCAGGAGACAAGCGCTGTTGTGAAGATTACGACGGATGATCACAGCCCTGTACAGATCGATTACACGATCTGTTCAACGACAGACGAAGAGTCGGTGGGACATGCGGATTATGCTTATCTGCAGACAGTCTCCGCGACGGTTGAGGGTGAGCAGATCTTTACGGTGCAGGATGTTGTCGTCACAGACCGCGCGGGAAATATGAGCGCTCTGGACACGACGAACAGTATTTATCTTGACGTGACTGCACCGATGACAGACACGCTCGCACCGATGATCTCAGTTACAGCAGAGGCGGAAGACAGTCACAATACAGTGGAAGGAACGCCGCTGTTTTCGGGCGATGTGCCGCTGCGTATTGTCGTGACAGACCCGTACGGTGGAACGAAGAGCGCAGGCCTTGGCCTTGTGACATGGCAGCTTTATATCAATGGCGTCGAGTCCGCGAGCGACGAGAAAACACTGAACGAGGCCTCCGCGACGCGCTGGACTGCGAATTACGATGATCCCGCGCTTAGCTTTCGGATGGACCGGACGATCATTGTGGACGCGGACAGCCATAATTACAACGATATCAAGGTCGTTGTGACGGCTTTCGATAATGCCGGCAACAGCAGTACGCGGACTTATGCCTTTGGCATCGATGTGACAGCTCCCACAATTGAAATTTTCTATGATAACAATGCGGTTGAAAACGAAAGGTATTTCAAAGCCCCCCGAACCGCGACGATTGTTGTCACGGAGCGCAACTTCGACACAGAGCGGATCCGGATTTCGACGGAGTCCGTCTCCTTTGACGGCTGGGATTATCAGGCGGGCAGCAGTGCAAACGGGGATGATGATACCTGGACGGCGAAAATTATGTATCAGACAGACGGCGAATATACGCTGTCTGTCAGCGGCGAGGACCTGCTCGGAAATGAGGCGGAGCTGCGTTATGAGGGTGCCGCGCCGCATGCGTTCACGATCGACATGACAGCTCCGACGGTGGCGCTGAGCTTTGACAATGATGCTGTGGTGAACGGGAAGTATTATAAGGCAGGCCGCACGGCCACACTGCGCGTGACGGACGTGAATTTTGCGGGAAGTTCGGATATTGCGGTAATCGCTTTTGACGGCGTCACCGCGCCCGCATTTTCCTTTGACGGCAGTGATACGGCGACGGCGTCCTTTCACGCGGACGGAGTCTACAGCTTCAGCGGGACGGTGACCGATCTCGCGGGAAATGTCTCTTTGCCGGTGAGCTGCGAGGAGTTTGTCATAGATCAGACTGCGCCCAAAATCATTTTTCATGCGGTGGAGGATCAGAAGGCTTATGGAAAAGGCGAGGTGGAGGAGGAAAACCCAGGGGATGTTTTCGCGCCCTATATTACCATCGAGGATGTGAATTATAATGCGGACGAGGTCTCGGTCACACTGACACGCGCAAAGTGGGATGTGACAGATGAGGAACTCACCGGATTCGGAACGCTTCGCGGCAGGACCTGGTATCTTGATGAGATAGAGGAGACGGTAGATAACGATGCGGTCTATACGCTGACGGTGCAGGTGAGAGACCTCGCGGGGAATGAAAACGATGCGGCTGAGGGCAGCGTTTGCTTTTCGCTGAACCGTTTTGGTTCCGTCTATGTGCTGGGGGAGGAAACCCAGGAACTGATTGAGGAATATTATACAAACGATGTGCCGACGTTGACGCTGAGTGAGTACAATCTGAGCAGCGCGAACGAGAGCTGGATCAATGTAACGCGCGACAGCGAAGACAGCGCGCGGCTCGTGGAAGGCGAAGATTATACAGCGACCCTGACCGGCGACATGGATCACGACTGTAACTGGAAAAAAATAGAATATGAGGTTTTCTGTTCGAATTTTATCGAAGATGGCAGCTACCGGGTATTATTTTACACAGAGGATGTGAAAGCAAACGCTACGACGAACGAGAGCCAGGGCTACAGTGAGTATGCTGCGGCAATCGAGTTCTGCAAGGACACAAAGCGTCCGGGACTTATTCTGACCGGCGTCACGGAAGGCGAGCGCTGCAATGCCTCCGCTGTGCCGATGCTGGTCAGTTACTATGACAATAACGAGATGGAACGGCTCGTTGTCCGCGTAGTAGAGCGGGATAAGGCGGATACAGTACTGGGAGAAGCTTCCTATGAAGTCGCGAACGGAACACTGGAGCCACTTTCCGGTGAGATCAGCGATTATGTACTGAAAGAACATGATCGCTGGCAGAGGATGACCGTCACCGCTTATGACAGCGCCGGAAACATCTCGCAGGAGAGCGTTACATTTCTGCTGACGACAAACCGCTGGATTCGTTTTTATAATAACAAACCGCTGTTTTATGGATCAATCTGCGGAGCAGGTTTCCTGTGTCTTTTTTCAGCGTTTCTGATTTTATGGAGGTATCGCAGAAAAGGGGAAGGAGATATAGAAAACTGACCGCTGCCCGGGCGGACAGCAGCCAATTCCTGCGTTTTCTTTACCGATTCAGATATTTTCTCACCGTGCGGTTCGCCTGCTCGCTGATTTTCTCCTCTTCGAGCATTGTGAGCCGTCCGTCCCGGACGACGATCTGTCCGTTTACGACCGTGTAGTCGACGCTGCCCTTGAGACCGACCGTGCAGAGCATGGAGCGCACGTCGAACTGCGCGCCGATGAGCTCGAGCCGGTTCAGTCGCACGAGGAAGAAGTCGGCGGCCATCCCGGGGGCGATCTGTCCGAGATCGTCGCGTCCGAGTATGCGCGCGCTGCCGCGGGTCGCAACCTTCAGAAGATCATAGCCGGAGGGCGCACCCTGGCTGCTGTTCAGGCGATGCAGCAGATAAGCGACCCGCAGCTCCTCGAGCAGATTGGAGCCGTCGTTGCTCGCGGAGCCGTCGACGGCGAGACCAACCGGCACGCCGAGCTTCAGCATCTCAGGAATGCGGGCAATCCCGGAGGAGAGTTTCATATTGGAAATCGGGCAGTGCGCGACGCCGGTCTGCGTTTCTGCAAGGCGCTGCAGCTCCTCCTCCGTAAAATGGATGCCGTGCGCGTACCACACGTCCGGCCCGATCCAGCCGAGGCTTTCCATGTAGGCGAGCGGACGCATGCCAAAGTGTTCGAGTGTGTAGGCCTCCTCGTCTTTCGTCTCCGCGAGATGCGTGTGCAGGCGGACGCCGAGTTTCCGGGCGAGCACGGCGGATTCGCGGAGTAATTCTGCGCTCACACTGAAGGGAGAGCAGGGCGCGAGCGCGACGCGGTGCATCGCGTAGCGGCTGCTGTCATGATATTTCCGCACACAGTCCTCGGAGGACACAAGGATCTCATCGACATCCTGCACGACGCTGTCCGGCGGCAGGCCTCCGTCCTTGACGCTTAAGTCCATGCTGCCTCTGGTCGCGTAGAAGCGGATGCCCAGAGAATCCGCCGCCGCAAACTGCGCGCCGATCAGGTCGCCCGCGTCTTTCGGAAATACATAGTGATGGTCGAGACAGGTCGTGCAGCCGGTCTTCAGAAGCTCGCCGAGCCCGGTCAGGGAGCTGTCGCGGACGACCTCCTCGTTCAGATTTTTCCAGATCTCGTAGAGTGCCTTCAGCCAGGGGAAGAGCTCCATGTTCTGCACCTCCGGCAGATTGCGGCTGAAGGTCTGGTAGAGGTGATGGTGCGTGTTGATAAGGCCGGGGTACAGGACCATGCCGTCCGCGTCGATCACATCGTCCGCCTCAGGCGCCTCCGCGCCGACGGAGACGATGACGCCGTCTCTTATGAACACGTTGACGTGTCCGAGTACGCGATCCTCATCGTCGCAGGTCACCAGATATTCCACGTTCTTTACCAGCAGGCTTTTTGATTTGCTCATCGATGTCTCCTCCTTATGAAAATTCCGCCTTTAAGAATTGTTTTGGCGTAGTCCCTTTGTATTTATGGAAGGTGCGGATAAAATAGCTCTCATCGTTGAAGCCGCAGGAGATCGCGGTCTCCTTGATCGAGAGGTTCTTCGTGGAGAGCATCTCGCAGGCGCACTCGATCCGGTAATAATTCAGATAATCAATCGGTGTGCGCCCGGTTACGCTGCGGAAACAGCGGCAGAGATATTTCGGGTTCATCCCGGCGATCCGGGCGCGAGAGTCCAGGCTGAGATTGCCGGGAAAAGTGTCCGATATGTAGGCGAGGACGCTGTTGACCGAGTTCTGGCGCTCGGCGATGACGGCGTCCTTCCGGTTTTCTTCATATAAATGCTCGCTGAGGATGACGCCGAGGAGCTGGTAAAGATAGCCCTGTGTCAGAAATTCGTATCCGGTTTCCCGCCTGGAAAGCGCATCGGTCAGCTGGTCGATGATCGGCACGACCAGAGAGCAGCGTTCCGAGAGCAGCGTGTGAATCAGAATTTTATGATCCCGGATATCCTGGATGGTTTTCGCGCAGGCGTGATTATCCTTTAAAAGAAATTCCAGGTCAAATAAAATACAGTCGTAGACGCAGCTGTGATCCACCGGATCTCCGCCGTGGAGCGTCCCGCCTGTGATGAGGACGACGTCTCCGGCCTGGTAGGTGCGGGTGAAACTGTCGAGAGTGAGCCGGAACTCGCCGGAGAGAATGTGTATGATCTCGTAGTGCAGGTGCCAGTGATAGGTCATATAGTAGCGCGGGCTGTAAGCAGTCTGGGTGTATAACGCGATCGTGAAGGTAAAGGTTCCCTGCTCGCGGCGTTCCCGGTAGTCAAGATACTTCATAAA
>JAJBTX010000032.1 GCA_020860645.1 Lachnospiraceae bacterium | reverse complement strand
ATCGGCGTCGGCATGCCGGTCGTCGCCTAAGCCGCCAGACGGGAGATCATGGAGTTTGTCTCCCCGGTCGGCAGCGTTTATCAGGCGGGGACTTTAAGCGGCAATCCGGTCGCGATGGCGGCGGGACTCGCGCAGCTCGGCTATCTCAACGAGCATCCGGAGGTTTATTCGCGGCTGGAAACGCTGGGAGAGCGCCTGTTTGAGGGGATTGAGCGGATGCTCCTGGAGTTGGGGCTGCCTTTCCGGGTCAATCATGTCGGTTCGCTCGGCAGTCTGTTCTTTACGGCGGAGCCGGTGCGGGATTACACGAGCGCAAAGACGGCGGACACCACGCTTTTCAAGGCATACTTCCGGCATATGCTGGAGGCGGGCATCTATCTTGCCCCGTCCCAGTTTGAGGCGATTTTCCTGTCGGCCGCGCACACGGACGAAAATATTGATTTCACGCTCAATGTAATGCAGGATTTTCTTAAAAAGGCTTAACAAGGCCGCGAAAATGTGTTACGATTGCTATGTCCCGCGGGAGGTGGGCCGTATTGAAAAAGAAGAGCTATGTGGCATATGTGGGAACCTATACGCACGGCAGCAGCCGCGGCATCTACATCTATGATCTGGATGTGGAAAACGGGCGCGCGCTGGAGCGCAAGGTCGTCCCGATCAACAATCCATCTTACATAAAGAAATCGCACAATGGGAAGTATCTCTATTCGATCTCCGATGAGGGTGTGCGTTCCTTTCGTATCCTGCCGGACGGGGATCTCGAGCCGATGAACAAGGCTTCCATCGGCGGCATGAGGGGCTGCTATCTTTCCACGGATAAGGAGGATCGCTATCTCTTTGTCGCGGGCTGGCATGACGGCAAGGTGACGGTCATGCGCCTTCTGGAGGACGGGCGCGTCGGGAAGATGACGGACGAGGTCTTCCACAAGGGACTTGGCAGTGTTGCGGAGCGCAATTTTCGCCCGCATGTGAACTGCGTCAACCTCACGCCGGATCAGAAGTACCTGTGCGCCGTGGATCTGGGCGTGGATCAGGTGAAGATCTACCGATTTGATCACGAGACGGGGAAGATTCGTCTGTTTGATATCCTTCGCTGCGAGCTGGAGAGCGCGCCGCGGACGATCAAATTCAGCCCGGACGGGCGCTTCGCCTATCTGATCTGCGAGCTGAAAAATTATATCAGCGTCTATTCCTATGAGGATACGTCGAAGGGACCGTCCTTCGAGCTGATCCAGACCGTGCCGACGCTGAACGATTATCACGCGAAGGGCAGCGCGGCCAGTATTCTGCGTTTTTCACGCGACTGGAATTATGTACTGTGTTCGAACGCCGGGGACAACAGCGTCGGGATTTTCAGGGTTGACCAGAATACCGGGATGCTCGAGAAAATCTGCATTCTGCCGGTCAGCGGCGATTATCCGAAGGCAGCGGATTTCTTCCCGGACAACCGGCATATCATGGCGCTGAATCACGAGACGAACACGATGACGATCTTCCGTGTCAATTATGAAGGGAAATATTTCAGTCTCTGGGGAAAGCCGCTGAAGGTGGAGACGCCGAACTGCGTGCTGATCTCCGAGATCGAGAGCGTTTAAACTGATGCATCCTGTATGCAGGGCGAAGGCACCGCATTTACAGAATCATATACAAAAAAAGCGAAAGGGGTTACATATCATGGGATTTATTGATGTAATCAAGGAAAGAGCCAGAGCAGACAAAAAGGTCATCGTACTTCCGGAGACCGAGGACCGCAGGACCTATCAGGCCGCGGAGCAGATCCTGAAGGAGGGCATCGCAGACCTGATCCTGATCGGCAGCGAGGAGGCCGTGAAGAAGGGCAGCGAGGGCCTTGACATCTCCGGCGCGAAGGTTGTCGATCCGGCGACCGATCCGAATTTCGGAGCCTATGTTGACAAGCTCGTGGAGCTGCGCAGCAAGAAGGGCATGACGAAGGAGCAGGCGACCGAGATCCTCTCGAAGCAGTATCTGTACTACGGCGTCATGATGGTAAAGATGGGCGATGCGGACGGCATGGTTTCCGGCGCCTGCCATTCCACGGCTGACACGCTGCGTCCCTGTCTGCAGATTCTGAAGACGAAGCCGGGCACGAAGCTGGTCTCCGCATTCTTCCTGATGGTTGTTCCGGACTGCGAGTACGGCGAGAACGGCACCTTCGTATTTGCGGACAGCGGACTTGAGCAGAATCCGGATCCGGAGAAGCTCGCGAATATCGCGATTTCCTCCGCGGAGTCCTTCAAGCTGCTGGTGCAGGCGGAGCCGAAGGTCGCGATGCTGAGCCATTCCACGAAGGGCAGCGCGAAGCATGCGGACGTCGATAAGGTCGTCGAGGCGACGAAGATCGCGAAGGAGCTCGCTCCGGATCTGATGCTGGACGGCGAGCTGCAGCTTGACGCGGCGATCGTGCCGAGCGTAGGTAATTCCAAGGCTCCGGGCAGCCAGGTCGCCGGACAGGCGAACGTGCTTGTCTTCCCGGATCTCGACGCCGGAAATATCGGCTACAAGCTGGTGCAGAGACTCGCGAAGGCCGAGGCCTATGGTCCTGTCACGCAGGGTATCGCGAAGCCGGTCAACGACCTGTCCCGCGGCTGCTCCTGGGAGGATATCGTGGGTGTCGTGGCGATCACTGCGGTACAGTGCCAGGCATAAAAGGATAAATGGAGGATTAAGAAAATGAATATTCTGGTTATCAACTGCGGAAGCTCATCCCTGAAGTTTCAGTTAATCAACTCCGACACCGAGGCGGTGCTTGCGAAGGGCCTTTGCGAGCGCATCGGTATCGATGGCAGGCTGACTTATCAGCCGGCGGGCGGCGCGAAGGAAGTGACCAACGACGCGATGCCGACGCATACCGAGGCGATTCAGCTCGTGATCAATGCGCTGACGAACGCGAAGACCGGTGTGATAGGGAGCCTCTCCGAGGTGGGCGCAGTCGGACACCGCGTGGTTCACGGCGGCGAGAAGTTCGCCTCCTCTGTGGTGATCACGCCGGAGGTCAAGGCGGCGATCGAGGAGTGCAACGACCTTGCGCCGCTGCACAACCCGGCGAACCTCATCGGCATCGAGGCCTGTGAGAAGCTGATGCCGGGCGTGCCGATGGTGGCGGTCTTCGATACGGCTTTCCATCAGACGATGCCGGGCAAAGCCTACACCTACGGCCTGCCCTACGAGTATTATGAGAAATACAAGGTCCGTCGCTACGGCTTCCACGGCACGAGCCACAGTTATGTCTCCAAGAGACTGGCGGAGTTCCTCGGCAAGGACGTGAAGGACATGAAGATCATCGTCTGCCACCTCGGCAACGGCGCTTCTGTCAGCGCGGTGCTGAACGGCGAGTCCGTCGACACTTCGATGGGTCTGACTCCGTTGGAAGGCCTTGTGATGGGCACCCGTTCGGGCGACATCGACCCGGCGATCCTGGAGTTCCTTGCAAAGAAGGAGAACATGGACATCGCGGCGCTGATGAACATGCTGAACAAGAAGTCCGGCGTCTTTGGCGTATCGGGCGGCGTTTCCTCCGATTTCCGTGACCTCGATGAGGCGGCGGAGGCCGGCAACGACAAGGCGCAGCTCGCGCTCGATGTCTTTGCCTACCGCGTGCTGAAGTACATCGGAGCCTACGCGGCGGCGATGAACGGCGTGGACGCGATCGCCTTCACGGCCGGCATCGGCGAGAATTCCGCTTCGATGCGCAGCCGCATCTGCGAGAACCTCGGCTACCTCGGCGTCACGATTGACGAGGCGGCGAACGCGAAACGCGGCGAGGACAACATCATCTCCACGCCGGACTCCAAAGTGACGGTCGCCGTGATCCCGACCAACGAGGAGCTCGCGATCGCGCGCGAGACGCTGGCACTGGTAAAATAAAAGCTTGACATTCTCAGAAACCACGAGTATAATCTAACAAGTGTGATTTGAGAATTGATGGGAGGTGTGATCCGTGTCTATTTGTCCGAAAAATAAATCTTCCAAAGGAAGAAGAGATAAGAGAAGAGCGAACTGGAAGATGAGCGCTCCGAATCTCGTAAAGTGCAGCAAGTGCGGCGCTCTGATGATGTCTCACAGAGTCTGTAAGGCCTGCGGCAGCTACAATAAGAAGGAGATCATCTCCGTCGAGTAAATGAGCAGAAGCGCCCTCCCTTCGGGGAGGGCGTTTTTTTCGTGGAACCTATTGACTTCGAGAACCTGTTTTCGTATTATGGAAGGGACAGATGAGGAGGAGAGACCAATGCAGGATTTGGTGAAGGTGGCGGTCGACGCGATGGGTGGAGACAACGCGCCTGCGGAGATTGTGAAAGGCGCAGTGGAGGCGCTCGGTGTCCGGGACAATGTGAAGGTGATCCTGGTGGGGCAGGAAGAGCCCATCCGCACGGAGCTGCAGAAATATTCCTACGATGAGGAGCGGATTGAGGTGGTGAACGCCACGGAGATCATCGAGATGGCGGAGCCGCCGGTGAACGCGATCCGGCAGAAGAAGGATTCGTCCATCGTGGTGGCGATGAAGATGGTGCGTTCCGGAGAGGCGGACGCCTTCGTCGGGGCTGGTAATACCGGCGCGGTGCTGGTAGGCGGCACGACGATCGTCGGCAGGGTCAAAGGGGTGGAGCGCGCGCCGCTTGCGCCGCTGATTCCCACTGCGAAGGGAGTCTCACTGTTGATCGACTGCGGCGCCAATGTGGACGCCCGGCCCTCGCATCTCGTACAGTTCGCGCGCATGGGTTCCATCTATATGGAGAATGTCATGGGCATCAGGAACCCGCGGGTCGCGATCGTCAATATCGGGGCCGAGGAGGAAAAGGGCAATGCCCTGGTGAAGGAGACCTTCCCGCTTCTTAGGGAGTGTAAGGACATCAACTTCATCGGGAGCATCGAGGCGCGCGACATTCCTGCCGGTTATGCGGATGTGATCGTCTGCGAAGCTTTCATGGGAAACGTGATCCTGAAGCTCTTCGAGGGCGTCGGCAGCACGATGATATCGATGGTCAAAGAAGGCATGATGGTCAATACGCGCAGTAAGATCGGCGCGCTGCTCGTGAAGCCCGCGCTGAAGGAGAGTCTGAAGCAGTTCGACACCAGCAAGCATGGCGGAGCCCCGCTCCTCGGACTGAAGGGACTTGTGGTGAAGACTCACGGCAATGCGAAGGCGGTGCATGTGCGCACGTCGATTGACCAGTGCGTGACCTTCACCGAGCAGGGCATGAATGAAAAAATAAAAGCCGGTATTCAGGCGGAACAAAACCAGGAGGGTTAGTTATGGAGTTTGAGAAGCTGCGCGATATCATTGCGGAAGTGCTGAATGTGGACGCGGATGAGATCACGACGGAGACCACCTTTGTGGACGACCTGGGAGCGGATTCCCTTGATATTTTCCAGATTATCATGGGTATCGAGGAAGAGTTTGACATCGAGATCGCGAATGATGACGCCGAGAAGATTGTCTCGGTCGGGGACGCGGTGGAGCAGATCCGGAGCGCGCTGAATTAGCGCAAAGCTGCGGAAACGGAGTATTTGGAATGCGGCGCCCACGGGATAGAAGACCAGGCTGTCTTGACTCCCGGCGGGCGTTTCATTCCGTTTAAGAGAGAGGTCTTATCATGGATCTGAAAAATCTGGAGCGGCGGATCGGCGTGCAGTTTCACGATAAAGAACTGCTTGCGCGCGCGATGCGCCACAGCTCCTTTGCGAATGAACGTCAGATGGGCGCGCTGGAGAGCAACGAACGCCTCGAATTCCTGGGCGACGCGGTGCTTGAGCTCGCGACGAGCGAATTCCTCTATGAGCAGTATCCGCAGATGGAGGAGGGCGACGCGACGAAGATGCGGGCGAGCATCGTCTGCGAGCCGAGTCTGGCCTTCTGCGCGAAGGAAATTCCGCTCGGCGACTATATTCTCCTCGGAAAAGGGGAGGAGGCGAGCGGCGGGCGGCTGCGCGCTTCGATCACCTCCGACGCTCTCGAGGCGCTGATCGGCGCGATTTACCTCGACCGCGGATTTGAGACCGCTCGGGATTTTATTCACCGCTTTATTCTGCAGGATCTCGAGCATAAAAAGCTGTTCTTTGACAGCAAGACGATTTTGCAGGAGCGCGTCCAGGCGGCGCACGAGGGAGTCCTTCACTATGAGCTCGTGAAGGAGGAGGGCCCGGATCACTGCAAGCAGTTCACCGTGCAGGCACTGCTCGGGGAGCGGGTGATCGGGACAGGCAGCGGCCGGACCAAAAAGGCGGCGGAGCAGGAGGCCGCTTACCGCGCGCTGACAGAAGAAGACGGACGGACAGTATAGATGTATCTGAAAAGCATTGAAGTACAGGGCTTTAAGTCCTTTGCAAATAAAATCACATTTGAATTTCACAACGGCATCACCGGCATCGTCGGACCGAACGGTTCGGGCAAGAGCAATGTGGCGGACGCGGTGCGCTGGGTGCTCGGCGAGCAGCGCGTGAAGCAGCTGCGCGGCGGCAGCATGCAGGACATCATTTTCTCCGGCACGGAGAACCGTAAGCCCTTGAGCTTTGCCTCGGTCGCGATCACGCTGGACAATGCGGACGGCAGGCTTCCGGTATCCTACGAGGAAGTAACTGTCACGAGAAGGTTATATCGCTCGGGGGAGAGTGAATATCTTTTAAACGGGACGGCCTGCCGCCTGAAGGATATTCAGGAGATGTTCTATGATACCGGCATCGGCAAGGAGGGCTACTCGATCATCGGTCAGGGTCAGATCGACCGGATTTTAAGCACCCGGCCGGAGGAGGCAAGGGAACTCTTCGACGAGGCCACTGGCATTGTGAAGTTCAAAAAGCGCCGCAAAACGGCGGAGAAGAAGCTGGAAAACGAGAAACAGGATCTCCTTCGCATCACGGATATTCTTGCGGAGCTTGAAAAGCAGCTGGGGCCGCTGGAGAGGCAGGCCGAAAAGGCGAAGGAATATCTGAAGAAAAAGGAGACGCTGAAGGACTGTGAGGTGCATATTTTCCTGCTGGAGATGGAAAATATGAAGGCGCAGCTTCATAAGATTGAGGAGACGAGGGCGATCACGCAGGGCGATCTCGATGAGACGACCGCGGCCTTTGAAAATACAAAGCTGGAATATGAGCGCATCGAGCGGGAGCTCGAGGCGGTTGAGACGCAGATCGACGCCGCGAAGGAGGAGGCCTCCCGGGCGCGCGTCGAGAAGCAGCAGCTCAAAGGGAAGATCGCGGTGCTCGAGGAGCAGGCGCGCTCCGCGAAGGCGAGCACGCGGCACTACGACGAGCGGATGGAGGCCATCGGGCGGGAGCTGTCCGAGCGGACGAAAGAACGCGGGACGATCACGGAGGAGAAGGACTCCCTCGACCTGCAGCTTAAGCAGGCGCAGAAGGTGCAGGAGGACGCGCAGCAGCGCCTTGCGTCGGTGCAGCAGCGCATCGCGGACAGCCAGACCAACATGGAGAACAGCAAGAGCGAGATCATGTCGCTCTTAAACAGTCGTTCCTCGATCAAGGGAAAGCTGCAGCGCTACGCAGCCATGGAGGAGCAGAATCAGATCCGCGCCTCCGAGATCAGCCGGAAGCTGATCGCGATGAAGAGTGAGGAGCTCGATCAGCAGGAGCTTCTGGAGGAACGACAGCGCGAGCTCGACGAGGCGAGCGGGGAGCTGCAGCAGAAGACGCAGGAGCGGGAGCAGATTGAAGAGCGCATCCGCGCGCTGCAGCAGCAGATTACGATCTGCCGCAAGCGCGTCGAGGACGCGCAGAGCGCGTATCACCGCGAGGCCTCGCGCCTCGAATCTCTGCGCAATCTCGCGGAGCGCTACGACGGTTATGGCGGCAGTATCCGCAGGGTGATGGAGCAGCGCAGTCGGCAGAAGGGTATCTGCGGCGTCGTCGCGGATCTGATGCAGACAGAGAAGCGCTATGAGACCGCGATCGAGACCGCCCTCGGCGGCAGCATCCAGAATGTCGTGACGGAGGACGAGGAGACGGCCAAGCGGCTGATTGCCTATTTAAAACAGAATCGATTTGGCCGTGTGACCTTCCTCCCGCTCAGCGCGGTGCGGCGCCCGCAGGAAATGCGGCAGCCGGAGGCGCTGAAGGAACCCGGCGTGCTCGGGCTCGCCGATACGCTGGTGCAGACGGAGGAGAAATACCGCGCCGTCATGGCGCAGCTGCTCGGGCGGACGCTCGTCGTCGATGAGATCGACCACGCGATCGCGCTGCAGCGCAAGTATCGCCAGAGCCTCCGGATTGTGACCCTGGAGGGAGAGCTTCTGAACCCCGGCGGCGCGATGACCGGCGGCGCGTTTAAGAACAGCAGCAACCTCCTCTCGCGAAACCGGGAGATCGAGGAGCTGAAAGAAAAGGCCGAAAAGCTGAAAATGGACCTGGAGAGCGCGCAGAAGCGGCTGGTTGAGCTGCAGAACGAGCGCAGCAGCTGTTACTCCACGCTCGATCAGGGAGCGGCCGCGCTGCAGGAGCTCCGCGTCCGTGAAAATACAGCGCGCCTGAATCTGGAGCAGGAAAAGGCGCGTATCGAGGCGTCCGGCAGCAGCCGCGAGGCACTCGAACAGGAGGCGTCTGAGCTGCGCCGCCAGACGGAGGAGATCGCCGGTCTGAAGCGGCAGAATCAGACGGAGCTTGAAGATTCGGAGAAGATGGAGAAGGCGCATTCCTGTGCGGTCGAACTCTACCAGAAGAGGCTGGAGACAGACCGCGAGGAGGAGGCGGAGGCTTCGCGGGAGCTGGAAGCCCTGCATCTCGATACGGCTTCTATTTCACAGAAGGCCGAGTTTGCGGCGTCCAATCTGAAGCGCGTGGACGGCGAGATCGCGAAGCTGAAGGAAGAGGAGGCCGCGCTCACACAGAGCCGCGAGCAGGCGCAGGAGGATTCCAGGAGCCGCGAGGAGGCTACCGGCGCGCTGCGGCTTGAAATGGCCGCGCTGGAACAGCGGGCGACAGAGCTGGACGCGAAGACGGAGAAGCTGCGCTGGGAAAAAGAGCAGCAGTCCGCTTCTCATAAGTCCTTCTTTGGCAGGCGCGAGGAGCTGTCCGCGTGTATGGGCCAGCTCGACAAGGAGCTGTTCCGTCTGGACAGCCAG
Source organism: Lachnospiraceae bacterium (assembly GCA_020860645.1). Taxonomy (GTDB): domain Bacteria; phylum Bacillota; class Clostridia; order Lachnospirales; family Lachnospiraceae; genus Hominiventricola. Next base: position 49,047 of record JAJBTX010000032.1, on the reverse strand, counting down.
AAGGAGAAGATCGAGGAAAATGAGAGCAGTCTCAGCGACCATATGTGGAGCGAGTATGAGCTGACCTACAATGCGGCGATCCCCCTTAAGAGGGAGGAGCACCCACCGCTCGCGGAGCTGAAAAAGAGCCGCAGTGCCGTGAGGGAGGAGATCCGCGAGCTTGGCAACGTCAATGTGAACGCGATCGACGATTATAAGGAAATATCGGAGCGCTTTGCCTTTATGGACGCGCAGAGGCGCGACCTCGAGGAGGCGGAGGCGGCGCTTGTCCAGGTCATCCGCGAGCTGGACAGCGGCATGAAGCGGCAGTTCCGCGAACAGTTCGCCCTGATTCAGAAGGAATTTGACAAGGCCTTCAAGGAGCTCTTCGGTGGCGGAAAGGGCACGCTCGAACTGATCGACGAGGAGGATATCCTGGAGACCGGCGTGCGCATCATCGCGCAGCCGCCCGGCAAGAAGCTGCAGAACATGATGCAGCTCTCCGGCGGCGAGAAGGCGCTGACCGCGATTTCGCTGCTGTTCGCGATACAGAACCTGAAGCCCTCGCCCTTCTGTCTGCTGGACGAGATCGAGGCGGCGTTGGATGATTCGAACGTCGTTCGCTTCGCGAATTATTTACATAAGCTGACGAAACACACGCAGTTCATTGTGATCACCCACCGGAGGGGCACGATGAACGCGGCGGACCGGCTGTACGGCATCACAATGCAGGAGAAGGGAGTCTCGGCGCTGGTGTCTGTCAGTCTGATAGAGAGCGAACTGGACAAGTAAGTAGTAGGAGGTGCTGCAATGGCGGAGGAGAAAAGAGGCTTTTTCAGACGACTGGCCGACGGCCTGTCGAAGACCCGGAATAATATCGTCTCCGGGATGGACGCAATTTTCAGCGGATTTTCGGACATCGACGACGATTTTTATGACGAAATTGAGGAGATTCTCGTGATGGGCGACATCGGGATCAACGCCACGACCGAGATCATTGACAATCTGAAGAAGAAGGTAAAGGAACAGCATATCCGCGAGCCGAAGGAGTGCAAGGAGCTCCTGATCAGCAGCATCAAGGAGCAGATGCAGGTCGGCGAGACCGCCTATGAGTTCGAAAAGCGCACCTCGGTCGTGCTGGTCATCGGTGTCAACGGCGTCGGCAAGACCACCTCTGTCGGGAAGCTGGCGGGAAAGCTGAAGGATCAGGGCCTGAAGGTCATCCTGGCAGCGGCGGACACCTTCCGCGCGGCGGCGGGCGAGCAGCTGAGCGAGTGGGCCTCGCGCGCGGGCGTGGAGCTCATCAGCGGAAGCGAGGGCGCCGACCCGGCGGCTGTCGTCTACGACGCGGTCTGCGCGGCGAAGGCGAGAAAAGCCGACGTTCTGCTGATTGACACGGCGGGACGGCTTCACAATAAGAAAAATCTGATGGAGGAGCTGCGCAAGATTAACCGCATCATCGAGCGGGAATATCCGGAAGCCTATCGGGAGACACTGGTGGTGCTGGACGGCACGACCGGACAGAACGCACTCGAGCAGGCCAGACATTTTGGCGAGGTGGCTGATCTGACCGGCATTATTCTGACCAAGCTGGACGGCACGGCCAAGGGCGGTATCGCGGTCGCGATCCAGTCGGAGCTGAATATCCCGGTGAAATACATTGGCGTCGGCGAGCAGATCGACGATCTGCAGAAATTCGACGCGGACAGTTTTGTGAATGCGCTCTTCCTGACGGACGCGGACGCATAAGAAAAGGAGACAGGAGAAAGATGATGACATTGGAAAAATTTGAGGAGGCCTGCGAGGTTGTAGACCGGGTGACGAACCGGACCGGTCTGATCTACAGCCAGGTCTTCAGCGAGCAGTGCGGCAACAAGGTTTATCTGAAGCCGGAAAACATGCAGAAGACAGGCGCCTTCAAGATTCGCGGCGCTTACTATAAGATCAGTACCCTGACGGAGGAGGAACGCGCGAAAGGGCTGATCACGGCTTCGGCGGGAAACCACGCGCAGGGCGTGGCTTTCGCGGCGAAGGAGTACGGCTGCAAGGCCGTGATCTGCATGCCGACGACGACCCCGCTCATCAAAGTAAACCGGACGAAGGCCTATGGGGCGGAGGTGGTTCTCTACGGAAATGATTACGACGAGGCCTGCGCGCACGCGATTGAACTCGCGCAGGAGATGGGCTACACTTTCATCCATCCCTTTGACGACCTCGACGTGGCGACCGGCCAGGGCACAATCTCGATGGAAATCTTCAAGGAACTGCCGCTGGTAGACTACATCCTCGTCCCGATCGGCGGCGGCGGACTGATTGCCGGCGTGGCGACGCTCGCGAAGATGCTGAATCCGAAGATCAAGGTCATCGGCGTGGAGCCGGCGGGCGCGAACTGCGTGGAGGAGTCGCTCAAAAAGGGCGAGGTCATCTGCCTCGAACACAGCGATACGATCGCCGACGGCACCGCGGTGCGCGAGCCCGGGAAAAAGATTTTCTCCTATATCCAGGAAAATGTCGACGAGGTGATCTCCGTGCCGGACGACGAGCTGATTGTCGCCTTTCTCGATATGGTCGAGAGCCACAAGATGATCGTCGAGAACTCCGGTCTCCTGAGTGTGGCGGCGCTGAAGCATCTCGATGTAAAAAATAAAAAGGTCGTCTGTATCCTGAGCGGCGGCAATATGGACATCATCACGATGTCCTCGGTTGTGCAGCACGGCCTCATCCAGCGCGACCGTATCTTCTCCATCTCGGTGCTGCTGCCGGACAAGCCTGGAGAGCTCGTGCACGTCGCGTCGGTCATCGCGGAGCAGCAGGGCAATGTCGTTCGCCTCGACCACAACCAGTTCGTGAGCACGAACCGCAACGCGGCGGTGGAGCTGAAGATCACGCTCGAGGCCTTCGGGACAGAACACAAGGAGCGTATCATAAAAGCACTGCGGGATGAAGGCTACACGCCGAAAACCGTGGTTGTAAATATGTAATAAGAGAGGAGTACAGATGGAGAGCAGAATCAATAAGACCATTGAAAGGCATGACAAGGGTTACAACTGTGCGCAGGCCGTGGCCTGCACCTACTGTGATCTGCTGGGATACGATGAAGATACCGTCTTCCGCATGACGGAAGGCTTCGGAGCCGGTATGGGCGGTATGGAAGCGACCTGCGGCGCGCTCTCAGGGGCGGTGTTGCTCGCCGGTCTCAAAGGAAGCGGCGGAGCGGAATGTTCTCCCAGAACGAAAGGAAGCACTTATAAGGTTTCGAAAGAAATGACAAAGCGTTTCCATGAAACCGCCGGCGCGCTGGTCTGCCGGGAGCTCAAGGGCATCGGCTCGGACCGCCCCGCGTATCCCTGCGAGGAGTGCATCAAAACCGCGGCGCGGATCGCGGAGGAGCTTTTATTTTCGGAAACAGACTGACTGGTGAAAGCTGGCTGGTTATTTCTATTGCCGCGCGGGAACACTGATACTGTGCAGTTCAGAAAGGAGTGTGCCGGGTGGAATTAAAAAAGGTTACCGGGGACAATTTTCAGACTGAAGTGACAGAGGCGGGTATGCCGGTACTGCTCGATTTTTACGCGGACTGGTGCGGCCCCTGTAAGGCACAGCACCCGATTCTCATGGAGGCGGCCGAGGAGGCCTGCGACGTGAAGTTCTGTAAGGTCAATGTGGACGAAGAACCCCGTCTTGCCGAGCGTTTCGGCGTCCGGCAGGTGCCGACGATGCTGATCATGAACGGGGAAAAGGTATTCGGGACGATGTACGGCCTGCAGTCGCTGGAATCGGTGCTGCAGCATCTGGAAATGTAGCGTTTCGGAAGAAAGGATACGGCTCTCATGGCATGCCATGGGAGCCGTATTTGCGAAAAGGCGGATTTTTGCCAGACCATCAGGGTGGGATATGGAATCACCTGCTGAATCTGTCACGACAGCTTCAGCTCGTCGGTCGGCATCTCAAAGATCAGCGCCCGGAGCCGGTCATAAATTTCCGGCGTGGCAGCGATGAGATCCGTATTCTGCAGATAAGGGAGCTTCTTCCCGCGGAAGGTGCCGATCTTTCCGCCCGCCTCCGTCAGAATCAGCGAGCCGGCCGCATAATCCCAGGGCTTCAGATTCAGCTCAAAGTAGGCGTCAATGCGCCCCGTCGCGACATAGCACAGGTCGAGCGCGCAGGAGGCGCAGCGGCGGAAATCAGAGCAGGCCTCGAAGACATGCCGCATGATCGGGAAGAGCTGAGCTGCCAGTCCCTTATCATAGGGAGCCGCACCGAAGGAAATGACGCTGGTCTCGAAGTCCGCGCGGTGGGAGACGTGGATCTCCTGACCGTTCAGATACGCGCCCTCGCCGCGAACCGCGTGCCAGGTTTCTTTCATAAACGGATTGTAGACTACGCCGAAGGTGATCTGTCCCTTCTCATAGAGTCCCAGCGAGACCGCGCTCATCTGATAATCATGGATCAGGTTTGTCGTGCCGTCGATCGGGTCGAGGATCCAGTAGGATCCCGCGGGGTCCAGATCTTTATTTTCCTGCTCCTCGGAGATCAGTTTCACCTCCGGCGTCAGGATGGCAAGCCCCGCGCGCAGAAATTCCTGCACGGCGAAGTCCACCTTCGTCACATAGTCCGCGGCGCCCTTGACCGTGACGGCATGTACCAGGTTTTCATCAAAAATAATTTCGTCGGCGCTGTGCACCAGCTCAATCACCTGTTCATATAATGGATTCATATTTTTTACACCTCGTTTCCGGGAACAGTATAGCACAGTTTGGCGCGTTCAGAAAGGTTTTTTCCGGCCTTATTTCCATCTTGCAGAATATAACGTAAAGCATGTATAATAAAATATGGTTTGGAGCAGGAGGGATGAAGAAGGCACTGTAGGGCGGAGGCTTCCGGCAAGGGTGATGAAGTGCCGGGTGATCAGGTGGAGGTGAGCGGTTTGGAAAAGAAAAGAATGCCGATCGGCATAGAGGATTTCGCAAAATTACGCACGAATCATTTTTACTATGTAGACAAGTCGTCTATGATAAAAGAGCTTTTAGGTAACTGGGGAGAGGTAAATCTTTTCACGCGTCCGCGCCGCTTTGGAAAGAGTATGAATATGAGCATGCTCAAATATTTCTTTGAGATCGGCACGGACAAAAGCCTGTTTGACGGACTGGTCATTTCCAGGGAAATAGCGCTGTGCGAGCAATATATGGGGCGATACCCTGTGATATCGATTACATTAAAAAATGTAGATGCCGGTAATTTTGAGACGAGTCGCCTGATGATCGCCAGAGTGATAAACGAGGAAGCCAGAAGATTCCGCTTCCTTCTTGACAGCGACAGCCTGTCAAAGCAGGAGAAACAGGATTTCGAGCTGCTCCTTGACAGGGAGATGGCTGACGATACATTATTCAGCAGCCTGAGGTTCCTGTCCGAGCTTTTGCACAGGCATTACGGGCAAAAAGTAATTATTCTGATAGATGAATATGATGTTCCCCTCGCAAAAGCGAATCAGCACGGATACTACAAGGATATGGTTGGCGTTATCCGTAATATTTTTCATGCCGCGCTCAAGACAAACCCTGCTCTGGAGTTCGCCGTCCTGACGGGCTGCCTGCGCGTATCCAAAGAGAGCATTTTTACCGGGCTGAACAATCCCAAAATGTACACGCTCCTTGAAACCGAATGCGACGAGCAGTTCGGTTTCACAGATGAAGAAGTCAGAGAGATGCTGGCCTACTATGGCCTTACGGAGTATTATGATGTGACGAAAGAATGGTATGACGGCTATAAAATCGGGCGTGTCTCTGTGTATAATCCGTGGGATGTTGTCAACTGGTGCGAGCAGCTCCGTACAAACCTCAATAAAGTTCCCAGGAGCTACTGGGCAAACTCCAGCGGGAACGAGGAAGTCCGTCGCTTCATACAGCAGATGGGCGACGGGGTGACAAAGACCCAGATGGAAAGGCTGATCTCCGGGGAGACTGTCCAGAAGAAAATCGAGGAGCAGCTCACCTATGATACGATATACAGCAGCGTGGAAAATATGTGGAGCCTTCTGTACGCCACAGGGTATCTGACGCAGAGCGAAACCCCTGCGGGGAATGTCGTGCGTCTGACGATTCCGAACACGGAGGTGCGCAGCATTTTCCGGGATTCGGTTCTGAGCCTGTTTGAAAAGAAGCTTGTCCGGGAGGATGGCGTCGCCGTGGCGGATTTCTGTGAAGCGTTGAAGGCCGGGGATGCGGAAGAGGTGGAAAAACAGCTGACAGACTTCATGAAGCAGACGGTCAGCATCAGGGACACGGCCGTGAGGAAGGCGTTCAAGGAGAGCTTTTACCACGGCATGCTTCTCGGAATCCTCGGTTTTAAAGGCGGCTGGAGCGTTGACTCCAACGGTGAATCCGGCGACGGCTATTACGATATCGCAATTGCGATCGAAGAGGAAGAAATCGGAATCATCATCGAGGTGAAGTATGCGGAGGGCGGTCGACTCGACAGAGAGTGTATGGAAGCACTAAAGCAGATCGATGAGAGGGAATACACGGCGGAGCTGAAGCATGACGGCATGAGGACATTGCTGAAGTACGGTATTGCTTTCTATAAGAGTACGTGCAGAGTCGTTGTGGAGCGGGAAACAGAAGTGAGAGAGGATTGACGGATGTATTTGGTGAAGCCATCCGCCTGGAGAAGCCGGGAATGGATATACAAAAGCTGCTGAGCCTTGTGCGCCAGGCGGTGGAACGATATGGGATGATAGAGGAGGGCGACCGGATCGCGGTCGGCGTCTCCGGCGGAAAAGACAGTATGGCGCTTCTGTATGCGCTGAAAAAGCTGTCCGCGTTTTATCCGAAGTCTTTTGAACTGCGCGGGATCTGCGTCGATCTCGGCCATCCGGGCACGGACTTTTCCGCCCTGCGGCGCTTTTGTGAAGAGCTCGGCGTGGAGCTTTCCCTCGTAGCCACACAGATCGAACAGATAGTCTTCGGGGAGAGAAAGGAAAAGCATCCCTGCTCCCTCTGCGCGAAGCTGCGCAAGGGCGCGCTGGTGACGGAGGCGCAGCGTCTTGGCTGCAATAAGATCGCCTACGCGCACCACCGGGACGACTTCGTGGAGACGATGCTGCTGTCGCTGCTCTTTCAGGGGCGATTCTATGCTTTCCCGCCTGTGACGCGTTTCGAGGACCGAAATATGGAGGTCATCCGGCCTTTTATGCTGGTCGAGGAGAGCCGGATCCGCGGATTTGTGCGGAAATATGAGATTCCGACCATCGAAAATCCCTGCCCTGCCGACGGCCGGACGGAGCGCGCCTACGTAAAGAAGCTGCTTGCACAGATCGAGCGGGAGCACCCGGGAGCGAAGAAGCGGATGTTCCGTGCGATTACGGAGGGCGGGATCGAGGACTGGCCGCGTAATCCCGAGGCTCCGGATTCCGATTAAAGTAAATATGGCTGAGAAAAGGTGATGGATGACGATTCCACGAGTGACAGGAGGAATATTCCATGGCGAAAATTTTTAATGTGACGGCGGTCTGTCTACCAGATATCCACTATATGGTGGATATTACAGAACGCCTGTGCGCAATTAAGGAAATGGTGGACAGAGGAGACTATTTTACAATCAATCGCGCCCGACAGTATGGAAAAACGACAACGATGTATGCGCTTATGGACTTTCTGAAGGCGGAATATACGGTGGTGTATCTGGACTTTCAACTTCTTGGAGAGGCGGATTATGCCAGCGAGTCCTCTTTTGTGAGGGCGTTCTGCAAGGAGCTTCTGTTTGTCTGTGAGGATATGGAGCTGCCGACAGATGTGAAAACACGTCTGCGCGGTATGGCGTCAAATGAGGAAGAATCCGTCCGCATGGCTGATATGTTTGTGGTCTTTTCCAACTGGTGCAGGCAAACGGCAAAACCGATTGTTCTGATGATTGATGAAGTGGATTCCGCTTCCAATAATCAGGTTTTCCTGGATTTCCTGGCACAGCTTCGCGGTAACTATATACGGCGGCGGATAAAGCCTGCGTTTCAATCGGTTATACTGGCCGGCGTGTATGATATAAAGAATCTGAAACGAAAATTTGTGCCGGAAGGGCAGCACATGACAAACAGTCCGTGGAACATCGCTGCAGATTATCTGGTAGACATGAGCTTTTCTCCTCACGATATTGCGGGGATGCTGAAGGAATATGAGAAAGACTATCATACAGGAATGGATGTTGATGCAGTTGCGGAGCGGATTTATGAGTATACCGCGGGATACCCCTTTCTGGTGTCAAGAATCTGTAAGCTGATAGACGAACAGATTGCCGGTTCGGAGCGCTTTGCGGATCGCGCATCCGCATGGACCGAAAGTGGGGTGACAGAGGCCGTCGGCAGGATTTTAAATGAAAAGAATACTCTGTTTGAATCCCTGCAGGATAAGATAGACAGCTATCCGGAGCTTCGGCAAATGCTGTATTCCCTGCTGATGAATGGCAAATCCATTTCTTATAATCCAGACGATGCGGTCGTTGATATTGCTCTGATGTTTGGTTTTGTCAAGGTAGAAGATTTTAAAGTGGTGGTAGCCAACAGGATATTTGAGACGAGACTTTATAATGCGTTTCTGACATCCAGACGATTACCATTTAGATAAAGGCTATATGCTGAGTTTTAATTTCAATAAAAAGAAAGAAATCGGGGTAAAGGAGATTCATTTTGGAAAGAAGACCCTGATAGAAGCAGTGGTATAGCAGCTAAATGTGCTGTAGCTAAATTAAAAAAGTTCATAAAATTTTCACAGATTCTGGACAGAACAGTCGGTTTGTGCTATGCTGATAGCACAGAGTTGATAGTGCGGGTCTTGTAAAAAAGAACCAGATTTCAGTGAGGGGGGGGCTAAGCGTTCCCCCTTTTTTTTTACGAGGCTGTGGGAAAATCCGCACGATCAGCTGGTCCGCGGACAGCGGACACGACAGTAGGACAGGAGGGAACGAGAAGATGAAAAGACGTGTTGCTGCTTTACTGATGGCGGTTGTGCTGTGCGGCAGCTCGCTGCCGGTCTCCGCGGAGGAAGCGTCGCCCGTCACGACCGTGGCGGAGGAGACGGCTGAGGCCGGGAGCGAGGAGACCCAGGAGGCCACCCCGGCATCGTCAGAGGAAGAGACTCCGGCGGAAGAGACCGGGACGACCGAAGAGGAGACGGTGGGCGAGGAAGGTAAAACCGATGAAGCCGGTGTGGAGACCGATGCGGAACCGGCGTCCTCGGAGGAGACCGTGACAGTGGAAGCGTCCGGGACTGCAGAGGCGTCAGCGGAGATTCCGGCACTGGCGGAAGGTGGCACAGAAGACGGGGAAACGGTGGTCGCCTCTGTTGGAGGAACTGAGTATAAGACGCTGCAGGATGCGATTACCACGGCGGAAAAAACCGGCGCAACGGTGAAGCTGGTAGTCGATGACGTGCTGAGCAGCGCTCTGAGTGTTACGGGAACCGTGACGCTGGATTTAAATGGGAAAAAGATCAGTGAGGTGGAAGATTTCACCGACAGCAATATCATGGCTGTTACCGGTTCGCTGACGATTCAGGACAGCGGCGCGAGCGTAGCTGCGGAGGGGACTGAGGCGACAGGCGGTTCGATTGTCACGACGACAACGTCCGGCATCGTTGTGGACGGCGGTACATTGATGGTGAAAGGCGGAACGATTCAGAACACGAATTCTTCTGCTGATACTGCATGCGGAATCAATCTGGTCAGCGGCAGTGTGGACATTTCCGGCGGAAGCATAGAAGCAAAGTATGGAATCATACAGGAAAGCGGGGCGTTAAAAGTTTCCGGTGGAAAAATTACTGGCTCATATGCCGGAATTCATAAAAAGAACGGCACATTGACGGTGTCTAATGGTGACGTCGTCGGATGCTACTATGGCATAAAGTCGGATAATGGGATCGTGAACATCACCGGTGGAATGATATCCACCAGTGGAGCAGCAACTACTGCCTCCAGTCACGCAGTATATTTATCAGGCGGAACCTTAAATGCGTCAGGCGGTACAATCACAGCAGCGCCTATAAATTATGAGACGTATAATTATTGGTTTTATGGCATTACTGTCAGAGGAAATACTACGCAGGTAACTGTGAATTTGTCCGGAAATGTTACTGTAACAGCCCTGAACACGGAGGATGTTACCGGCTACGGTGCGGCGGTTGTCCCGTGGAATGATACGATGAATCCGGATACCCCCACGATACTGAACGTGAGCGGAAAAGCGGTTTTGAACGGCGCTTCTTATGGTATCAGCGGAAATGGCGGAGCCGGCGGCGCCTATTATACGGAGATCAATATTTCCGGAGGTGAAATCACCGGTGAGTGGGGTATTTACCATCCGCAGATCGGCACTTTGAATATTTCCGGCGGTACGATTATCGGCAACTCGACCGGCGTCGAGATTCGCTCCGGTGAACTGAATGTCACTGGCGGCACGATTATTGGTAAAGGTTCTCCATTAGACAGTGAAGGGAATGGAAATGGAACCACGACTGTCGGAGCCGGTATTGCGATCGCACAGCACACCACAAAAAATACGGTTGCTGTGAGTATTTCAGGAGGAACAATCTCCGGGTATACGGCAGTTTCAGAAGCAAATACACAAGAAAATGCGTCTTCGGATCTGGAAAAGATTGACATATCCATCACCGGCGGTACGTTTACGAGTACAAACACCGCTGATGGTGCGACCGCACTTTCCATCGGCGACATGGGGACGATCTCGACTGAAATCACCGGTGGCAGCTACAATACGGACGTCGACGCCTACATCGATCCGGGCTATAAGCTGACGTATAACACGAGGACCCAGTCTTATTCGGTGGCGGTACAGACCGCGTCGGGCGCTGTCGCCAGTATCACGCGCAACGGCACGACGACCTACTATACGCCGTTGAGCGACGCCATCCAGGCTGCGGGCACGACCTCGACCACGATCAAGCTGCTGGCCAATGTGACGGGAAATATCACGATCGAGTCAGGGCAGAAGATCACGTTGGATCTGGGCAAATATACGCTGACGAATGATGGTAAGGATGTAAAGTCAGATGATAACAGTATCGTTACGTATTGTGACACAATCTCGAACCATGGCACGCTGACCATCACGGGAAGCGGCAAGATCGACAACGTGACAGAAGCAAGGGGCGCACTTGTGAACTATCCGGGCGGCGTCGTGACGATCAAGGGCGGCACGCTTACCAGAAGCCAGGAGGCTGCAAGTGGTAACTCCTGGTACACCATCAAGAATTTGGGCACTATCACGATCACAGATGGAGCGACCGTGACAACCGGATCAGGCGGCACTGGGAATTCAAGCCTGATTGACAACGGTTGGTATAATAGCTCCCCACTTGGGGAAAGCGAAAGCCTGAGTAAGCGTTCTAATGATCGTGAGATAATACACGATGGGTCGCAGACTGCGAATCTGACCATCACCGGTGGAACCTTCAGCGGCGGCATGAACGTGGTGAAGAATGACGATTATGGCGTTCTGGACATTTCAGGAGGTTCTTTCTCAAATTCGACCGGTGCAGTTATCCTGAACTGGAATGTGGCGACGATCAGTGGCGGTACGTTCACACTATCTGCCGAGAATTATGCTATTTTGAATAATGGATATTCAAGCGGTGGTGGGGACGAGGGCATAATGACCATCACCGGCGGCACTTTTGTCAATACGATCGAGGGCGGCAGGCTGTTCGGTCACCCCTATGATCCAAATGGTGATGGAAACTATACTTACGGGGGCGGAACAGTCACCATCACCGGCGGCGATTTCACCGGGTGCATGGACAATTCGGAAGATTTCACGAGCACATATTATGACGTGAATATCTCCGGTGGCAGCTTTTCCAAGGAAGTTCCGGCGGCTTTCTGTGCGGACGGCTATGCCCCTGTTACATCGCTTGACGCTACAACCGGCAAGTATACCGTCACTGTCGATCTCGATGAAGGCTATGTGGTGAGAATCCTCGACGCCTCCGGCAACAATCTGAACGCTTACGAGAGCCTTGCGAATGCGATTACTGCGGTTGGGAGCGGCCAGACCATCGAGCTGCTGGCTGATGTGGCGACGAATATTACGATTGCTTCTGAGAAGTCCTTCACGCTCGACCTGAACGGACACTCGCTGATCGGGAGTGTCACAACGGGAGAAGGCGGAGTCACTACAACTTATACACTGACAAACTCCGGCACGCTGACCATCAAGAACAGCGGCAGCGAGGGTGCGGTAGAAACCGCGATCACGAATAATGCTTCGGCTTCGCTGACCATTACAAACGGCACAGTTACCGGAGCAGTGACGAACGCTTCCGGCGCGACCATGACCGTTAAGGATGGAAGCTTCAGCGGGGCGCTGACCAATAACGGCACGCTGACCATCAATGACGGCAGCTTTACCGGAACAGTGACGAACGCCTCCGAAGCGACCATGACCATCTCCGATGGTTCGTTTACCAATAGCATCACGAACAGCGGTTCGCTGACAATCAGCGGCGGTTCTGTAAAGAACAGCTCCGAAGCGGCGGTTGTGAACTCCGGCGCGCTGGTGATCAGCGGCGGCGTCCTGAGCGGAAAAGACTCCTGTATCCAGATTGCGGGCAACAATGCCCCTGTGCAGATCAGTGGCGGCACACTGACGGGATCCGTGATCATTGCCGCCGGGAGCGAGGTTACAAGCATTACCACCAATAGTGGTTCGACAATCACTGGTGGCTATTTCAACGGGAAACTGTACGACACTTCTAATACTAATACTAACATAGCAGCAATGCTTAAAGGATCCATTTCCTTCGCTGAGGACGGCGACCTGCACTTTACAGATCTCCCGGCCAGTCAATGCCGTGCGAGTGGCACAGCCTACGCCTCCAACATCTTGACGGTGGACGGCGTGACCTACTGCTACACAGTCATAGAGGCGGGGGAGGGACTCACGGCCACACTGAAACAGGATAAGGATGAGAACCCGAATTATGACGTCCTGACTGTAAGTCTGCCAGAATCCGACTGGTCCTACACCGGCTCTGCGATCAAGCCCGAACCACTCATCATCACCGAAGAAGGCCTGGCGCTGCAGAAGGGTACGGACTACACGCTCAGCTACAAGAACAACGTGAATGTGGCGGACAGCGAGACAGCGACGAAGAAACCGACCGTCGTGATCAGGGGTGTAGGAAACTACAGCGACCTTTACCAGGAAATTTATTTTAACATCATCAGGAAGGACATCAGTACGGATGTGACGTCCTATGTGGCCAATGTGACCGCGTCGAGCGGCGTGCTCAAGAAGTCGGCGCCGACCCTGACGTATAACAATCGCACGCTGCGGGTGAATACCGACTACACGCTCGACTATGCTTTCGCTGTGGTGGACACCGGCTTCAAGGTAACCGTGACGGCGTATGGTAAGGGAAATTACAACGGAAAACTGAAGGACACCTACTACGTGTTCAGCGCGAGGCAGAATCTGGCGACGCTGTACAGCAACAGTAACAATGAAAATGCTTCGATAAGCCTTGCGATAAGCGGAATCGAAAGCGAAAGCTATTCCTATACCGGTACGGCGCAGAAGCCGGTGCCGGTGCTGACCCTGACTATAAAGACCGGCAGCTCAGATTCTGATACCGAAACCCTTGTGCCAAACAAGGACTACACGGTCGGCTACCGGAATAATGTAAACGCGGGTTCCTACGCCAACAACGGAACCAAGGCGCCGACGATCGTGATCACCGGCAAGGGCTGCTACAGCGGCAGCGTGACCCTGTACTTCACGATCAATCAGGCAGATCTGACCGCGACGGATGCGACGCTATACACCTATATCAAGAATCCGACCGCGGAGATCACGAATGTGTCGAAGCTCACAACGACCGTCAAGCTGAACGGGAAGACGCTGCGGCGCAATACCGACTATACGGTTGCCTTCGAGGACGGGGATTACAGCGCGCATGTAGTGACCATCACCGGAAAAGGAAATTATAGCAACACGGAAGAAATTAATGTCGCCTACTCGGTCGGACGCGCCGATCTCAGCACGGTGACCGTGAGCTCGATCGCGGCGGTGACCTACGACACGACGGCGCAGAAGCCAGAGCCGGTGCTGACGGACGGCGGCTATACGCTGGTGAAGGGCGTCGACTACACGGTCGGCTACCGGAACAACGTGAACGCGGGCTCCTACGCCAGCAACGGCACCAAGGCGCCGACGGTCGTGATCACCGGCATCGGCAATTACAAAGGAACGCTGACGAAGTACTTTACGATTAAGCCCAGGACGCTGAGCGAGGAGAATTCCGATTTCACCTTCACGGTATCCGATGTGAAGGAGGGCAGAAAGCTGACGACCTCCGCGCTGGTCGTGAAGTACAAGAACCGGGTGCTGCGGCAGAATACGACCACCACCTATCAGGCTGTTATCACGGATAGCAACGATCTGCTCAACGCGACCGAAATCACGGCGACCGGACAGGGCAACTACACCGGGTCGGTGACGGTGAACGTACACCGCTACACGACCGAGCTCTCCACGCTGACGGTCGTGGTCGCGCCGGCCTACTATACCGGAAGCGCGCTTACACCGGATGTGGTCGTCTACAACCGGGCGGGAGAGAAGCTGGAGGAAGGTATACATTACGAGATTACCTACTCGAACAATATCAAGGTGGGCTGGGGCACTGTCACCGTCAAGGGCTGTGCTGACAGCGAGTACGGCGGAAACGCGAAGACCGTCCGCTTCACGATCGGCGCAAGAAGCATTCTGGATGTACTGAAGAGCTTTGCGCAGAAAGTCACGACGAGCGATTGATGAAAGCAAGCACATAATGTTTACGAAAGCCCGCGCCTGCAGTCAGGTGTCCGTAAAACAGTAAATCACAAATTCAACTGTTTACGGCATCTGCCAGGCGGGATCGGCTTAACAAAAGTAAGCGATGCCTGGTCTGATGCCGGGTATCGCTTATTTTTACATTCAAAAACAACTGATGAAAAAGCAGTTGTCACGGATTTGCCTTGTTCGGCGTAAAAAATATACTTTTAAAATACGGTGAAGTATGGTACACTATTGTTAAGTAAGGGCTCGTCTGCGTCTATGTGTGCCTGCATGCAGCTCGCATAGACGCTGTCCGGAGCTTTTATAATCATATCGGATCCTTAACAGGAGGGGGCAAAATGAAGAAGATATTGTTTGCGGCGTCGGAGTGTGTACCGTTCATCAAGACCGGGGGGCTGGCGGATGTGTGCGGGGCGCTGCCAAAGGGCTTTGACAAGGAAGAGTGGGATGTGCGCGTGGTGATACCGAATTACACCTGCATCCCGGACAAGTTCCGGAATCATTTCCATTATATTACGCATTTCTATATGGGCACCGGCTCTTATAATCCGGGGGCGCACGTCGGCGTGATGACCTACGAGTACGAGGGCGTGACCTATTATTTCATTGACAATCTGGTCTATTTCGGCGGGGCGAAGCCTTACGGGGATTTCCGGACGGATATTGAGAAGTTCGCGTTCTTCGACAAGGCGGTGCTCTCGATCCTGCCGATCATTGATTTTCGGCCCGATCTGATCCACTGCCACGACTGGCAGACGGGCCTGATTCCTGTTTATCTGAAGACGGAGTTCGCGGCGGGAGAGTTCTACCGCGGGATTAAGACGGTTATGACGATCCACAACCTGCGTTTCCAGGGAATCTGGGACATCGAGACGATGCAGGGTCTGACCGGACTGCCGGACTATGTATTCACGCCGGACAAGCTGGAGTACCGGCGCGACGCGAATATGCTCAAGGGCGGCCTCGTCTACGCGGACTATATCACGACAGTCAGCGAGACCTATGCGCAGGAGATTCAGACGCCGCAGTACGGCGAGGGGCTTGACGGACTTCTGGCCGCGCGCCACATGGATCTGCGCGGCATCGTGAACGGCATCGATTATTCGATCTGGAATCCGGAGACGGATGAGAAGATCGTGGAGAATTATGACGAGGCGTCGGTGACCGCGGGCAAGGCGGCGAACAAGCGCGCGCTGCAGGAGGAGCTCGGGCTCACCGTGGACGAGGGCAAGATGATGATCGGCCTGATTTCCCGTCTGACCGACCAGAAGGGGCTCGACCTGATCGCGGCGGTCATGGAGCAGATCGTGGATGACAACACGCAGCTCGTGGTCATCGGGACCGGGGACGAGCGCTATGAAAATATGTTCCGCCACTATGCCTGGAAATATCCGGACAAGGTCTCCGCGAATATTTATTACGCGGATGAGCTCTCCCACAAGCTCTATGCGGCGGCGGACGCCTTCCTGATGCCCTCGGCTTTCGAGCCCTGTGGGCTGTCACAGTTGATTTCCCTGCACTACGGGACGCTGCCGATCGTGCGCGAGACCGGCGGCCTGCGCGACACGGTGCAGCCCTACAATCAGTATGAGGGCACCGGTGATGGCTTCTCCTTTGCGAATTACAACGCGGGCGAGATGATGAGCGTGATCAATAATGCGAAGTATGTTTACTTTGTCGAGCGCGCGGGCTGGGACGCGATGGTACAGCGCGCGATGGAGCAGGATTTCTCCTGGGACGCGTCGCGTTACGCCTACGAGGGGATTTACTCCTGGCTGATCGGCTGGTAGGTTGTTCCCGATGGATTCTTCCTGTTCCTGCAGGAAACAGAAGATGGTCTGAGAAGACGATGGGGTGTCAAGAAATTTTCCTTGACACCCCTCTTTTTTTCGTGTAATATACTCAGGGTGATCGCTATGGAGGAGATTCTGAGACAGGCGCTTTTATATGATTTCTACGGGGAACTGCTGACGGAGCGACAGAAGCGGGTCTACGAGGATGTGGTGCTGAACGACTATTCGCTGAGCGAGGTCGCCGGGGAGCTCGGGATCAGCCGCCAGGGCGTGCACGATATGGTTCGCCGCTGCGGCCATACCCTCGAAGGGTACGAGGAGAAGCTGCATCTGGTGGAGAAGTTTGTAAAGATAAGAGATCAGGTCGGTGAAATGCGACGGATTGCCTCGGAGCATGAAAATGATCCGCAGATGTGTGAGATCGGGCGGCTGGCCGCCGGGATCCTGGAGGAGCTGTAGATGGCGTTTGACAGTTTATCAGAGAAATTACAGAATGTGTTCAAGAACCTCCGGGGCAAGGGACGCCTCACCGAGGCCGATGTCAAGGCGGCGCTCAAAGAGGTGAAGCTGGCGCTTCTGGAGGCGGACGTGAGCTTCAAGGTCGTGAAGCAGTTCATCAAGTCTGTCGAGGAGCGCGCCGTCGGCGAGGAGGTTCTGGAGAGCCTCACGCCGGGACAGACAGTGATCAAGATCGTCAACGAAGAGATGGTCCGGCTCATGGGCAGCGAGACAACGGAGCTGAAGCTCCTTCCGTCCAATGAGATTACCGTCATCATGATGACCGGTCTGCAGGGCGCAGGTAAGACGACGACCGCAGCGAAGCTCGCGGGCAAGTTCAAGATCAAGGGTCGTAAGTGCCTGCTCGTCGCCTGCGACGTGTACCGCCCGGCGGCGATCAAACAGCTGCAGGTGAACGGCGAGAAGCAGGGCGTGGAAGTCTTTTCCATGGGCGATAAGCAGCGTCCGGCGGACATTGCGAAGGCCTCGATCGAGCATGCCAGAAAGCAGGGCATGAGCGTGGTCATCCTCGATACGGCGGGCCGTCTGCACATTGATGAGGAGATGATGGCGGAGCTGGTCGAGATCCGTGAGAAGGTGGATGTGACCTACAGTGTTCTCGTCGTCGACGCCATGACCGGCCAGGACGCGGTCAATGTGGCGACGAGCTTCTCAGAGAAGGTCGGCATCGACGGTGTGATCCTGACCAAGCTGGACGGCGACACGCGCGGCGGCGCGGCGCTCTCGATCAGGGCGGTGACGGGAAAGCCGATTCTCTACGCCGGTATGGGTGAGAAGCTTTCCGATCTCGAGCAGTTCTATCCGGACCGCATGGCCTCACGCATCCTCGGTATGGGCGATGTGCTGACGATGATCGAGAAGGCGCAGGAGAACATCGACGAGGACAAGGCGCGTCAGCTCTCGCAGAAGATGAAGAAAAATCAGTTCGACTTCGAGGATTATCTCGAGAGTATGAACCAGATGAAGAAGATGGGCGGCATCGGCGCGATGCTTGGCATGCTGCCGGGTATGGGCGGCAGCCAGATGAAGCAGATCGAGGACGCGATGGATGAAAAGCAGATGGCGCACATCGAGGCGATCATCCTGTCCATGACTGTGAAGGAGCGGCAGAATCCGAACCTGCTGAACCCGTCGAGAAAGCGCAGGATCGCGCGCGGCGCGGGCGTTGATATCAGCGAGGTGAACCGCCTGATCAAGCAGTTCGAGCAGAGCCGCAAGATGATGAAGCAGATGCCGAATATGATGAAGGGCGGCGGCATGTTCGGCCGCAGGGGCAGAAAAGGCGGATTTCCGTTCTGAAAAAGGAATAAAAGTCAGCTGATATGAGGGAGGCGTTTTGGACCTCTGCACATAGAGACTTTTATATATATTTATTATATTTACGGAGGTAAAGAAAAATGGCAGTAAAGATCAGATTGAGAAGAATGGGACAGAAGAAGGCTCCTTTCTACAGAGTTGTGGTGGCGGATTCCAGATCCCCGCGCGACGGACGTTTCATCGAGGAGATCGGCACCTATGATCCGAACACGGATCCGAGTACCTTCCATATCGATGAGGAGGCCGCGAAGAAGTGGCTCTCGAGCGGAGCGCAGCCGACGGAGACCGTGGGCAAGCTGTTCAAGCTGGCGGGTATCAGCAAATAGAGGTAGAGCGATGAAAGAATTAGTGGAAGTGATCGCCAGAGCACTGGTGGATCATCCGGACGAGGTGTCGGTCACTGAGACGAGCAAGGGGAACACGACGATCGTCGAGCTCCGCGTCGCGCCCTCCGATATGGGCAAGGTGATCGGCAAGCAGGGGCGCATTGCGAAGGCAATCCGTTCCGTCGTGAAGGCTGCGTCCTCCAGGGATGACGGCAAGGTGATCGTGGAGATCGTACAGTAATATGGAGCAGTTTCTGAGGGTCGGGGTCATCTCCTCGACGCACGGCGTGCGCGGGGAGGTGAAGGTTTACCCGACGACGGATGACCCGGCCAGGTTTCAGCAGCTTGAACAAGTGCTGCTGGACACCGGAAAAGAGCGCGTACCGCTGAAGATCGACGGCGTCAGGTTTTTCAAAAACCTCGTGATTCTGAAGTTCCGCGGCATCGACAGCATCGAGGCGGTAGAGGGCTACAAGGGCATGGATCTCTACGTGTCGAGAGAGGACGCGGTTCCGCTTGCGGAGAATGAGAATTTCATCGCCGACCTCATCGGCATGGAGGTGCGCACGGATGAAGGGCTTTATCTGGGCGAATTGAGCGATGTGATGGAGACCGGCGCCAACGATGTCTATGTGGTGAAGACGCCGGAGGGGAAGGAGATCCTGCTGCCGGCGATCCGCGACTGCATCCTCGATGTGAATGTGGAAGAAAAGCGCATGCTCGTCCATGTGCTGGAAGGGCTGCTGGATTTATGAAATTTTACGTGTTGACGCTGTTTCCGGACATGATCCGGGACGGCTTTCAGACGAGCATCACCGGACGCGCCATGGAAAAGGGCCTGCTTTCTCTCGAAACCGTGAATATCCGCGATTTTTCAGTCAACAACCGCGGGCGCGTGGACGATTATCCCTATGGCGGCGGGGCGGGCATGGTCATGCAGGCCGAGCCGGTCTACCGCGCCTGGCAGTCGGTGGTTTTCGGTATGGAGAAGAGGCCGCGGACGCTCTATATGAGTCCGCAGGGGCGCGTATTCAATCAGCAGATGGCGCAGGAATTTTCACAGGAGGAGGAGCTCATTCTGCTCTGCGGGCACTACGAGGGCATGGATGAGCGGCTGATCGAGGAGATCGTGGACGAGGAAGTGTCGATCGGCGACTATGTGCTGACCGGGGGCGAGCTCCCGGCGCTGGTCGTGATGGACGCGGTCTCGCGTCTCGTGGACGGCGTCCTGCACAACGAGGAGTCGGCGGAATATGATTCCTTTCACGACGGCCTGCTTGAATATCCGCAGTACAGCCGTCCGGAGGAGTGGCATGGGAAGGTGGTGCCGCCGATCCTTCTGTCCGGCCATCACGCGAATGTCGACCGCTGGAGGCGGGAGCAGTCGCTGCTGCGCACGATGGAGCGCAGGCCGGAGCTGCTGGAAAAGGCGCAACTTACGAAAGAAGACAAAATCTTCTTGCAAAGAAAATAGAAGTATGGTAGAATGAAACGCGTTGTGAAAATAAGGAGATGGTCCTCTGTTGCCGGTCTGGCATTAAGAACATCGAGTTTTAAAGGAGGAACACAATGAACGAGATTATCAAAAAGATCGAGGCGGAGCAGATCCGCGAGGATGCGCCGAGCTTCCGCGTCGGCGATACGGTTCGCGTATCCGCGAAGATTAAGGAAGGAAACCGTGAGAGAATTCAGGTTTTCGAGGGCACGGTGCTGAAGGTGCAGGGTTCCGGCTGCCGCACGACCTTCACCGTCCGCAAGACGTCGAACGGCATCGGCGTGGAGAAGACCTGGCCGCTGCATTCTCCGAGTGTGGAGAAGGTAGAGGTGGTGCGCGAGGGCAAGGTGCGCCGCGCGAAGCTGTTCTATCTCAGAGACCGCGTCGGCAAGTCCGCGAAGGTCAAAGAGCGTATCAGATAAGGGCAGCCGCCTGAATTACCTGAGTAGTGCGAGGGACATGTACGTAAGTATAATGTCCCTCTATTGCTATCCGGCACAATCTGTGCGAAGCAGTCAGGAGCTACGCATGGAAATGACCGCTCCTTTTTGGGGCTGTGCCGACTGTGGAGACAGATCCCATGAGAAGAAAAAAAGGACTCAGTTTCTATAAGAAAAAGAGAATCAAGCCGTCAGCGGTGCAGGCCGCCGTACTCTGGGCTGGGGAAATCGTGCTCGCCTTCGCGATCGGCTGTGTGCTTGTGTTCTATTTTATGACGGGACTCACCTGCGTGGGACAGGCGATGGAGCCCTCGGTGAACAGCGGCGACAGCGTCTTTGTGAACCGTTTCATTTATCTGGTCTCCATGCCGCAGCGCGGCGACGTGATCGTCTTCAAGCCGAACGGCAATGAGAATTCGCATTACTATATGCGGCGTGTGATCGGCGTGCCGGGCGATACGGTCCAGATCAAACAGGGCTTTGTCTATGTGAACGGCGAGCTCTATGAGACCGGAATCGGAAGCGAACAGATGGATTACGCGGGCCTGGCGGAGGAAGAGCTGACGCTCGGTGAGGACGAATATTTTGTGCTCGGGGATAATCGAAACGCCAGCGAGGACAGCCGCTATGCGGATATCGGAAATGTAAAGCTGGAAGACATCTACGGGAAGGCCTGGTTTGTGAGCTATCCCTGGGAGAACTTCGGGCCGATCCCGAAGGGCGGAAGTTAGGAGTAAGATGGAGATACAGTGGTATCCGGGCCATATGACGAAGGCCCGGCGCATGATGCAGGAAAATAAAAAGCTCGTGGATCTGATTATCGAACTGGTGGACGCGCGCGCACCGCTATCGAGCCGCAATCCGGACATTGATGAGCTCGGCAGGGGCAAGGCGCGGGTGATTCTGCTGAACAAGGCGGATCTGGCGAGCGCCCGCTGCAACGACGAGTGGGCAGCCTGGTTCCGGAAGCAGGGATTTTTTGCGGTGAAGCTTGATTCCCGCAGCCGGGCGAATATGAAGGAGATAGAGGCCGTCATCCAGGAGGCCTGCCGGGAAAAGACGGAGCGTGACCGGAAGCGCGGTATTCTGAACCGCCCGGTGCGTGCGATGGTTGTTGGCATTCCGAATGTCGGCAAGTCCACTTTTATTAACAGCTTTGCGGGTCGGGCCTGCGCGAAGACCGGCAATAAGCCGGGCGTTACGAAGGGCGCGCAGTGGATCCGGCTGAACCGGCAGGTTGAGCTTCTTGACACGCCGGGGATTCTCTGGCCGAAGCTTGACGACCCGCAGGTGGGGACGCGTCTGGCGATGCTCGGCTCGGTGAACGATCAGATTCTGAATACGGAGGAGCTGGCCACGGAGCTGGCGGCGTTCCTGCAGACGTATTATCCGGGAGCGCTTGAGGCGCGCTACGGGATATCCCTTCCGGAGGATGCGGGAAATGAGCTGATTCTGCCGCTGATCGCACAGGCGCGCTCTTATCGGCTTAAAGGCGGGCAGGAGGACTGCGCGCGCGCGGCCTCAGCGCTGTTGGACGATTTCCGCGGCGGGAGCCTCGGGAGAATTACCCTGGAATTTCCGGATCACGACGAGGTGTGAAATGGCGAAAAAGAAAAAGGAAAAAGAGGAGAGGGGCGTCGTCAGGGAGATCCTGAGCTTTGTGATCTACGTGGCGGCGGTGGTGCTTGCCACCTTCCTGATCATTCATTTTGTGGGACAGCGCACCTATGTGAGCGGAAGTTCCATGGAGAATACCCTGAGCGACGGCGACAATCTGATTGTGGATAAGCTGACCTATCGCTTTTCGGATCCGCAGCGTTTTGATATCATCGTATTCCCCTATCGTTATGAGGAGGATACGTACTTTATCAAGCGCATCATCGGCCTTCCGGGCGAGACGGTACAGATCGTGGACGGCACGATCTACATAGACGGGCAGGTGCTCGAGGAATCCTACGGGCGTGAGGTGATCAAAAACGCCGGGCTCGCCGCGGCTCCGATTACACTCGGCGAGGACGAGTATTTCGTGTTGGGGGACAATCGGAACGACAGCACCGACAGTCGCGATCCGAGTGTCGGCGTGATCAGCCGCGACGAGATCATCGGGAGGGCCTTCATCCGGATCTGGCCGCTCTCGAAGTTTGGAATACTGAGGCACCAGTGATGACGAAAAAGGAAGAACGCGAGATAAAAAGACAGCAGAAGCTCGAGGCGGAGCTCGCGCGGCTGGACGCGATGCGCGTCTATGAGCGTGAATATGCGTCCCGCGGCGTGATCTGCGGCATCGATGAGGTCGGGCGCGGGCCGCTGGCCGGTCCGGTCGTGGCGGGGGCGGTGATTCTGCCTGCGGACTGTCAGATTCTCTATCTGAACGATTCCAAGAAGCTAACGCCGCGGCGCCGGGAGCTTCTTTACGATGAGATTATGGAGAAGGCGGTGTCGGTCGGTCTCGGCGTGGTGAGCCAGGAGCGGATTGATGAGATTAACATCCTGCAGGCGACCTATGAAGCGATGCGCGAGGCGGTCGGAAAGCTGGAGCCGACGCCGGACGTGCTGCTGAACGACGCGGTGACGATCCCGGACTTACCGCAGCTGCAGGTGCCGATTATCAAGGGCGATGCGAAGAGTCTTTCGATCGCGGCGGCCAGCGTCGTCGCGAAGGTGACGCGGGACCGCATGATGGAGGCGCTCGATGTAAAATATCCGGGTTATTTCTTTGCGTCAAATAAGGGATACGGCTCGGCGGCTCACATTGCGGCGCTGAAAGAACTCGGACCCTGCCCACTCCACCGGAGAAGCTTCATCCGCAATATCTGCGGGGAGTAGTGAACAGGAGATAAGGATGAACAGGCGCAGAGTGGGAGCGAAGTATGAGGAGCTGGCCGCGCGCTGCCTTGAGGAGAAGGGATATCAGATTCTGGCGCGCAATTACCGCTGCCGACAGGGGGAGATCGACCTGATTGCGCTGGACGGGAGCTGCCTGGTGTTCGTCGAGGTGAAGTACCGCAGCGACGGGCGTCTGGGCGATCCGGCGGAAGCTGTGGATTTCCGGAAACAGAGAAGAATTATCCGCACGGCGGCTTATTATTGTTATAGCAGGAATATCGGGGAGTCGCATGCCTGCCGCTTTGACGTGGTCAGCGTGCTGGGGAGCGAGGTCCGCCATATCGAAAACGCATTTATGTATCAGAGGTAAACATATGTGGAAATGGAAGAGCGAGGACGGCCCGCTTTCCCTGCGTGAGCGAGAGGGCGTGCCTTTTCTGGTATTTGACAATCTGGAGGAGACGCATCTGGTGCGGCACGGCTTTTCTACGCGGCTGGGCGGCGTGAGCGAGGGTGATCTTTCCTCGCTGAACCTCAGCTTCACGAGAGGCGACGAGCCGGAGCGCGTCAGGGAAAATTTCCGCAGGATCGGCGCAGCCATCGGCTTCGACTGTTCTTCCCTTGTGCTCTCCGACCAGACGCACACGACGAACGTGCGCCGTGTGACGGAGGCTGACCGCGGAAAAGGTTTTACGAGGGAACAGGACTATACGGACGTCGACGGGATGATCACGGATGTGCCGGGACTTACGCTCGCCACCTTCTACGCGGACTGTGTGCCGCTGTTCTTTGTGGACCCGGTGCACCGCGCGATCGGACTTTCTCACTCCGGCTGGAAGGGGACTGTGCACAGGATGGGCGCGGTCACGCTGCAGCGGATGCGGGAGGAATTCGGGACAGAGCCGGGCGACGTGATTGTCGCCATCGATCCCTCGATCTGTCAGGACTGCTATGAGGTCAGCGAGGATGTTGCGTCGCAGTTCCGGCAGGAATTCGGCCGGGACGCGGACACACGCATGCTGTATCAGAAAGAGAACAGAAAATACCAGCTGAACCTCTGGAGGGCAAATGAAAAAGTGCTCCTCACGGCGGGAATCCGGAAAGAGCACCTTGCGGTGACAAACTTATGTACCTGCTGTAATCCGCAGTACTTATTCTCCCATCGTGCGAGCGGCGGAAGAAGAGGAAATCTGGGAGCTTTTTTACAACTGTTGTAGAATTCCGCCCCTTCGTTTTCCACATGTTGCGAAATGTGAGCGGAATTCTGCGCCGGTATCATTCCAGACTTTCCAGCAGCGCGTAGATGCGGTCAGTCGGGTCGTCCACGTGTTCGGTCGTCACATCGTGGTTGATGCAGTCGATGATGGCGGCCAGGAACTTGGTCATATTCGCCTCCGTGTACCAGGGACGGGAGAGCAGCTCCGGCGTCCGGTAGTTCAGGTTCGTCGTCACGACCTGGCTGATATAGCCCTTCTCATAATATTCATCAAACTTGTCCAGCCCGTCCGTGAACAGGCCGAAGGTCGCGCAGATGAAGACGCGCTTCGCGCCGCGGTCCCGGATCTGGCGCGCCACGTCCAGCATGCTTCCCCCCGAGGAGATCATGTCGTCGATGACGACGACGTCCTTGCCGCTTAAGTCGTCCCCGAGAAATTCGTGAGCCACGATCGGGTTCTTTCCGCCGACGATGACGGAATAATCACGGCGCTTGTAGAACATGCCCATATCCACGCCGAGCACGCCCGCAAAGTAGACCGCACGGTCCATCGCGCCCTCGTCCGGGCTGATCACGATCAGGTGCTCCTTGTCCGTCACGAGGTCGGGCGCGGATTTGTTCAGCGCCTTGATGAACTGATAGGGAGGATTGAAGCTGTCGAAACCGTGAAGCGGGATCGCGTTGCAGACGCGAGGGTCGTGGGCGTCGAAGGTGATGATATTGGACACGCCCATGTCGATCAGCTCTTCAAGCATGAAGGCGCAGTCCAGAGATTCGCGGCCTTTGCGCTTGTGCTGGCGGCTCTCATACAGGAAGGGCATGACCACGTTAATGCGTCTGGCCTTGCCGTTCGCCGCGGAGATGATCCGCTTGATATTCTGGTAATGGTCGTCGGGAGACATGTGGTTTTCATGTCCGCAGACCGTGTAGGTCGGGCTGTAGTTTGTGATATCCGCCAGAATAAACAGGTCCACGCCGTGGACAGAGTCATAAAGAATGCCCTTCGCCTCGCCGGTGCCGAAGCGGGGACAGGCGTTGCGCAGAAGATAGCTGTCTGCGAGGTAGCCCCGGAAATTCGGCAGATCGTGGTAGTCCTGCCGGCTCTCACTGCGGAAGCCCACGAGATATTTATCCACCTGCGCCGCCAGCTCCTGGCAGCCTTCCAGGGCGGCGATCTTCAGAGGTGCGATGGGAAGTACGTTTTCGTAATAATTTTCAGTCATAGGAATCCCCCGGTATTTTTTACAATTCATCTATCCTTGTTATACCATTTACGCGCGCAGACCGTCAACTTAATATTTGTAATTCGCGCAAAAATCCTGTATAGTGTATTGGAAAGGAAGTAGCCATGGAACACATCATACGCGCCGTCGCGCCGGGGAGCATCGCCGCAGAGCTGGAGATCAGACCGGGCGACGTGCTTTTGTCCGTCAACGGACAGACGCCGGAGGACGTCTTTGACTATCGCTATCTGATCAGCGACGAGGAGATCGTCGTGCTCGTCCGCAGTGCGGACGGCGAGGAGTGGGAGTATGAGATCGAGAAGGAGTACGGGGAGGACTTAGGGCTCGAGTTTGAGAACGGGCTGATGGACGCCTACCGTTCCTGCCGTAACAAATGCATTTTCTGCTTCATCGACCAGCTGCCGAAGGGCATGCGGGACACGCTCTATTTTAAGGATGACGATTCGCGTCTTTCCTTTCTACAGGGAAATTATCTGACGCTGACGAATATGGGCGAGCATGAGCTGGACCGGATTATTTATTACAAACTCTCCCCGATCAATATCTCGTTTCAGACGACGAATCCCCAGCTGCGCTGCCGCATGCTGCGCAACCGCTTCGCCGGGGATATTATGGAGAAGGTGCGGCGGCTGAAGGACGCCGGGATTCTCATGAACGGGCAGATCGTGCTCTGCAAGAATGTAAACGACGGCGAGGAGCTCGAACGCTCGATCCGCGACTTAAGCGCGCTGATGCCACAGCTCCAGAGCGTCTCGGTCGTGCCGGTCGGCCTGACCCGCCACCGCGACGGCCTGTATCCGCTCACAGCCTTCACAAAGGAGGATGCCTGCGAGGTGCTCGCGTGCATTCACCGCTGGCAGGAGCGTTTCTACGAGGAATACGGCACGCATTTCATTCATGCGGGCGACGAGTGGTATCTTCTCGCGGAGCAGCCCTTCCCGGAGGAGGACTGTTATGACGGCTATCTGCAGCTTGAAAACGGAGTCGGCATGGCGCGCCTGCTGGAGGAAGAGGTGCGCGCCGCGCTTGCAGACCGCGAGGGCGATACGCGGGAGCGCCGCCTGACGATTGCGACCGGAGAGCTGGCCGCGCCGCTGCTTGCGCGGCATATCGCCCGGATACAGGAGAAATATCCGAACCTGCGCGTTCAGGTTACACCGATTCACAATGATTTCTTTGGAGAACAGATCACGGTGGCGGGACTTGTCACCGGAGGGAACCTGATCCGGCAGCTCACGGGAAAGGTCTTCGGCGACCGGCTGCTGATTACGGAGAATATGATGAAGGACGGGGAGAATGTATTCCTCGACGACGTGACGGCGGAGCAGGTCGAAAGCGCTTTACAAACGAAGCTTTCCATAGTAGAATCAAGCGGAAATGATTTCGTGAGAAGTGTGCTGGAAGAAGATTAGAAGAAGAGGGAAATGATGAGTAAACCGATTGTTGCGATCGTCGGGCGGCCGAACGTGGGAAAGTCCACGCTGTTCAACGCCCTGGCGAAGCAGAATATTGCAATTATAAAGGATACGCCGGGCGTGACCCGCGACCGTATCTACACGGATGTGAGCTGGCTTAATTATGATTTTACGCTGATCGACACCGGCGGTATCGAGCCGGACAGCCGCGACGTCATCCTCTCGCAGATGCGCGAGCAGGCGCAGATCGCGATCGATACGGCGGATGTGATTATTTTCCTGGTGGACGTACGCCAGGGGCTGCAGGACGCCGATTTCAAGGTGGCAGAGCTGCTGCGGCGCTCGCATAAGCCGGTCGTTCTCGTGGTAAATAAGGTCGACAGCTTTCAGAAATTCATGGCGGACGTATACGAGTTCTACAATCTCGGCATCGGCGATCCCGTGCCGGTCTCCGCGGCCTCGCAGCTCGGCATCGGCGACATGCTGGACGAGGTGGTGAAATATTTCCCGGAAGGGTCCGGAGAGGCGGAAGCGGACGATCGCCCGAAGATCGCGATCGTCGGCAAGCCGAATGTCGGCAAGTCCTCGCTCATCAATCGCCTGACCGGCAAGAACCGGTTGATTGTCTCTGACGTTGCCGGGACAACGCGCGACGCCATTGATACGGAAGTCCGCTACGATGGGAGAGCGTATGTCTTTATCGATACGGCGGGTCTGCGGCGCAAGAATAAGATCAAAGAAGATCTGGAGCGCTACAGCATTATCCGCGCGGTGAGCGCGGTGGAGCGCGCCGACGTTGTGGTCGTCGTCATCGACGCGACGGAGGGCGTGACCGAACAGGACGCGAAGATCGCCGGTATCGCCCATGAGCGCGGCAAGGGCATTATTATCGCGGTTAACAAGTGGGACGCGGTGGAGAAGACGGAGAAGACCGTCAGGGAATACACAAAACGGATCCGTGAGATTCTCTCCTTCATTCCCTATGCGGAGATTCTCTTTATCTCCGCGCTCAGCGGGCAGCGGCTGCCGAAGCTCTTCGAGACCGTCGACCGCGTGATCGCGAACCAGACGCTGCGCGTACAGACCGGTGTGCTCAACGAGATCATCGGCGAGGCGACCGCGCTGCAGCAGCCGCCCTCGGACAAGGGAAAGCGGCTCAAGATCTACTACGTGACGCAGGTGGCTGTGAAGCCGCCGACCTTTGTGGCCTTTGTGAACGATAAGGAGCTGATGCACTTCTCCTATGTGCGTTACCTGGAAAACAAACTGCGCGAGGCCTTCGGCTTTGGCGGGACTTCGCTGAAATTTATCATACACGAGAGGAAGGAAAAGAGTTAAAGATGGAACGAATCCTGTGTCTGGCGATCGGATATCTCTTCGGTCTGTTCCAGACGGCATATATCTATGGACGCATGAACGGCATCGATATCCGCGAGTACGGCAGCGGCAACGCGGGCACGACCAACGCGCTGCGCGTGCTTGGCAAGAAGGCGGGACTGATTGTTTTTTTCGGCGACGTGCTCAAGACGATCCTGGCGGTTCTGACGGTGCAGCTTCTTTTCGGGAAAACTTATGCTGACATCATTGCCCTTTTGCGGCTCTATGCGGCCGCGGGCGCGATTCTCGGCCATAATTTTCCCTGTTATCTGGGTTTCCGCGGCGGAAAGGGCGTCGCCTGCACGGCGGGGCTGATCGCGACGCTCGGACCGATCATGATCGTCTGTGAGGCGGTCACCTTTCTTCTGGTGACAGGGATCACGCGCTATGTCTCGCTCGGCTCGATCATTGTGGAGATTGAGCTGGTGGTTATGCTGGTTGTGCTTGGACAGAGGGGCTACTACGGGATGGATCAGCCGCACCGGATCGAATTTTATATACTGGCAGCCGCGCTGTGCGCCATGGCGATCTGGCGCCACAGGAAAAATATCGGGCGGCTTCTGAACGGGACAGAGAGTAAGGTCTTCCAGAAAAAGGATGAAAGGGGATAGACGTTATGGCAAAAATCGGAGTAATCGGAGCGGGCAGCTGGGGAACCGCGATTTCCCGGCTTCTGGCCAATAAGGGACACGAGGTGACGGTCTGGTCCATCGTGGAGGAAGAGATCCGCATGCTGTGGGAGGAGCACGAGCATACGAGCAAGCTCCCCGGGGTGAAGCTGCCGGAGTCGATCGTCTACACGACGGATCTCATGAGCGCGGTGCAGGGAAAGGAGCTGCTTGTACTGGCGGTGCCTTCCGTCTATACGAGAAGCACCTCACACAGCATGGCGCCCTTCGTCGCGGAGGGACAGATTATTGTAAATGTCGCGAAGGGTATAGAGGAGAGCTCCCTTATGATCCTGACAGATATTATTGAGCAGGAGATCCCGCAGGCGAACGCGGCGGTGCTCTCGGGACCGAGCCACGCGGAGGAGGTTGGCAGGGATATTCCCACGACCGTCGTCGCCGGGGCGAAGGATCGGAAAACCGCGGAATATATTCAGAATGTTTTCATGAGCGAGACCTTTCGCGTGTACACGAGCCCGGATATGCTCGGCATCGAGCTGGGCGGTGCGCTTAAAAACGTCGTCGCGCTCGCGGCGGGCGCGGCGGACGGCCTGGGCTGTGGCGACAACACCAAGGCTGCGCTGATCACGCGCGGCATCGCGGAGATGGCGCGTCTCGGTATCGCGATGGGAGGACGCGCTGAGACCTTCTATGGCCTGACCGGTATCGGCGATCTGATCGTGACCTGTGCCTCCGTGCACAGCCGCAACCGCAAGGCAGGTTTCCTGATCGGCCAGGGAAAGACCATGCAGGAAGCGATGGACGAGGTGCAGATGGTCGTCGAGGGCGTGTACTCAGCGAAAGCCGCGATGACGCTTGCGCAGAAATACGACATTGACATGCCGATCGTAAAGGAAGTCAACGCGGTGCTCTTCGAGGGGAAGACCGCGAAGGAGGCGCTCACGGAGCTGATGCTGCGCGACCGCAAGATCGAGCACCCGCAGCTGCCGTGGACATAAGTTTTTCACGTGACAACAGGGGTAAAGTGTATTATACTAAGTGCAGTGATTAACAAAACAGGAGGTTAAAAGAACATGGCGGGAATTTTAAAAAGATTCAGTGACATTATGTCCGCGAACCTGAACGCGCTTCTGGACAAAGCGGAGGACCCGGAGAAGATGATCGATCAGTATCTGCGCGATCTGCAGAATGATCTGGCGAAGGTGAAGGCCGAGACAGCTTCTGTGATGGCCGAGGAGACGCGTTGCAAAAGAGCGGTCGACGAGTGTGAGAAAGAGATCGCGAACATGCAGAGCTACGCGGAGAAGGCCGTTCTCGCGGGCAATGACGACGACGCGCGTCAGTTCCTCGCGAAAAAGCAGCAGCTCGAGAATAAGAAGGTCGGGCTCACTGAGGCCTATGCGGTCGCTCATGACAACGCGGTGAAGATGAAGGAGATGCACGACAAGCTCTGCCGCGACATCAGTGATCTGAATTCGCGCAAGGAGGCGATCAAGGCGAAGGTCGCCGTCGCGAAGACGCAGGACCGCGTGAATAAGGTCGGCGCTTCCGCGGAGGGTGCGGCGAATACGATGTCCGCGTTCGCGCGCATGGAGGAGAAGGCGGACCGTATGCTCGACGAGGCGAACGCCATGGCGGAGCTGAACGGGAATTCCGAGGCGGAGACGATCAAGGACCTGACGGCGAAGTATGACAACAGCACCGCCGCGGTGGAGGACGAGCTCGCGGCTCTGAAGGCGAAGCTCGGAAAGTAAGGATATGACGAGACAGGAATTCAGCCTGCTGACACAGAAGGGCGAGCCGGTTCTGCTGGACGGGGGAACCGGCTCGTGCCTGCGCGAGCGGGGAATGCCGGTCGGCGTATCCACGGAGCTGTGGGTATATGAGCATCCCGATGTGATCGGGCAGCTGCAGCGTGAATATGTGGACGCCGGTTCGCAGATACTCTACGCGCCGACCTTTGGCGCGAACCGCGCCACCTTGAAGAGCGCGGGGATCGACGACCGTCTGGAGGAGCTGAACCGCACGCTGGTGAGGCGGACGATCGAGAATGTAGGCGACCGGGTGATCGTAGCGGGAGACCTCTCCACGACCGGAAAGGCGATGGAGCCGGTCGGCACGGCGACCTACGCGGAGCTGCTCGCGATCTATGAGGAGCAGATGCGCATTCTGGCGGACGCCGGGGTACAGCTTCTGGTGGCGGAGACGCTGCTTGCAATGGACGAGGCGATGGTGATCTGCGACGCGGCGCGCGCGGCCTGCGATCTGCCGCTGATAGTTTCCTTTACCTGCGAGGGGGACGGAAATCTGTACTTTGGCGGAACCATTTTCGAGGCCGCCGCCGCGCTCGAAGCGATGGGTGTGGATGCGGTCGGCGTGAACTGCTCAGTCGGACCGGATCAGCTCGCGGCCGTCGTAAAGACGCTCCATGAGACGGTCAGCATTCCGATCGTGGCAAAGCCAAATGCCGGGATGCCGACGATCACAGAGACCGGGAAGGCCGTCTACAGCATGGGAGCGGAGGATTTCACGAGACATCTGCTGCATCTGTGGGACTGCGGCGCGTCGGTCATCGGCGGCTGCTGCGGCACGACGCCGGCGTATATGAGGCTGCTGCGGGAAGCGATCGCGCGGCGCATGGCGCCCGACAATTGACAAATGGCCGCGGCATTGCTACAATAAAAGTCGATTGTTTCAGACTTCTGGAAATATTGGTAGAAAGCGAGATAGACATGCAGAAAGTAGTTTTTTCGATTCTCGTCGACAATACGGCGGGTGTGCTGAGCCGGATCGCCGGACTCTTCAGCCGTCGCGGTTATAATATCGACAGCCTGACCGTCGGCGTGACCGCGGATCCGCGTTATTCGCGGGCGACCGTCGTGACGAGAGGGGATCACAATATACTGGACCAGATCGAAAAGCAGCTGAACAAGCTGGAGGATGTGGTCGATATCAAGAAGCTGGAGCCGGGCAGCTCCGTGTGCAGGGAGCTTCTCCTTGTAAAGGTGCTCTGTGATGACCGCAACCGGCAGGACATCATTTCCATTGCGAATATATTCCGGGCCAAGGTTGTGGACGTCTCGGTGGATTCGCTGGTGATCGAGCTGGTCGGAGATCAGGAAAAGCTTGCCGCGTTCCTGCGCATGCTCGGGGATACGGAGATTCTGGAACTGGCGCGCACCGGCATCACGGGACTCTCCAGAGGCACTTCCGATGTGAAGATGTATGGAGAGAACGGCGAACTGATGGATTATGGTTTTAATTAAAATTTAAACGGATGGAGGAAAGAAAAAAATGGCAAAAATTTATTATCAGGAGGACTGTAACCTCTCACTTCTGGAAGGCAAGACGATCGCGATCATCGGCTACGGCAGTCAGGGACACGCGCACGCGCTGAACCTGAAGGATTCGGGCTGCCATGTCATCATCGGTCTTTACGAGGGCAGCAAGTCCTGGAAGAGAGCCGAAGAGCAGGGCTTTGAGGTATTCACGGCTGCGGAGGCCGCAAAGCAGGCGGATATTATCATGATCCTGATCAACGACGAGAAGCAGGCGAAGATGTACAAGGAAGATATCGAGCCGAATCTGGAAGAGGGCAATATGCTCATGTTTGCCCACGGCTTCAACATTCACTTTGGCTGCATCAAGCCGCCGAAGTTCGTCGACGTGACGATGATCGCGCCGAAGGGACCGGGTCACACGGTTCGCTCCGAGTATCAGGCCGGCAAGGGTGTTCCCTGCCTCGTCGCCGTGGAGCAGGATGCGACCGGCAAAGCGCTGGAGATGGCGCTGGCCTACGCACTCGGCATCGGCGGAGCCAGAGCGGGCGTTCTGGAGACGACCTTCCGTACCGAGACCGAGACGGATCTCTTTGGAGAGCAGGCTGTGCTGTGCGGCGGCGTCTGCGCGCTGATGCAGGCGGGCTTTGAGGTGCTGACTGAGGCCGGGTATGATCCGCGGAACGCGTATTTCGAGTGCATCCATGAGATGAAGCTGATCGTCGACCTGATCTATCAGTCCGGATTTTCCGGGATGCGCTATTCGATCTCCAACACGGCGGAGTATGGCGACTATGTGACGGGACCGAAGCTGATCACCGAGGACACGAAGAATGCGATGAGAAAGATCCTGAAGGATATCCAGGACGGTTCCTTTGCGAAGGAATTCCTCCTCGACATGTCCGATGCGGGCGGCCAGGTGCACTTCAAGGCGATGAGAAAGCTCGCACAGGAGCATCCGTCGGAGAAGGTCGGAGAAGAGATCCGTAAGCTGTACAGCTGGAACGGCGAGGAGAAGCTGCTCGACAACTAAGATTTTCTGCATAGAATGACGTCAGGGGGACGGGGAGATTTCCCCGTCCCTTTTTCATACCGGGCGGCTGTGTGCTTTGTGCCGTCCGCTCCGGCAAACGCCGGAAACTCTGTCAGGAAAGCAGGAGCGAAGCATGACGAAAAAAGGACTGTCCCGCGCACAGCTTTGTATGCTGTTTTGCGCGTTCCAGGTAGTGCTGCTGATCTACGCGGTTTTCTTTTTACATCCTTACTATGCCTCCAATGATGAATTTACACTCTCGGCGATCGCGTCGGGGGCCTATGGAGGCGATACCTGGTATTTCATCTATATTCACAGTGCGTTCGGGTGGATTCTGAAGGCTTTTTATGCGTTGCTTCCAAACGTAAACTGCTACACGCTGGTGATGTACGCGCTGATCTTCCTGTCTGTGACGGCGATCGGCTTTACCTGGATACGAAAGAATGGGCGGGTTGGGACGATTCTTGCCTTCATGCTGGCGCTTGCGAGCCTTTCGCCGCTTTACGTGGAATTTCAGTACACGAAGACCGCGGCGATTGTGACCGCCGCGGGTTATGTGCTGATCTTCGGCGCGGAGAAGAAGCGCCATACGCTGACGGGGATCGTATTTCTCCTCCTGGGGAGCTGGATTCGCTTTGAGGCCTTCGGCATGGTCAGTATCGTGGCCTTCGGACTGTGGCTTGCGCGGGCGTTCCGGTTTTTCGTAAAAAAAGAATATGACTGGAAGCGCTTTCTTCTGCGCGACTGTATGCCTTTTTTTGCAGCCTTCGCGCTGGTGTTCGGCAGCATTGCTCTGGAAAATGTGATTGTCTATACGCCGGGCAGTGTGGCGGCGCATTATAAAGAGTACGATACGGCGCGGCAGCAGCTGCTGGACTATGGCGTACCGGAGTGGGAAGAATATCAGGAGGAGTACGAGGCGCTTGGTCTGACGCGCACCGATGTGCTCAATCTGGAGAACTGGCTGATCGCCGACAGCGACCGCTATACAGCGGAGGTCTTCCGGGCCATCATCGCCTTCCGGCAGGAGCGGCCCTTCCAGTGGGAATACCTGCTCGACTATCTCATCATTCTGGCGAAGAAGCCGCTGTTCATCCTGAGTGCGCTGCTTTTGCTGCTCTGGCTCTTTCCGCCCCGGACGTTGCGGGAACGTAAAAACCGGATCGCCGTGCTGTGGCCCTTTGTGGCGCTGCTCGGTATATATCTCTATTTTATCAAAATCTACCGGGTGCTTCCGATTGTGGTGACGGCCTGTCTTCTCGGCGTGCTGGTCTTTAGTTGGACCGCGGCGGGAGAGGAGCTTGCGGAACGGTTTCCGGAGCAGCTGACCGGTCGGCGTTTTGTCCGGGCAGGACTGATTGGCGCGGCTCTGACCTGTGTGATCTGCGTTCGTATGCTCGTGACACCGGCCTTCCGGACGGCGGTGCAGCAGTCGGAGGAGAGCCTGGCCTATCGGGAGCTCTATGACACGATTACGGAAGACAAAGACATTTACTATGTGTTTGACCCGATCACGAACAATGGCGTGGAGCTCGGCTACTCGATCTTCGAGAAGCTGCCGGAGGGCTATCTGACGAATGTGTTCACGCTCGGCGGCTGGGAGACGGAGTCCCCGCAGGTCTCTGAGAATCTCGCGCAGTACGAGCAGTGGAACCTGATGAAATCGCTGTATTTAAGCGACCGTTCCGTGCTGATTTCCGAGAATCTGCTGGAGCATCTGCTGATTCACATCGACGATACCTACGACGGGCTGTTCCTCACCTATTCGAAGGTCGGTGAGATCGGCGATTTTGATCTTTACACCCTCAACTATACCATGCAGAATCTCGAGGAGACGGAGGAATATACCGCCTCGATCGATACCACTTATACGGCGGAGAACGAACGCTACGATGTGTTTGAGGCGACCGTCAATATGTCGCCGGAGGAGCTGGAGGGCAAGAGTGTCTTTCTGTGGATGGAGAGTGTGGAGAGCGGAAAGGTGCGGATGTACCAGGGTGTCTGGCAGCAGCAGGATGAGAACGGGCTCTGCTCGCTGCTCTATGACACGGAGCTCGCGGACACGGATCAGGTAAAATTTACGATTCCGAAGATGAGCTATCCGCTGGATGACCGCTACAAGGTGCATATCGTGATCCGGGAGGACACGGACGGAACGAAGATCGCCACGGAAAATCATTTATACGAATAGACAAGAGAAAGGGGCGGCGCAGATGAAAGCGAAAAGACAGGTGAATTTTGAACTGCTGCGGATTCTCTGCATGTATATGATCGTTATCGGGCACTGCCTGTTTCACGGGCGCGTGACGGCGAAGCTCGGCTACGGCACGGTCAATTATTTCCTTTCCTATTTTGTGCAGTCCTTCTCCGTTGTGCACGTCAACTGCTTCGTCATGATCGGCGGCTATTTTGCGGTGGGAAGTACATTCCGCTCCGCGCGCGTGCTGCGCTTCTGGCGACAGGTGTCCTTCTATGCGCTGCTGATCTTTGCTCTGTACGGCTGCCTGGCCTCCGTGAGCCTCAGCGACGCCGTAAAGGCGCTGTTCCCGATTTCCGCCTACAACTACTGGTTTGCGAGCGTCTACATGGGACTGCTTCTTCTGACGCCCTTTATCGGCATGCTTGCAACGCGTCTCACAAAGGCGCAGTATCGCTGGCTGCTCGTGTGCCTTACGATTTTCTTCAGTGTGAATCACATGATTTTCCGCGTGAATTCCTATGGCAGCTACTCCGGGCGTGAGCTTCCCTGGTTCATTTTCCTCGCGCTGCTGGCAGGCTATATCCGGCTGCACACAGAGCAGAAGAAAAAATATTTTTACTGTGGACTGGCAGGCTATGTATTAAGCTCCCTTGCAATTCTGGCGAGCGTCTATCTCTCCGTGGAACTGGGAGCCGAGGACATCAGCTATTTTCTGAATTACAATTCCCCGCTGGCGCTGCTCTCTACGGCCTGCCTCTTTCTCGCGGTGAAAAACATGCCGTGGAAGGAGACGAGGGCCGACGGCCTGATCCGGAAAATCGCGGGAGCGGCCTTCGGTGTCTACCTGATTCACGACAATTACCTGATCCGCTATCTCGTGTGGGATACCTTCCGCGCGAGCAAGGTCGCGCTGACGCACTGGGCGGTGATCTACGCCGCTGTTGTGGCCGTGGTGGTGTACGCGGCCTGCACCTGCCTTGAACTGCTGCGGCAGAAGCTGTTCACCGCATGCGGGGAGCGCTACGAGAAGACGGCGCTGTGCCGGAAGGAACGGGAGCTTTGTGGGAAGATTGATGAGATTTTCACAAAAACTATGGCTTGACAAGGCCGGGTGTTTTTGTTATGATCTTTCCAGTTGCAAACGAAAATGCGATGAAGAGGAATAGTACATACGGACTTGAATCCAGAGAGCTGCCGGGTGGTGCGAGGCAGTGGAGGGAATGTATGGAACTCGCCTCGGAGCGGCTGTCCGAAATCTTCGGTATCGGAGAGAGTAGACACAGACGGGACCCGGCCGTTACAGCGGGAAGGATATAAGAATCTTGATTCCGTATCCCATAAGTGTGTGAAATCATTCATGAAATCAGAGTGGTACCGCGTAGGACAGCAGTCTTTCGTCTCTGGGTATAGCAGTATACCGGGACGGAAGATTTTTTTATTTTAACAGTTCAAAACAGCGGCGAAATAAAAAGGCAGACTGTGCAGGTTTACCTGCTAAAGGCTGTATTTTCATTTCGGGATGGGCGGAACGCCCATCAAGCCTCAGACATATGACGCGTAAGCGGCATATAGCCTTCGAAGAAGGCGGTCTGTGGTCTGCTGTTTTGAATGGTCACTTTTTATAGTGAAATTCACATAAGTAGCATATTTGGAAAATGAGGAGGAGAAAAGCATGATGAACTACAAAAAGTACAAAAGACAGTATTACATGCCGCCCGAGCGCTGCATGGACTGGGCGGACAAGGACTATGTCGACCACGCGCCCATCTGGTGCAGTGTCGACTTAAGGGACGGCAACCAGGCGCTGGTGGTGCCGATGACGCTGCAGCAGAAGCTGGATTTCTTCCAGCTGCTCGTGAAGGTTGGATTTAAGGAAATCGAGATCGGCTTCCCGGCAGCCTCGGAGACGGAGTACGAGTTCCTGCGCGCGCTGATCGAGCAGGATCTGATTCCGGACGACGTGACCGTGCAGGTGCTGACGCAGGCGCGGGAGCACATCATCCGCAGGACCTTTGAGGCGCTCAAAGGTGCGAAAAATGCGATCGTCCATGTCTACAATTCGACCTCCGTCGCGCAGCGCGAGCAGGTCTTCCACAAGTCAAAAGAAGAGATCCTGCAGATTGCCGTCGAGGGCGCGAAGCTTCTGAAGGAGCTGACAGAGGAGGCGGGAGCGGACTACCGCTTTGAGTACAGCCCGGAGAGCTTTACAGGGACGGAGCCGGAGTACGCGCTGGAGGTCTGCAACGCCGTGCTCGACGTGTGGAAGCCGACGGCGGATCGCAAGGCGATCATCAACCTGCCGGTGACCGTGCAGCACTCGATGCCGCATGTCTACGCGCAGCAGATCGAATATATGTGCAAGCATATGAAATACCGGGAAAATGTAGTGGTTTCTCTGCATCCGCACAATGACCGCGGCTGCGGCGTGGCGGACACGGAGATGGGTCTTCTGGCCGGGGCGGACCGCGTCGAGGGCACACTCTTCGGCAACGGCGAGCGCACCGGAAATGTGGATATCGTGACGCTGGGCATGAACCTCTATTCCCAGGGCGTCGATCCGGAGCTCGATTTCTCCAATATGAACGAGATCAGCGAATGCTATGAGCGCTGTACCGGTATGAAGGTCTATGAGCGCAATCCCTACAGCGGCGCGCTTGTCTTCGCGGCATTCTCCGGTTCGCATCAGGATGCGATTGCGAAGGGCATGAAGTGGATGGAGGAGAAGAATCCGGATCAGTGGACGGTTCCCTACCTTCCGATCGACCCGACGGACGTCGGCAGGAGCTACGACGCGGATGTGATCCGCATCAACAGCCAGTCCGGCAAGGGCGGCGTCGGTTACATTCTCGAGAAGAACTACGGCCTGCTCATGCCGCCGAAGATGCGCGAGGCGATGGGCTATGCGGCCAAGGCCGAGTCCGATCACCGCAACAAGGAGCTCTCGCCGGAGGAGATCTACCAGGTCTTCACCGAGAAGTTCGTGAACGTCAAGGAGCCATACTGGATCACGGAGGTGCATTTCCGTCAGGTCGACGGCATCACGACCGAGGTCTCGACGATTCACAATGGCGAGCGCAAGACGACGACGGCGGTCGGAAACGGACGCTTGAACGCCGTCAGCAACGCGCTGAAAAAGGCCTACGGCTTCGAGTACAACCTGGTGACCTATCAGGAGCACGCGCTGACCAGAAGTTCGAGTTCGAGCGCGATCGCCTACGTCGGCATCCAGACGCCGGACGGAAAGCTGCACTGGGGCGCTTCGATCGACCCGGATATCATCCGCGCCTCCTTCGACGCGCTGATGACCGCAATCAACCATTCCGTGCGATAAAATATTCGACAGCATACAGGGGCGTGCCTCATAATTTTTTCGTGAGGTACGCTCTTTTTTTGCTTTTCTGTCATAAAACTGAAATAAATAGGTAATAATAGTTAATAAAGTTGTAATAATTATATTGACTTTATGCCATTGGGCGGCTTATAATGCCAACTTGCAGCCGGATATGGCTGCGCAATCATAATATTGAGACAGAAAAGGAGTGTATGTATGTGTAAACGCAATCGGGTTGCCGCGCTGCTGCTGGGAGGATTTCTCAGCGTCGGCATGGCATCCTTTGAACCCGGCGAAGGGGGCGTGATCAGCGCCCTCGCCGCGGAGGAAGGAATCCAGGAGGAGCCGGGGACGGCTTTCCAGGACGAAGTCTGTTCAGAGGGAGAGAACGTTGATACAAAAAGTATACTGGAAGAGCAGGAATATCAGATTCTGCTGCGGATCGTCGAGGCGGAGGCCGGCGGCGAGGATATTACCGGGAAAATGCTGGTGGCCGGCGTCGTGCTGAACCGCGTGAAGAGCGAAGCTTTCCCGGGCAGTGTGACGGAGGTCGTTTATGAGAAAAACAACGGGACGGCGCAGTTCTCGCCGACGGTGGACGGCAGACTGGACGCAATCAGCGTCTCCGCCGACACCGAGCAGGCTGTGGCGCGCGTGCTGGGCGGCGAGGATATCTCGCAGGGCGCGCTCTATTTCCGCTCCGTCTACTGTGACGGCGGCTGGTTCGACCGTGCGCTGAGCCGCGTATGCGAGTATGGAAACCATATTTTTTATACTTTGTAGGAGAAAGGGGAGCGTTTCCCCTTTCTTTTTTTTGCGCCTTATGATACACTGGAAGGGCAGTTTTGAGCAGACAATGGCAGAAAGAGGAACGAAAAGATGGATGTGTTATACAGAAGTACAAGAGGAGCGAAGGAGGAGGTCACGGCCTCCCAGGCGATTCTGCAGGGACTCGCGCACGACGGCGGCCTGTTTGTGCCGACCACGATTCCGCAGCTTTCCTGCGACCTTCGCACGCTGGCCGGGATGAATTACCGGGAGCTGGCCTACGAGGTGATGCGGCTGTTCCTGACCGATTTCACGGAGGAGGAGCTGAAAGGCTGCATCGCGGGCGCTTACGATGAGAAGTTTGACACGGAGGAGATCGCGCCGCTCGTAAAGGTGGGCGGAGCCTGGCATCTGGAGCTTTTCCACGGGGCGACGATTGCCTTCAAGGACATGGCGCTCTCGATCCTGCCGCATCTGATGACGACGGCGGCGAAGAAAAATCAGATCAAAAATGAGATTGTGATTCTGACCGCGACCTCCGGCGACACCGGGAAGGCAGCGCTGGCCGGTTTCGCGGACGTGCCGGGCACGCGGATTATTGTCTTTTACCCGAAGGACGGCGTGAGTCCGATCCAGGAGAAGCAGATGGTGACGCAGAAGGGCGACAATACGCTGGTCGTTGGCATTCACGGCAACTTTGACGATGCGCAGAACGGCGTCAAGGCGATTTTCGGGGACGGGGCGCTGGAGAAAGAGCTCGATGCGGCCGGTTTCCAGTTTTCGAGCGCAAACTCGATCAATATCGGACGCCTGGTGCCGCAGGTCGTCTATTATGTATATGCCTATGTGCAGCTGCTCGCGCGCGGCGAGATCGCGGACGGGGAGGAGATCAACGTCGTCGTCCCCACTGGTAATTTTGGCAATATTCTCGCGGCCTACTACGCGAAGCTGATGGGTCTGCCGATCGCGAAGCTCGTATGCGCCTCTAATGAGAATAAGGTGCTCTATGATTTCTTCCGCACCGGAGAGTATGATAAGAACCGTCCCTTCATCCTGACGAGCTCGCCGTCGATGGACATCCTTATTTCCAGTAATCTCGAGCGTCTGATCTACCGGATCGCGGGCGCGGACGCCGGAAAGGATACGGAGCTGATGGGAGAGCTCTCGAAGAACGGAAAATATTCCATCACGCCCGCCATGCGGGAGCAGCTGCAGGATTTCTGCGGATACTTCGCCTCGGAGCCGGAGTCGGCCGCGACGATCCGCGGCGCCTATGAGGAGGACGGCTATGTGATGGATCCGCACACCTCGGTGGCGGCCTGCGCGTATCAGAAATACAAAGAGGAGACCGGCGATACGAGGACGACGGTGATCGCCTCGACCGCGAGCCCCTACAAGTTCACACGCAGCGTGATGGAGGCCATCGACGCGGAGAAATATGGCAGGATGGGAGATTTCGAACTGGTGGATGAGCTGCATGCGCTCTCCGGCACGAAGATCCCGAACGCGATCGAGGAGATTCGCAGTGCGCCTGTGCGTCATACGACGGTCTGCGAGGTGCAGGAGATGGAGCAGACGGTAAAGACTTTCCTCGGCGTCAGATAGGAGGGGCAATATGGACAGTATGTGGAGCTTTATGGATATCCTGATACTCGCCTGCGGCGTGTACGCGCTGTACTCGGCCTATGTCCTGAAGGCGCAGGGAAAGATCGTGCAGACCTTCCTGCTCTCGAAGGACACGAAGCCGGAGGCCTGCAGGGATCTGCCGGCCTACGCGGGGGAGATGTCGCCAAAGCTCTCCGTCATGGGCGGGGTGATGGTCGCGTATGGGGTGATTTCCCTGATTAATACCTACCTGGTCGAGGTCAACAGCCTGTACTGGGTCTTCATGATCGGGATGATCGTCTGTCTGGTCTGGTACGCGATCATGGCGAAGCGCGCCTCGCAGAAGTACTTTTGACTTGACTTTTCTATCATCGTATGTAAAATAGATTGTGATAGGCTCAAAATCAGGAGAGAGCTCAGTGATAAACAATACACAGAATAAAGAAAGAGGTAAGAGAAGTATGGCAAAAATCGATCTGACAAAGTATGGCATCACGGGAACCACCGAAATCGTACATAATCCGTCCTTTGAGACCTTGTTCGAGGAGGAGACGAAGCCGGAGCTCACAGGCTATGACAAGGGCCAGGTCAGCGAGCTGGGCGCGGTCAACGTTATGACCGGTATCTACACGGGCCGTTCCCCGCAGGATAAATTTATTGTCATGGATGAGAACTCGAAGGATACCGTATGGTGGACGACGCCGGAGTATCCGAACGACAACCATCCGGCCAGCGAGGAGACCTGGGCGGCGGTCAAGAAGCTCGCGCAGGAGCAGCTCTCCGGAAAGAGACTCTTCGTCGTCGACGCGTTCTGCGGCGCGAACAAGGACACCCGCATGGCCATCCGCTTCATGATGGAAGTAGCCTGGCAGGCGCACTTCATCAAGAATATGTTCATCATCCCGACGGACGAGGAGCTCGAGAACTTCGAGCCGGATTTCGTCGTCTACAACGCTTCCAAGGCGAAGGTAGAGAACTATAAGGAGCTCGGTCTGAACTCCGAGACCGCGGTGGTGTTCAATATCACGAGCCGCGAGCAGGTCATCCTCAATACCTGGTACGGCGGAGAGATGAAGAAGGGTCTCTTCTCCATGATGAACTACTATCTGCCGCTGAAGGGCATCGCCGCGATGCACTGCTCGGCGAACACCGACATGAACGGCGAGAACACCGCGATCTTCTTCGGCCTCTCCGGCACGGGCAAGACGACGCTCTCCACCGACCCGAAGCGTCTGCTGATTGGCGACGACGAGCACGGCTGGGACGACAACGGCGTGTTCAACTTCGAGGGCGGCTGCTATGCGAAGGTTATCAACCTCGACAAGGAGTCCGAGCCGGATATCTACAACGCGATCAGACGCAACGCGCTCCTCGAGAACGTGACGCTCGATGAGAACGGCAAGATTGAT
The DNA here is from genome assembly GCA_020860645.1 of Lachnospiraceae bacterium. GTDB lineage: Bacteria > Bacillota > Clostridia > Lachnospirales > Lachnospiraceae > Hominiventricola. The sequence goes on along the minus strand of JAJBTX010000032.1, from coordinate 6,008 downwards.
TTCGCTGACAAGAGCGTGACCGAGAACACCCGCGTTTCCTATCCGATCGAGCACATCGAGAAGATCGTGAAGAACGTGCGCCCGATCTCCGCGGCGCCGGAGGCGAAGGATGTGATCTTCCTCTCCGCTGACGCGTTCGGCGTACTTCCGCCCGTATCGATCCTGACTCCGGATCAGACGCAGTACTACTTCCTGTCCGGTTTCACGGCAAAGCTCGCCGGCACGGAGCGCGGCATCACCGAGCCGACCCCAACCTTCTCGGCCTGCTTCGGCCAGGCTTTCCTGGAGCTGCATCCGACGAAGTATGCGGAGGAGCTTGTAAAGAGAATGCAGAAGAGCGGCGCGAAGGCCTACCTTGTCAACACCGGCTGGAACGGCACCGGCAAGCGTATCTCCATCAAGGATACCCGTGGCATCATTGACGCGATCCTGGGCGGCGCGATCCTCAAGGCTCCGACCAAGAAGATCCCGTACTTCAACCTGGAAGTGCCGACCGAGCTCGAGGGCGTGGACACCGGTATCCTCGATCCGCGCGACACCTATGCGGACGCTTCCGAGTGGGATGCGAAGGCGAAGGACCTCGCGGGACGCTTCATCAAGAACTTCAAGAAGTATGAGAGCAACGAGGCAGGCAAGGCGCTGGTACCGGCAGGCCCGCAGCTGTAAATTGTAAATATGTTAAGGAAAAGACGCCGCGTCAAAAACGGCGTCTTTTTTCGCGCTTGCGGAACAGGAGCGGAGCGCTGTCCGTTTTTTGTTTTCGCTTGAATCCGCGCGGGCGCTGTGCTAAGCTAATAGAAACAGGCGATGGGTAAGGAGGGCAGCCCTATGGAGATGAGAAGACCACCGGTGGGAATTGAGAGTTTTGAAAAACTGCGCAGTGGGAGTTTTTATTATGTTGATAAGACGGGATTAATAAAGGAACTGCTTGACGGTTGGACGGAAGTGAATCTTTTCACCCGACCGCGGCGCTTCGGCAAGAGCCTGAATATGAGCATGCTGCGCGCTTTCTTCGAGATCGGGACGGATAAGAGCCTGTTTGACGGCCTTTTCATCGCTGGGGAGACAGCCCTGTGCGAGGCGTATATGGGACAGTATCCGGTGATTTCCATTTCGCTCAAGCAGGTGAAGGGGCTCGATTATGCCTCCGCAGAGCGGCAGATGTGGACGACGATCCGCATGGAGGCGGACAGACTGGCGTTTCTGATGAGCAGTGACAAACTGGATGATCAGGATAAAGTAGTTCTGAGCCAGTTAAGATCCTGTGAGGGAGAACTGCAGAGCGCACTCCTGGTATTAGCACGCCTCCTTCACAAGCATTATGATAAAAAAGTGATCATTCTGATCGATGAATACGACGTCCCCCTGCAGAAGGCGGAGGCGAACGGTTATTACAGGGAAATGGCGGAGCTGATCAGCCAGATCTTCGGATATGGGATGAAGACGAACGACAGCCTGCTGTTCTCCGTGGTCACGGGCTGCCTGCGTGTCGCAAAGGAGAGTATTTTCACCGGTTTTAACAATCCGAAGGTGCACACGATTGTCGATGAGCAGTATGACGAGTGGTTTGGCTTTACGGACGCGGAAGTGCGTGAGATGCTGGACTACTATGGGCTGGGAGACTACTATGATCTCACAAAGGAGTGGTACGATGGATACCACTTCGGTTCTGTCTATGTCTACTGCCCCTGGGATGTGATCAACTGGTGCGAACAGCTCCGGCACAGCAGCGATCGCAGGCCGCAGAATTTCTGGGCAAATACGAGCGGAAATGATATGATTCTTCGCTTTGTGGAGATGGCTGACGAGACGACGCGCGAGGAGCTGGAGGAGCTCTCCGAGGGGAAGAGCATCGATAAAGACATTCAGATGGAACTGACCTATGCGGAGATGGACCGGAATATTGACAATCTCTGGAGCATTCTGTTCACCACCGGATACCTGACTTATCGCGAAAGAAACGAGGATGGCAGCTACCAGCTGACCATACCGAACCGTGAGATCAGCAGCCTCTTCGAGCGGCAGATTAAGGACTGGTTCTACACGCGTGTTGAGGGAGGTCTGGAGCCTCTGTTCCGGGCCTTTGACGAGCAGCGGACGGCGGATATTGAAAACTGCCTCAATGCCTGCCTGGCCGATTCCATCAGTTTTATGGACGGTGGGAATACGGACGAGATGAAGGAGACCTTTTACCACGGGCTGCTGCTTGGCCTGCTGCGGGGGCGGCGCGGCTGGCGCGTCAAGTCGAACCGTGAGGCGGGCGACGGGCGCGCGGATATCATCCTGATCGACAGACGACGACAGATCGGATATCTGATTGAGGTGAAGTATGCCGGAAGCTTTGCGGCGCTGCCGGATAAGGCGAAGGAGGGCCTGCGACAGATTGAGGGCCGGAAGTATGACGAATATTTCGACGATTCGGAAGTGGAAGAGGTGTATCGCTGTGGGATTGCGTTTCACCGCAAGAAGTGCAGGGTAGCGGCATTGGAGGGGCAGGATGGCGAAAAGATTTAATGTAACCGGTAATTGCAGGCCGGAAATTCATTATATGGTTGATATTACAAAGCGTCTGCAGGAAATTGAGACGATGATAGACCGCGGAGATTATATTACGCTCAATCGGGGGCGGCAGTATGGAAAGACCACGACGCTGCGCCTGCTTGCGGATGCTCTTCGGGAGAAGTATGTCGTTGTCAGTATTGATTTTCAAAATCTGGATTCGTCAGAATTTGCAGACGTCGAAGCCTTTACGGAGGCTTTTGCCAGAGAATTTTGCCTCAATATCAGGGGAAATGACAGCATTGAGGAGACAACGGCGGAGGCACTGCAGAAATTTGCGAATGGGGAAGTTCCCAGAACAAGCCTGCGCAAGCTCTTTCTCGCATTGAGCGAATGCTGCGCCAGATCGGAGAGGCCGTTAGTGCTCCTGATCGATGAGGTGGACACGGCGTCGGATTTTCAGGTGTTTCTGGATTTCCTCTCACAGCTGCGAAGCGGCTATCTTCACCGGGATATCATGCCGACCTTCCAGTCGATCATTCTGGCCGGTGTGCAGGATATTCGCAATGTCAAGCAGAAGCTGCGCTCGGAATCGGATCATCAGCCGAACAGTCCCTGGAATATTGCGTCCGTCTTTTCTCTGGATATGAGCTTTTCAGCGGAGGATATAGCCGGAATGCTGCGGGAATATGAGGCAGATTATGAAACGGGAATGGACGTGAGCGCGGTCGCCGGGCTGATTTATGACTATACTTCCGGTTATCCGGTGCTGGTATCCAGTATCTGTAAATATCTGGATGAAGAGATCTGCGGGACAGATGCATTCCCGGACAAGAGCGCTGCGTGGACGGCGGAGGGCGTCGCCCGGGCTGTCAGCCGTATTTATGAAGAGTCCAATATGCTGTTTGAATCCCTGCAGGATAAGCTGGACACGTATCCGGAGCTCCGGAAAATGCTTTACTCCCTGCTGATGGATGGGAAACCGGTGAACTACAACCGTTACGACCCGGCAATTCAGACAGCGTTGATGTATGGCTTTATCCGTATTGAGAATAAGGCCGTGGTGGTGGCAAACCGCATCTTTGAGACACAGCTCTACGATACCTTTCTTGCATCGCCGGAAATGCGGGAGTCTGAGCTTTTCCTGCGCGGTGACAGGGAAAAATATCAGTTTATCAAGAACAATCAGCTGGATATGAAGCTGATTCTGGAACGGTTTGTGCAGACGTTCAGCGATCTGTATGGCGATCAGACGCAGAAGTTCATAGAGGACGATGGCAGGAGGTACTTTTTGCTGTATCTTCGTCCGATTATCAACGGAACCGGGAACTATTATATAGAGTCCCGAACCCGCAATCAGGAGCGCACCGATGTGATTATCGACTATCTGGGCAAACAGTATGTGTGCGAGCTGAAGATCTGGCATGGAAACGCCTATAACGAGCGCGGGGAGCGGCAGCTTGCCGATTATCTGGAATATTATCACCTCGATAAGGGATACATGCTCAGCTTTAACTTTAATAAAAATAAAAAGATCGGCGTTCATGAGATAGAGATAGGGGACAAGATACTGGTGGAGGCGGTGGTTCAGGGTTTCAAACAGTCATGAAGGGGGACGGTAACACCTCGGCGTTACTGTCCTCTTTTTATTTTACGAAAATCTGATATAAAGAATTGAAACAGCCGTCAGGGTAACGTATAATACATACAGAGTAAACGCTTACCGAAAATCTGAGTGGGACGGGAAACTTCGCCTAGCTCTTAAAAAACTCCTCCACCGGTGTTTCCAGTGCCTGTGAGAGGCCATAGAGCTCAATGTCCGTGACCGTGCGGCTGCCGTCCTCGATTCTGGACATGGAGCCGCGGCAGACATAGATCGCGTAGGTTTCCAGTCGTGCGGACAGATCCTGCTGGCTCAGCTGCTGTTTTTGGCGCAGCTGTCTGACTTTTTCGCCGACGATATTTTTTTGCGTTCCCTCGATGATTCGCGCCATGATTCCTCCGATTGTCTTGTGAAAGGACAATTTTGATGATATACTAAGGGACGGCAAGAATTGTCCTAAAACAGGACAAGATAGAAAAAATATGTCCGTGGATGACAAAGGCTGTCAGCCGGTAAAAAATCTGAAATTTTACGTGAAGATTTTTTGGACAATGACACATTATGTCCATGTGAAAATGTATACTGGGACTATCAAAGAAAAGCGGGGAATGTGCAATGGAGCATGGACTGGATGACAAGTCAAAACGGATTTTATCGATTTATACACGGCTGAGGGAGGGACGCACCATCTACAAATCGCAGGAGAGCGCGGATTTCGGCGTGAATCCCAGGACGATACAGAGAGATCTCGCGGATATTCAGGGCTTTCTGCAGGATCAGGTCAGCGAGACAGGCGAGCAGCAGGCCGTCAAATATGACAGAGCTTCCGGCGGCTATCGCCTGGAGACGGTCGTCGAGCGGCAGCTAAAGCCGCAGGAGCTTCTCGCCGTGTGCAAGATTCTGCTGGAGAGCCGCGCGCTCGTGAAGGACGAGCTTCTTCCCATCCTGCATAAGCTTGCAAACGCGTGCAGTGGGGAGGAAGACCGAAAGCTCGTGCGCGAATACATCGGTGACGAGATGTATCATTATATCGAGCTGCGCCACGGGAAAAAGCTGTTGGACCGCATCTGGGAGCTGGAGCGCGCGGTGAAGGAGCAGCGCATCATTCGGATTCGTTATAAAAAGCTGAAGAATCAGGAGGAGGTCGTCCGCAGGCTGAAGCCGGTGGGCGTGATGTTCTCGGAATTTTACTTCTACCTGACCGCCTTTATCGAGGATATCGATCGCGAGAAGGAGTTCCTGAATCCGGACGATCCCTTCCCGACGATCTACCGGATCGACCGGCTGGAGGAGGTGGAAGTGCTCGATGAGCATTTCTCCGTGCCCTACGCGGAGCGCTTCGAGGAGGGAGAATTCCGCAAGCGCGTGCAGTTTATGTACGGTGGTCGGCTGCACCGGGTGAAGTTCCGTTATTCCGGACCGGATATCAACGCGGTGCTGGACCGACTGCCGACGGCGGAGATCCTCTCGGAGCAGGACGGCGTGTACACCGTGACGGCGGAGGTGTTCGGCACGGGGATTGAGATGTGGATGCGGGGACAGGGGTATATACAGAAAATAGAGACAAAACAAAAAACAGAAAATAAAAAGGAGTGAAAATATGGACAGAAGTTTCCTTGGAATTGCGCAAATGCTGGAAGGACATCCAATTTTTAAAGAGAATAATTCATATCGAATGAAATACATTCAGACCCTGGAGTATTTCGTGCGAAAGTATTCTCCTGATGATGAGTGGGCTAATGCCTGTTTGCGTCTTTATAAGAAAGAGCTATTGGATGGTTCAGCAAGTTATCACTACGAAAATTTTTGCTTTCAGAGTCAGGTAAAGGGACTTATTTCTACAAAGTTCAGGCCGTTTAAATTTTTTACATACAGGTATTGCCTTATATTTGACTGTATTTTATTT
>JAJBTX010000020.1 GCA_020860645.1 Lachnospiraceae bacterium | reverse complement strand
CAGAAATTATTTGAAAATCTTTCATTTTCCTCTTGACTTTTTATTTGCAGGCTCATTTTGGCGAACTTCTTTCACACGTTTGTGAATCCGGTGAATCCGTTCGCTGTTCGAATGCTGTGCCGCCTGGTCTGTTGTATTTTCGACATAGTGGAGGAACTCTACGAGCTCTGCCGATCCCTCGGCCTCATTCTTGACGCGAGTGTTCAGGAACAGGCGGGTCGCACCGTCCTTCAGAATACATTCGGGAACTTCCTGACAGACCGGTTTAAAAGTGTAACAGTATTTTCCGTAGCCAAACAGGTCAAAGGTCATGATAAGGATAATGTATGTATTGTTCAGTAAATTGTAGTCCAGCACGCCGGGACTTAAGATACCGGTGTCAATGATCCCTTGATAATAACGGCTGCGCTTCGCCAGATCGGGCTTCCGAACCTTCTGCATCTCTGTATCATAGACGTCCTGGTTCTCGTCAATTGCGAATACGTCCAGACGGATGGAGCGTGCCAGGGACGAGATGCGAACCTCTTTTTCCGTCTCAGACTCATTCAGAAGGGAGATATCCCTCCCAAGGATAATGCTCAGGACATCCCGATGTGTGCTGGAATCCTCCATGACCTCATCAAACAGGAAACGATCGACAAGGTTCAACTCCTGTAACGACGGTGTGTTCTTTTTACTTTTTTCCATGTGTGCTCTCCTTTATTCTAGCATAGTATTTCATAAATGAACAGGCAAAAATGCCGGGGCAGGCATTCTTCTCTGCACAAAATGATCGTTGGGATATGCGGGCGGGTTGCCCGGAAACAATAGAAGTTGGGTATAGTATAGCGCGGAAAGGCGCAGATGTCAGCTGTGTTTACAGAATGTTCATATTATTTGTGCAATGTGCACATATAATATGAGCGCTAAATATTCTCCCGGATCCGGATGGTGTGTTCCACGTAATTCCTCTCGCGCTCCGGGGTGAGTCCGGCGGTCAGGCAGTCGAAGAGAATATCCAGCGAGAGAGAGCCCTGCCGGGAGGTCTGCTGGCTGATGGTGGCGGAGATCACGCCGTCCTTCAGCATGTCGAGCGTCGTGGGCACGTCGTCGAAGGTGACAATCTTCGGATGCAGGCCGGATTCCTGCACGGCGCGGCAGCCGCCGTAGACGCCGGCCGCGGCGAAAAACAGCGCGTCGATGGAGGGGTGCTGCATCAGCAGCTCCCGGGTGACGCGGTAGCTCTCAATGTCGTCGTCATGGTTCTCGACGATCCCGGCGATGCGGATGCGTGGGTAGGACGCCGCGAGCGTCTCCTCGAGGCCACGGACACGCTCAGAGTGGCAGAGCACCCCGGCGGAACCGGTGACGACTCCGAGCTCTACGCTTCCGGCGGTCATCAGCGCGAAGAGTCCGGCGGCCATACAGCCGCCCTGCACATAATTGCTGCCGACATAGGCCACGCGCTTCGAACCGTCGATATCCGTATTTACGGTGACGACGGGAATATGCGCGTCCGCCAGTTCGTCAATTTTTGTCCGGATGGATGCGTCGTTGTAGGGGGCGAGAATCAGCCCGTGGATGCCTTCCTCCAGAAGCTCATCGACCGCGGCGAGCTGCTCCGCCGCGTCGAATTCCACGCGGCGCGTCACGAGCGTGATGCCGTAGCTTATCAGCTCTTCGAACTTCTGCTCCACCCCTTCCATGACCTCGTCAAAAAAAGGATTGTTCTCGCTGAAGAGCACGACCCCGATCTTATATTTCTTCTTCTGCGCTGCGAGTGCCAGTCCGGCCTTGTTCGGGCGGTAGTTCAGCGCCTGCGCGATCTCATTTACTTTCGCCGCGGTCTTCGGGTTGACGTCGCCGCGATGGTTGAGAACCCGGTCCACGGTCCCGCGGGAGACGCCGGCCAGATCCGCGATGTCCTTGATAGTAGTCATATTTTTTGTCTCTCTTATCTCACAATCCTTGTATCACCACCTTACAGGAAAACAGAAAAAAAGTCAATCGAGCGAACCGTGCACGAACACTTTTTGAAAACCGGATTTTCGAAAATTATTCAGAAGAATAGCCAAAAATGAAGCCTTAATAATGGAAAAATCCATAGAAAATTGTGCATAATTCACGAAAATCCGGAAAATGAAGCCTGTCTGTTGAAAAAATTAACAGGCTGGTGTATAATGAGCATAGAGACCGTGCACGAGCACGGAAAGAAGACAAGGAGGGGCAGAGTATGTACTACATCGGGGTTGACCTGGGCACTTCGGCGGTGAAGCTGCTGCTGATGGACGGCGCGGGTCAGATTTTGAAGATTGTCTCCCGGGAATATCCGATCTATTTCCCGCATCCGGGCTGGTCGGAGCAGAATCCGGAGGACTGGTATGCGCAGACGATCCAGGGTCTGAAGGAACTGCTGGACGGCTTTGACGGGGAGCAGCTCGCAGGGATCAGCTTCGGCGGACAGATGCACGGCCTGGTGATCCTGGACAGCGAGGATCGCGTGATCCGTCCGGCGCTGCTCTGGAACGACGGCCGCACGTATGAGGAGTGCGACTATCTCAACAATGTCATCGGGAAGGAGAAGCTCTCGGAGTATACCGCGAATATTTCCTTCACCGGCTTCACCGCGCCGAAGGTGCTGTGGGTGAAGAACAAGGAGCCGGAGAATTTCGCGCGCATCGCGAAGATCATGCTTCCGAAGGACTACATCGCCTACCGCCTGACCGGCGTGCACTGCACGGATGTCTCGGACGCCTCGGGCATGCTGCTCTTCGACGTGAAAAACCGCTGCTGGTCGCAGGAGATGCTGGAGATCTGCGGAATCCACGAGGAGCAGATGGCGAAGGTCTACGAGTCCTACGAGACGGTCGGGACGCTGCTTCCTGAGGTGGCGGCGGAGCTCGGCGTGCCGGCGGGCGTGAAGGTGGCGGCGGGCGCCGGGGACAATGCGGCGGCTGCGGTCGGCACCGGCACGGTCGGCGAGGGCATGTGCAATATTTCCCTCGGCACGAGCGGCACGATCTTCATCTCCTCGGAGAAATTCGGTGTGGACAGGAATAATGCGCTGCATGCCTTCGCCCATGCGGACGGGCACTACCACCTGATGGGCTGCATGCTGAGCGCGGCCTCCTGCAATAAGTGGTGGCTCAGTGACATCATCGGGACGGAGGATTACGCGGCGGAGCAGGCGCAGATCACGAAGCTGGGCGAGAACCACGTTTATTTCCTTCCGTATCTCATGGGCGAGCGCTCTCCGCATAATAATCCGAACGCGCGGGGAACCTTTATTGGGATGACGATGGATACGACGCGTGCGGATATGACGCAGGCGGTGCTCGAGGGCGTGGCCTTTGCGCTTTGGGATTCCTTTGAGGTGGCGAAATCTCTGGGAATCAAAATCGAGCGCACGAAGATCTGCGGCGGCGGCGCGAAGAGCGCGCTCTGGAAGAAGATGATCGCGAACATCATGAATATCAAGGTGGATGTGGTCGAGAACGAGGAGGGTCCGGCGCTCGGCGGCGCGATGCTCGCGGCGGTGGCCTGCGGCGAGCACGCGAGCGTGGAGGAAGCAGCGGCGAAGCTGGTGCGGGTGATCGACACCGTGGAGCCCGAGCCGGAGCTGGCTGCGAAGTATGAGGAGCGGTATCAGCAGTTCAGGCAGATTTACCCCGCCTGCAAACCGCTGTTCGAAATTATCAAGTGAGACAGGAGGATTACATCATGAACAACATTCCCAAAGTAAAAATCGGCATCGTGGCGGTCAGCCGCGACTGTTTTCCGGAGACGCTCTCCGTGAACCGGAGAAAAGCGCTGGTCTCCGCCTACACGGCGAAATACGACGCGGCGGAGATCTATGAATGTCCGGTCTGCATCGTGGAGAGCGAGATCCACATGGTACAGGCACTGGAGGATATCAAGGCCGCAGGTTGCAACGCGCTGGCCGTTTATCTGGGCAATTTCGGACCGGAGATCTCCGAGACGCTGCTCGCGAAGCACTTCGACGGCCCGAAGATGTTCGTCGCTGCCGCGGAGGAGAGCGGAGAGAATCTGACCAGCGGCCGCGGCGACGCGTACTGCGGCATGCTGAACGCGAGCTACAACCTGGCGCTGCGCAATATCAAAGCCTACATACCCGAGTACCCGGTCGGCACCGCTGACGAGTGCGCGGACATGATCCACGAGTTCGTGCCGATCGCGCGTGCGATCATCGGCCTTTCTGAGCTGAAGATCATCAGCTTCGGCCCACGCCCCTTAAATTTCCTTGCCTGCAACGCGCCGGTAAAGCAGCTCTACAACCTGGGCGTCGAGATCGAGGAGAATTCTGAACTCGACCTCTTCGAGGCCTATCATAAGCACGACGGCGACGCCAGAATTCCGGAGGTCGCGGCGGATATGGCGGCGGAGCTTGGCGAGGGAAATAAGAAGCCGGAAGTGCTCCACAAGCTTGCGCAGTATGAGCTGACGCTGCTCGACTGGGTCGAGGAGCACCGCGGCTACCGCAAGTATGTGGCGATCGCCGGCAAGTGCTGGCCGGCCTTCCAGACGCAGTTCGGCTTCGTGCCCTGCTATGTGAACAGCCGCCTGACCGGGCGCGGCATCCCGGTCTCCTGCGAGGTGGACATCTATGGCGCGCTCAGCGAGTTCATCGGCACCTGCGTGAGCGACGACATCGTGACGCTGCTCGATATCAACAACACGGTGCCTTACGATCTTTACAATGAGGACATCAAGGGAAAATTCGATTACTCCGCGACGGACGTCTTCATGGGCTTCCACTGCGGCAACACCTGCTCGAAGAAGCTCTCCTCCTGCGAGATGAAGTATCAGTTCATCATGGCCAGAAGCCTGCCGGAGGAGGTGACACAGGGCACGCTCGAGGGAAATATCGTGCCGGGCGACATCACCTTCTATCGTCTGCAGAGTACGGCGGACAGCCAGCTGCGCGCCTACATCGCGAACGGCGAGGTGCTTCAGGTGGCGACGCGTTCCTTCGGCGGCATCGGTATCTTCGCGATTCCGGAGATGAAGCGCTTTTACCGCCACGTGCTGATCGAGGGCAACTTCCCGCATCACGGCGCGGTCGCCTTCGGCCACTATGGAAAGGCGCTTTACGAGGTCTTCAAGTACATCGGCGTGGATGTGAAGGACATCGGCTACAACCAGCCCGCGGGCGTTCGTTATCCGACGGAGAATCCCTTCGCCTGAAGCTAAGCGTATAAAAATCGTCCCGCGCAGACTGTTCTGCGCGGGACATCCATCATGAAGAGTGGGATTCAGAACAGCAGGCTACCGATTCGATGCTGTTCTGAAGTGTTATGGGGAATTATGAGAAAGAGATGGATCAGCCTTTTCGCGCTCCTCACCCTGCTGGTGTTGAGCGGCTGCGGTTTTGCCTGGACGGTGTTTCACTCCGGTATCGGGGAGAGCGAGATTTACGAGACCTATGAGCGGCATTATGCGCTGATTACGGACGGCACGGACAGCGAGCTCTGGGACCGGGTCTACGAGAGCGCGCTGCTGGAGGGAAAAGAGCGGGGGATCTATGTGGAGCGCTTTGGTGAGAGCCTTGCCGTATCCTATACGAGAAATCAGATCCTCGACCTGGCGATCCGGGCTTCTGTCGACGGCATCATCACGACCGGCGATGAGGACGAGGAGACGATCGCGCTGATCGACGAGGCGGTCGAGGCCGGGATTCCGGTGGTGACCGTGCTGCAGGACAGCACGGGAAGCCGCAGACAGTGCTTCGTCGGCTGCAGCAATTACAGCATCGGACAGGAATATGCCCGGCAGATTCTGGATATGATGAACGAACAGGAGAGCTCCGGTATCCGGGATGTGATGGTGCTGCTGGATGCAGATGCCCAGGATGCCTCGCAGAACCTGATTCTTCTCGCCATCCGCGAGACGCTGGAGGAAAGTCTGGGCGCGGACGCTCCGGTCGTCGTGGAGAGCGCGGCGATAGACAACAGCAGGGATTTCAGCCCGGAGGAGTCGATCCGGGATATTTTCCTTGATACGGAGGAGCTGCCGGATGTCCTGGTCTGTCTGAATGAGGTCTATACCCGCTGCGCCTATCAGGCGGCGGTAGATTATAACAAGGTCGGAGAGGTGGAAATTCTCGGCTATTACGATTCGGACGTGATACTGGAAGCCGTGTCGAAGGAAATCGTCGCCTCGACGATCACCTTTGACGCCGAGCAGATGGGCGCGCTGTGCGTGCAGGCTCTGGACGAGTATGACGAGACCGGTTATACCAACAATTATCTGGCGGTCGACATCCGGCTGCTGGGTTCCGCTGAGGCGGAAGCGCTGCTGAGTGAGGAGTGAGGACAGTGAAGACAGTGAGCCGAAAACTGAACAACCTCACGCTGCAGCAGAAGCTGACGCTTCTCTTTGCCCTGACGACGGCGATCGTGCTGCTGGTCAATTTGTGCATCTATGTGATGATCAACGATATGACCGGGCGGGTCGAGCAGGTCTATGTCAGCAATGTGAGCCTCAATGATCTGGGCGATGCGCTGGACGACGTGCAGAAGAGTATGGAGGACTATCTGAATACGAAGAGTACGGAGGCGCTCGAGTCCTATTATCGGACAGATCAGGCGTACCGGGATCTGCTGGGAGAGTTGAATACGCAGGCCACGGACAATCCGATTCTGCTGGCGCAGAAAAATATCCGCAATCTTTCCCTCAGTTATCTCAGTACGGCCTCGGAGGTCGTCCAGGCAAAGCGAAACCGGAATGTGGAGCTCTACGGTACGCTCTATGAGGAGGCTGCCGCGCTCTGTGATGAGATTCACACCTACGTCTACAGCCTGAACAACGAGCAGTTCAAGGCGAACGCGGACACTTACCAGACTCTTCGCCGTTCCCTGCAGAGGATGGAGCTTTTCAGTCTGGTTGTACTGATTGCCGTGATTCTCGGAAGCACCGTCGTGGTCTTAGTGACGACGAGGTCGGCGATCGCCCCGCTGCACCAGCTCGCGCAGTCCGCGGACGAGGTGGCGAAGGGAAATTTTGATATTCAGAAGGTGGAGGTCCACTCTCAGGACGAGGTCGGCATCGTGGCGGGCGCCTTCAACCAGATGGTTGTGAGCATCCGCGATTATATCGAGCAGCTGCGGGAGATGATGGAGCACGAGACGGAGATGATGGAGCGTGAGCTGATGATGCAGAGCCATCTGAAGGACGCGCAGCTCAAGTATTATCAGGCGCAGATCAATCCACATTTCCTCTTCAATACGCTCAACGCGGGGGTGCAGCTCGCGATGATGGAGGGAGCCGGGAGGACCGAATGTTTTCTGGAAAATACCGCGGAATTTTTCCGCTACAATGTCCGCATGAACGGGAAGGATGCGGCTCTCGCGGACGAGATCCGGCTGGTCGACAATTATGTCTATATCCTGAACGTGCGGTTTTCCGGTGAAATTCTCTTTCGAAAGGAGATCGACGAGAGTCTGCTCGATGTGCGCGTGCCAGGCATGATTCTGCAACCGATCGTCGAGAACTCTGTGAACTACGGAATCCGCGGGTTGGATCGTGAGGGGCGCATCGAGCTGGACGTCTATCAGGAGGGAGATTCGATCTGCATCAGCGTCTGGGACAATGGAAACGGCATGGAGGAAGCGCGCATCCGCGAGGTGCTCGAGGGGACGATCCAGAGCGACCCGGCTACGTCGGGCTCGAACGGCGTGGGGCTGCGGAACGTGATGGAGCGGCTGCAGCTTTATTATAAGGAAGGCGCGAAGCTGGAGATCTTCAGCGAAGGAAAGGATAAGGGGACGGAGATCCTGATCACCATACCGAAGGAGGAAAGCGCATGTACCGGGTAATACTGGCGGACGACGAGGGAATCGTACTTGACTCCCTGAAAATGATCATAGAGAAGAACTTTCCGGATCAGTGCCAGATCGAGACGGCCCGGACTGGCCGTGCGGTGATCGAGCTCTCGGAGCGTCTTGTACCGGACATTATTTTCATGGATATCCAGATGCCCGGTATCAACGGTATGGAGGCGATCCGGGAGATCCGGAAAAATAATCCGGCGGTGGAATTCATCATTCTGTCGGCCTACGACAAATTCGACTACGCGAAGGAAGCCATCAACCTGGGCGTGCTCGAGTATCTGAACAAGCCCTTCAGCTCCGCCGTGATCGTCGAGGTGCTGGAGCGGGCGATGCGCAGCGTCGATTCCAGACGGCGGAAGCGCAGTGAAAACCTGCTGATCAAGGAGAAGATGGAGACGGTCGCTCCCATAATCGAAAATGGTTTTATCTATGCGCTGCTGTTCCAGGAATACTCCGCGGAGGATACGGAGAATTATAAGCTTCTGCTGAATCTGAAGGCGGAATACGGCTGCATGCTGGTGTTCGTCATGGGGGACGACCAGAAGGGCAGCCATATGACGAACGCGGTCGGAGCCGGCGTGCGGACACAGATGAACTACACGCGGGTGCGGGAGCTCATCAAGGAGACCTTCCCGGGCAGCGTCGTCGGATCTGTGCTCTCGAACCGGATACCGGTCTTTCTTCCGATGGAAAAGACCCGCATTGGCTACGAGGAGCGCATCGCCATGATCGACACCTGCCGGGAGCTGGCGCGCAGGCTGAAGCGCAGCATGGACATTGCCTTCCGCATCGGCATCGGCCAGATTCGCAGCCTGGGCGAGAGCATGGAGTCCTATGAGGGGGCGCTCAAGGCGCTTGCGAGTTCGACCGGCAGCGTCGCCCATGTGGACGACCTGCCCATCCAGTGCCGCTATGACGAGGAGTATCCGATCGAGCTCGAACGCAGACTTTTCGAGGAGCTGAAAAAGGGCACAGTCGAAGATTGTGAGCGCAGCGCCGGGGAATATTTCGACTGGATGCTGGAAAATTACGACGAGCAGGATGAAAATGTGCGCCTGAAGATTCTGGAGTTCGTGCTTTGGGCGGAGCATGAGGCCTATATGAACGCGGGGCTCGATTATCACTTCAGCGACAGGGGGAGCTATCTTGAGCTGGTGACCGGGGCAGAGAAAAACAGCGACCTGCGCGGCTGGTTCGTTGGAAAATTTGCGGACGCGTGTCGGAATATGTCCGCGAAAAACACCGTGCGGGAAAATCAGCTCGTAGCCAGGGCAAAGAGCTATATTCAGGAAAATTTTCAGAGGGATCTCTCACTCGACGAGATGTCGAAGGAGCTCGATATCAGTCCCTACTATTTCAGCAAGCTGTTCAAGGAAGAGACCGGCAGCAACTTTGTGGAATACGTGACCGGACTGCGGATCGAGCGGGCAAAGGAGCTCCTGGAGGATGAGACGCTGAGCATGAAGGAGATCTGCGCGCAGATCGGCTACAGCGATCCCAATTATTTTAGCCGCATTTTTAAAAAGAATACGGGCGTGACGCCGACGGAATTCCGGGGAGGGGAGAAGCGATGAGGAAAATATGTATGCTGGCCGCCCTGGTCGGGGCGCTGACCGTTCTCACGGCGTCCTGCGCGCAGGAAAATCTGCAGAGCACGCAGGAGGAGGAGCAGGACGATGCGGTACAGATCGGGATCACCTTCGACTCCTTTGTCAACGACCGCTGGCTGCGCGACCGGGACGTCTTCGTGTCGGCGGCGCAGGAGCTCGGCGCGGAGGTCAATGTGCAGAGTGCAAACGGGGATCTGAGTGAGCAGGTCGAGCAGGTGGACTATTTTATAGAAAAGAAGATGGACGTGATCGTGATCATCCAGGTGGCGAGCGGCGACGAGGTCGACGATCTGGTGGACGCCGTGGCGCGCGCCAGAAGAGCCGGGATTCCGGTCATCTCCTATGACCGCCTGATCCGGAATGCGGACACGGATCTCTATATTTCCTTTGACAACGTGGAGGTCGGACGTCTGATGGCCGCGCACATGCTGGAACATCTGGAGGGTGAGGGTTCCATCATCCAGGTCTGCGGTCCGCTTGTGGACTACAACGTGCCGCAGGTCATGAGCGGTTTTGCGGAGGTGCTGGAAGGCAGCAATATCGAGATCGAGCTGGTGGAGCACGCGGATGAGTGGAAACCGGAGGTCGGCTTCACTGTGACGGAGGAGTATCTGGGCAGTATGGGCGTCGGGGAAAGTCTGGAGGGGATTATGTGCGGGAATGACGGCCTGGCCGGGCAGGCGATTCGCGCCCTTTCGGAGCGCCGTCTCGCGGGCAGCGTCTGCGTCGTCGGGCAGGACGCCGATCTCGAAGCCTGTCAGCGGATTGTGGAGGGGACGCAGTGCATGACGGTCTACAAGCCGGTCGAGCAGCTCGCCAGACGCGCGGCGGAGCTGGCGATGGAGCTTGCGCAGGACGGGACCATCGAGACAGAGGAGACGATCAGCGACGGAAGCTACGACATCCCCTATGAGAAGCTTGAACCTGTTGCCGTGACGAAGGAAAATATGGACGAGGTCATCACGGGAAAGTATCACGAGGAGAGCGATATTTACCGGAATGTCCGGAACTGAGCGGCACAGGATTTTTTTGCACAGGACAGATTTGTGGAGCGCAAATTTGTCCTGTTTTTTTGTAAAAAAGAAGGCGCAGTCCTGTGCGAAATGTACAGAAAAGCGTAAATTTGTCCTGTTTCTTTCGTGATATAGTGAAGCTATCAAAAAAAGGAGGAACCTTTAAGATGAAAAGAAAATTACTTAGTGTCATGCTGATCGCCGCGATGACAGCCGCGCTGACGGCCTGCGGCGGCAGCTCCTCTTCGAGCTCCACGGAGGAGGCTTCGACAGAGGCGGCAGAGGAGAGCACGGATGACGGCGAGGAGGCCGCTTCCACAGAGTCTGGCGGACAGAAGGTTGGTATCTCGATGCCGACACAGTCCCTGGAGCGCTGGAATCGTGACGGCGCCTATCTGGACGAGCAGTTCCAGAGCGCTGGTTATGAGACTGTCCTGACCTACTCGGACAATGATACCGAGCAGCAGGTCAACGATATCCAGAACATGCTCGCGGACGGCGTGGATCTTCTGATCGTGGCCGCGATCGACGGCGAAACGATGAACACCTGCATGAACGAGGCAGCTGAGGCTGGCGTGCCGGTTATTGCGTATGACCGTCTGATCATGAACGATGCGGTTTCCTACTACGTATCCTTCGACAACTACACGGTTGGCACGCTGCAGGGCCAGTTCATTGTAGAGACGCTTGATCTGGACAATGCCGGCGATACCGTGTACAACATGGAGATCACCGCGGGCGATCCGGCTGACAACAACGCCGGTTATTTCTATCAGGGAGAAATCGATGTCCTTCAGCCCTATATGGATGCGGGTACGCTGAATGTTGTATCCGGACAGACGGATTTCGACACGGTTGCGACCGACGGCTGGAGCACCGATACCGCTCTTGAGAGAGCGCAGAACGTGCTTGCTTCCTATTATGCAGATGGCACGCAGCTTGATGTGTGGCTCTGCTCCAACGACTCCACCGCTCTTGGCGTAGCGCAGGCAGTCACCTCCGACTATGCGGGCAGCAACAGTGTGCTGATCACCGGTCAGGATGGCGACGAGGCGAACCTTGCCAATATCGTGGACGGCGTGCAGACCATGACCGTGTACAAGAACGTCAGTAACGAGTCCATCGTTACGCTTTCGCTGGCTCAGGCGATCCTGAACGGCGAGACCATCGACGAGTCCCTGATCGATTCCTTCGGCATCGACTGCGCGTATGATACGGAGTCCTATGAGACCTCCGATGGCAACAAGTGCCCGTCCTTCCTGCTGGTTCCGTCTGTCATCACGGTGGACAACCTCGAGGAGCTTGTCGACACCGGCCTCTATGAGATGGGCGACGACGGATATCTGAAAGCAGTACAGTAAAAAAGTTTTCATATCGCTATATCTATATGACCTGGAAAAAAGGGCGGGGCTTCTGTCCCGCCCTTTCCCAGTGAGAAGGTAAGAAAGGAGGAAAATTTTTGGCTGATATTATTCTGGAGATGAAATCCATCACCAAAGAATTTCCGGGTGTAAAAGCGCTGGACGATGTCAATCTGGTCGTGGAGCGCGGCGAGATTCACGCGCTGATTGGTGAGAACGGCGCGGGGAAATCCACGCTGATGAACGTGTTGTCCGGCATCTATCCGGTCGGCAGCTATACGGGGGAGATTTACTACAACGGAAAGCTCTGCGAGTTCAAAACGCTCAAAGACAGTGAGGCCGAGGGCATCGTGATTATTCACCAGGAGCTGGCGCTGATCCCGCTTCTGACGATCGGCGAGAACATGTTCCTGGGAAATGAGAAGAAAAATAAATACGGCAATATCGACTGGGACCAGACCTACAATGAGGCCGAAAAGCATATGGCGCAGGTCGGCCTGCAGGAGTCAGCCCAGACGCTGATCAAGGATATCGGCACCGGCAAGCAGCAGCTGGTCGAGATCGCGAAGGCCTTCTCGAAGAACGTGAAGCTGCTGATTCTGGATGAGCCGACTTCTTCCCTGAACGACGAGGACGCGAAGATGCTTCTCGATCTTCTGATGGAATTCAAGAAAGACGGACTGACCTCGATCATTATCACGCATAAACTGAATGAGATTATCTACTGCGCGGACAAGGCGACGATCATCCGCGATGGCTCGACGATCGAGACGCTGGTCAAGGGCGTGGACGAGTTCAGCGAGGACCGTATCATCAAGGGTATGGTCGGACGCCCGATGGACGACCGCTATCCGGCGCGCGAGCACAATGTGAGCCCGGAGGTGAGCCTGGAGGTGAAGAACTGGACGGTCCATCACCCGCTCTATCACGAGAAGGTCGTCGACGACAATATTTCCTTCAATGTACATAAGGGTGAGGTCGTGGGATTCTCCGGTCTGCAGGGGGCAGGCCGCACGGAGCTCGCGATGTCGATCTTCGGAAAGAGCTACGGCACGGATATCACGGGCGAACTGTATCTGAACGGAGAAAAGGTAGATTTAAAGACGCCGGAGCAGGCGATTCACCACAAGATCGCCTACGTGACGGAGGACCGGAAGACGAATGGTCTGATTCTCGGAGAGTCGATCCGCTTTAACACGACGCTGGCGCGGCTTGACAAGGTCTGCACGAACGGTGTGATCGACACCGCAGCGGAGATGAAGGCGGCGGACGATATGACGGCGGAGATGGGCACAAAGACGCCGTCCATCGAGCAGAAGGTAGGCAACCTCTCCGGCGGTAACCAGCAGAAAGCGCTGCTCGGCAAGTGGATGTTCGCGGAGCCGGACATTCTGATTCTGGACGAACCGACGCGTGGTATCGATGTTGGCGCAAAGTATGATATCTACTGCCTGATCAATCAGATGGTCGCAAACGGGAAATCCGTGATCATGATTTCCTCGGAGATGCCGGAGCTGATCGGCATGTGCGACCGCATCTACGTCATGAACGAGGGAGAGCTCCGCGGAGAGCTGGACGCGAAGGAAGCGACGCAGGAGAAGATCATGAGCTATATCATCAGCGCTGACAAGTAGAGGAAAGGGGTATAAAGTTATGTCGACGAAAAAAGAAACTCAGGACGGCGCCCAGTTCAGCCTGGGAGCGTTTTTGACCAAATACAGTATGGTCATCGCCCTTGTTGTTGTATTTATTCTGTTTTATTTCCTGACCGGCGGACGTCTTCTGTACGCGCAGAACATGTCCAACCTGCTGCTGCAGAACGGCTACGTGCTGGTCATGGCCTGCGGTATGCTGCTCTGCATCCTGACCGGCGGCAACATCGACCTGTCGGTCGGTTCCGTGATCTGTCTGGTCGGCGGCGTCGCGGCGGTGCTGATCTCCAATCAGGGCTTTAATGTATATCTGACGATCATCATCTGTCTGCTGCTCGGTCTTGCGGTCGGCGTCTGGCAGGGCTACTGGATCGGCTATGTCCGCATCCCGCCGTTCATCACGACGCTGGGCGGCATGTTCATGTTCCGCGGCTTTGGTCGTCTCGTGCTGAACAGCAAGACTGTGTCAGTGCAGAATGCGTCCTTCCTGAATATCTTCACGGCCTATATCAAAATTCCGGGGCTCGACAATGATACGCGGATTCTCTCCCCACTGGTGATCGGCGCGGTCGTCGTCGTGTTCCTGTTCTACCGGGCGATCTCCTCGCGCGCGAAGAAGGCGAAGAAGGGCTATCAGCAGAACAGCGTAGTCGCGGACTTTGGCCGTACGATTCTGATTTCCGTCATCCTGATGTACTACTGTTATCAGCTGACGCAGTACAAGGGCGTCTCGGTTATGCTTATCTGGGTTGTGGCAGTCTGCCTGATTTATAATTTCATCACCTCCAAGACTGCGTTTGGACGCTATTTCTACGCGGTCGGCGGCAATGAGAAGGCGACGCAGCTCTCCGGCATCAATACGAACAAGGTTTACTTCATCGCCTATGCGAACATGGGACTTCTGGCGGGCCTGTGCGGCCTCCTGTGCCTGGCGCGTGTCGGCTCTGTCAACGGCTCGACCGGCACCTCCTTTGAGATGGACGCCATTGGCTCCTGCTTTATCGGCGGCGCCTCTGCCTACGGCGGCAGCGGAACCGTCGGCGGCGTTATCATCGGCGCGCTCCTGCTCGGCGTCATCAACATGGGCATGTCGATCATGGGTATCGGCGACTCCTGGCAGTATGTTGTCAAGGGCGGCGTGCTTCTGATCGCCGTTATCTTCGACGTGGTATCCAGCCGCAGGAGCGGGGCGAGGTAATTTGCTCGTAACACAGGGAAATCCGTAATATCATTAATGTGGTCAGGGGCGGCAGAATGTGTCGCCCCTGACTGGTGGAAATCAATAGAAGGAGAGAAGTGCATGGAAATTAAAAAAGTGACAGATCCGGCCTTCCGGAAATACGGGCGGATCGTGCAGAACATCGATTTCTCCGGGCTGGTGGAGGCCCTGAAAGAGACGCCGCTGCCGGACGACGTAGTCTATGAACCCTCCGTGGAGGCGCTGGAGGAGCTGCCGGTCTTCGCGGAGCTTCAGCGTAAGTGCTACGGGGAACTGCCGATCCAGATCGGCTACTGCAACGGAAAGAACTACCTTCTGAACGCGCTGGAGTATCACCGTTCCTCCGAGATCAATGTGATGGGGACGGATGCGATTCTTCTCGTGGGCTCACAGCAGGACGTGACAGACGATTTCACCTACGATACCTCCCTGGTCGAGGCTTTCCTCGTGCCGAAGGGGACGGCGGTCGAGCTCTACGCGACGACGCTCCACTACGCGCCGTGCAGTGTACATGCGAGCGGTTTCCAGGTGGCGGTCGTGCTGCCGCTGGACACGAACCTGCCTCTCGAGTCGTCTCATGAGGGCTGGGAGGACCGACTGCTCACCGCCAGAAACAAGTGGCTTATCGGCCACCCGGAGGGCGGTCTGCCCGAGGGCTCGCCGCTGGGGCTTGTTGGCGAGAACATTTCGGTGAAAGCGTAAATGAAATAAGATTGGTATGAAGAACAGGGAGTCTTTGCCAGATGCGTTCGGCTGAGGCTCCCTGTTTTGATGCATGAATCTGCGATTGAATTAGCAGGAACCGACTGTTATAATGATTATAGTTGAGATATGCAGGAAATGGAGCTACTGTGATGGCTGGCAGGCAGTCCTGTGCAGGGCGAAACGAAAAACGGGGGACCGAGCGTGAATAAAGACCCATTTAAGGAATATATCAGAGAGTCCGAGCCGGACAAACGGGAGAAGGGCTATGCGTGGCATACCGCTATTGGCCTGCAGGCCGTTGACGGATTGAAAACATCGGAATATCTGGTAAACACTGCCGTCCGGAATATTGAGGGCGAAATATCTTTTGAAGAAGCGGATCAATTATTGCAGGCCTATTACGAGGAGAATTCCGCACGCAAAACGGAAGACCGGACGGAGGAAGCTGATAAGGTTTCGGCGCGGATAGCGGCGATTTTATCCGAGCGGGCGTTCAGCTTTACGCCAAATGAGTACATTTCCATCCACAGAAGGCTGTTTACAGGTATCTATTCTTATGCAGGATGCATCCGTGATTATAATATCACAAAAAAGGAATGGGTGCTGAACGGAGCGACTGTGCTCTACGGAAGCGCCTCTGAGCTGCACGCGACCCTGGAGTATGACTTTTCGGAGGAGAAAAAATTCTCATATCGGAATCTTTCTATGGATGAGATCATCCATCATCTGGCAGTATTTATATCCAGATTGTGGCAGATTCATATATTTGGCGAGGGCAATACCAGAACGACAGCAGTTTTTTTCATCAAATATCTTCGTTCACTTGGCTTTGAGACAACAAATGATATCTTTGCCGAAAACGCATGGTATTTTAGAAACGCGCTGGTCAGAGCAAATTATAATGATCTGAAAAATGGGATTCATGAGACAACGGAATATCTTGAAATATTTTTGCGCAATCTTTTGTTGAATGAGAATCACCCGCTTCATAATCGGACTATGCATATTGACGGTCGCATGAAAGTGCCGGAAAAAGTGAACATTGAGAACCCAAAAGTGAACATTGAGGGGAAGATTGAAGAGCGAAAAGTGAACATTGAAGAACGATTTACAGCAAGAACGGCCATTCATGTCAGAAAATTGCTGGACACACTTGGCCCGCGAACTGTATTCGGCAGGTCTGATGTTCAGCGGGTGCTTGGATTGGGAGCGACAAGAAGCTCGGCCCTGCTCCGGGAAATGATGGAGCAGGGCGTTATAGAGCCGGTGACCGGACATGGGAAGGGGAAGTATCGCTTTCGTGGATAAACAGCGTTATACCCTTTACATTTAATACAAAACGGGTATAAGATATGTTTTTTAAAAAACGCTTGCATTTGGGTCGGATTCATGGTAACATATAATCCGTCGTCGGGGCGGCCGACGGCATATATTTACACAAAAAAACAGATTCCGGCTCCATGGTCAAGCGGTTAAGACACCGCCCTTTCACGGCGGTAACAGGGGTT
>JAJBTX010000030.1 GCA_020860645.1 Lachnospiraceae bacterium | reverse complement strand
ATAGGCTGGAGGCCGAAGAGGCTCGGAAGGTCAGCCGCTCCTGCCTGGGGCACGATCTGCTGGGAAGAATCCACGGAACCGGAGGTCACGATATACACGATCAGAAGGTCTGCGCCTGCCGCGATCGCGGTATCAACCTGCTCGTTCTGCGTCGTCGCACTGTTGTTTCCGTCGAAGTCCTCATAGTCTACGCCGAGCTCGTCCAGATAGCCGTCCAGAGCCGCACGCACAGAAGAGGTGTAGGTGTCGCTGAAGGTGTAGTAGAACACCGCCACATAAGCATCGCTCAGATCCACGGCGTCCGCTGCTTCCTCGACTACTTCCTCCGCGGTCTCCTCGGCGTCATCCGTCGTCTCCTCGGTCGTCTCCGTCGAGGTGCTGGAGCTGCTGCTTCCGCATCCCGCGAGAAGCGTCGCCGCCATTGCTACACACAAGAATGCAGCCACAAGTTTCTTTTTCATTTTACTATATCCTCCTTTTCTATTTGCGGGGTCTGCCCCGCCTTTATCAATATAGCACAAAAGGAGGCAAAAAGCTTTTGAAATTTTTAACTTTTTTGTACGATTTATTATTGTAGACAATTCAGAGCAGCATCGAAATGGAAATACAGACTGTGCAGGTTTACCTGCTAAAGGCTGTATTCCCATTTCGGGATGGGCGGAACGGCGCAAGACGTCCGGGGGACGTCTGCTTTGCGCGGACCGGAGCGAAGCGGAGAACCATCAAGCCTCAGACATATGACGCGTAAGCGGCATATAGCCTTCGAAGAAGGCGGTCTGTGGCCTGCTGTTCTGAATATGGCTCTAGTCGAACGTAAACAGCACCTTCTGGCACTCCTCGTCGTACATATTTTCCCGCGTGACAACCGTCGTCTTCGTATCCACCGCGTCGGACTCCAGCGCAATTCCGTTAATCAGTTCGTAGGCGCACTCGACGCTGAGATAGCCCATCGCGTAGGGGCTCTGCACGATCAGCGCATCCACCGCGCCGCTCTCCAGCATACCCACCGAGGTAACGTTGCTGTCGAAGACGACCGCCATCACCTCATCCCCCGCATCGAGCTCCTCCATGGCATAGCAGACGCCAAGGCTCGTGATCTCGTTGAACGCGACGACCACATTGATCTCAGGGTTCTCTTTCAGAAGCCCGATCGTCGCCTCCTTCGCCGCTTCCTCCGTGGAGATGACGGTGACCATGCCTGCGACCTGCGCGCGCGCATCCTCCGCGAGGCCGTCGCGCAGCCCTTCCTCGCGCTGCTGTCCGTTCGCGGTATTCTCATCGAAATTGATGATCCCTACATTCAGCTCATCGGCTTCATTTTCCAGAATCGCCGAGGCCATCATCTTGCCTGCCTCATAGTTGTCCGTACTGATGCGGCAGGAGACCGCCGCGCTGTTCACGTCGCTGTCGATGACCACGACCTCCACACCGGCGGCTGCCGCGGCGTCGACTGCTTCCGCGTTCGCATTGTAATCAATGGAGGAGAAAATCAGCGCCTCCGCGCCGTCCTCCACCGCCCGCGCAATAATCTCGTTCTGCGCCTGATAATCCTCCTCACTCATCGGTCCCTCGCAGGAGAGCGTCAGGTTATACTCGGTAGCCGCCACATTCGCCCCGGCGAACACGGTTTTCCAGTAATTTGGCTCCGTCGATTTCGCGACCAGCACCACATAATGGCTGCTGCTCTCCTCGGAGGCAGCGTCAACCGGCATCAGACTGCGGATGATGTAGCGAATCCCCATATAATAACAGACGGCCAGAAGGACGATTCCGAAAGCGACCACCGCAACTTGCTTAAAACGCTTACTTATTTTCATACTCGCCCTCCTCCTTCCGCTTCGGTATCCGGATCTCGACCCGCGTACCCACATCAGGCTCGCTGAAGATCTGCAGACCATATTCTTCCCCGAAGTAGATTCGGATCCGGTCGTTCACATTCTTGATGCCGATGCCGCTGCGGTCGCCCGGCTCGCGCAGCAGGATCTCCCGGCACTGCTCCGCTGTCATGCCGACGCCGTTGTCCTCTACGCTCATCAGGATTGCGTTCTCCTCCTCATGGACGCCGATCCGGATCTCGCCCTCGTCAACCATGCGGTCAATACCATGATAGATCGCATTCTCGATGATCGGCTGCAGCGTAATCTTGTTGCAGAGATAGGGCAGGCAGCTCTCCTCCACGTCAAATTCATAATGAAACTGGTTCTTGTAACGGTAATTCTGGATCTTCAGATAGCTCTGCGCATGCTGCACTTCCTTCTCAAGCGGAATCAGCTCATGCCCCTTGCTAATGCTGATGCGGAACAGCCGCGCCAGCGCATTCACCATCTCCACCGCCTCCTGCGAGCGGTTCTCCTCACACATCCAGGCGATGGAATCCAGCGTATTATAGAGGAAATGCGGATTGATCTGCGCCTGCAGCGCGTTCAGCTCCGTCTTCCGCAGGGAGATCTCCTCCTGCCGCACCTTCTCCATCAGCTCCTGCACGCGGACAACCATATGCCCGAAGGATTCCGACAGCGTCGTAATCTCGGAAGCCGCGCCTTCGATCGGTTCAAAGTGAAAGTTCTCCGCATCTCCCTCGAACTCCGCCATCGCGTTTGTCAGCCTTTTCGCCGGTCGCCCGAGCACCCAGGAA
The DNA here is from genome assembly GCA_020860645.1 of Lachnospiraceae bacterium. GTDB lineage: Bacteria > Bacillota > Clostridia > Lachnospirales > Lachnospiraceae > Hominiventricola. The sequence goes on along the minus strand of JAJBTX010000030.1, from coordinate 58,828 downwards.
AACAGACCGCCCACCAGCGCCGCGGTCAGCAGCACCATCAGCAGCAGTACAATGCAGATACCCGCCATGCTCTGCACCTTGTCCGTGATCATCTCATCCACATAGCTGACGCCGACGACGCGCCAGTTGCAGTTTTCGAGCGTCCGCACCGTGTAAATGACATTCGAGATAGTATAAGAGCCGTCTTCCAGATTCTTAAGATCCGCGGTCTCCTCCTCCTTAAGCCCCGCGTAGATCAGCTGCTTCTGCGGATGATAGACCAGCGTCCCGTCCATATCCACAATATAACAGTAGCCATGCTGTCCCATTCCCACATCGTCCACATAGCTGGAAATACCGGAAAAACGAATGTCCATGTAGATCCGGTATCCGTGTCCATCGCTGCTCACAACCGACCGGCCGATCGTGACAACCCAGGGGTAGTAGCTCTCAAGCAACGCCTCCACATGAGGCTTTGAAATGCTGATTTCCTCCTCATCCGCGACGTCCCAGTAAGCAAAATTCTGCAGAAGCAGCGATTTTTCCTTCTGCTCCTGTTCACCGGACCAGCAGCTTAAGAGCCCGGTTTCCTCGTCGTAGATCGAGACGACCACAACTTCCGAGCGAAGCGCCATATAGAGATCGAAGAATTCCTCCCGCATTTCCTCATCCAGCATAAACGCGCCCGTGATATTGTCGCTGATGTATCCGATGTACTCCTCCATGTCCTCGACATAGCTCTCCACCGTATTCACCACCTGACGCGCCGCCTGCTCACTGCTCGTGACCGAATTATTGGTAATCGAATTCTCGTACAGTCTCACGAAAAAAAACAGCACAAAAACCAGGATCAGGGTCACCAGCAGGACGACCGCCGCTGTCATCAGTGCGGAAAGTGAAATTTTAGTCCCCGTTTTCCCCTTCTTCATGCTGTCTCCTGTACACATTCGGGGATATCCCCTCATATTTCTTGAAACAATAGCTGAAATAATGCTGATCGCTGTAGCCGCAGCGCTCCGTGATTTCCCGGATCTTCAGCGAACTCGTCCGCAGCAGTTCCTTCGCCGTCTCGATCCGCTGCCGCGTCAGCAGCTCCACAAAATTGCTGCCGGTGCAGCGCTTGATAAGCGCGCTCAGATAGTTCGGGCTGACCGCAATCTCCGAGCTGACCGCGATCAGCGACAGATCCGGGTCCGCAAATTTTTTCCGGATTACTTCGAGCGCCCGGTCACAGAGATCCGAACCGCTGCTGATGCGGTGCTCCGCCATCAGCGACTCCACACGCCGGATATCGGAGAGATACTGCACGCCCGCGCCGTTTGTCTGGCCAAGCGCCTTCACCGCCTCCGTATAGGCCTCATGGCAGCTCGTCAGGCCCGGCTTCGTACAGCTCACGCCGATCGCCGCCGTCTGAGAGAGCACGCGCTTCACGCTCTGGGAGAGATCATCCACGATAATGTGCAGGTATTTATCCATGCCCTTCTGCGTCGACAGCAGCAGGGAAATCACGCGCCCGCCGCTTAAGAATCCCGCGTGGTGCATGAATTTTTCCGCGATATTATGTACGGCGTGCAGGCTGTCCTCCGTCGTCCGGTTGACGCCGTCCTCGTCGAAAAAGCTGGTCACCATCACCGTGCAGGCCAGCTGATCCACCGCGTTGTTCAGAAGGCCGCAGCGAACGGCTTCTGCCCGCAGCTCCTTTTCGCGCTCCCCGCCGCCCTCCTGAAATTCGTCCAGAATGAGCGGCAGCAGGAAATGATCCAGACTCTGCAGCTCCCGCGCGTCCGTCTGCCGCGTAAAAAACTCAAAGCGCCTGTCCATCTCCGCCCGGATTTTTTTCAGCTCCTCCGTCATCTCCCGCGCAGAAACCGGCTTCAATATGTAGCTGATGATATTGTACTGAATCGCCTGCTGCGCATAGGTGAAATCGTCAAAACCGCTCAGGAATGCGATATTCATCGCCGGGCGGATTTCCCGGACTGCCCGCGCGAGCTCGATTCCCGACATGAACGGCATCTTCACATCGCTCAGCAGCAGATCCGGCTCGAGCTTCTCGACCAGCTCCAGCGCTTCCACGCCGTTTTCCGCCTCCCCCACAAGCTCGAATCCGCAGTCCGCCCAGTCGATCCGCCGCGCCAGCGCCTCGCGCAGCTCGGCCTCGTCGTCCGCTATCACGATCGTATACATGAATCCCCCTTGTCTTAAAAAGCCCTGCCTCCATCCTCAGGAGACAGGGCTCTTTGTATCTTTATGCTCTCTTTCTTCCACAGCACTGCTTGTATTTCTTTCCGCTGCCGCAGGGGCAGGGATCGTTCGGATAGACCTTCTCGGTCGCCCGCTGCACCGGCTTCTTCGCGAGGGACTCGTCCTTGTTCGTGCCGGTCACCTGTGCGACCTCCTCGCGCTCTGCCTTCTCTTCGATCTTCACATGCATGAGCAAACGCACCGTGTCCTCCTGAATACCCGAGGTCATCTCGTCGAACATCTCGTAACCGCTCATCTTGTACTCCACGAGCGGGTCGCGCTGCCCATAGGCCTGCAGGCCGATACCCTGACGCAGCTGCTCCATATCGTCGATGTGGTTCATCCACTTGCGGTCGATCACCTTCAGCAGGAACACACGCTCCAACTCGCGGATCATCTCCGGATTCGGGAATTCGGCCTCCTTCGCCTCATAGAGCCTCGTCCCTTCCTGCTTCAGTGCATGCTTCAGCTCCGCCTTATTTCCACAGCCCAGGCGCTCCGCCGTAATCGGCTCGAAGGGAATGATCGGAAGCAGCGTCTCGTTCAGTCCGGACAGGTCCCACTCCTCGGGCTCCTGATCCTCGCCGATAAGAGCGTCTACCGCACGCTCCACCACATCGGAAATCATCTTGTAGATGGAATCCCGCATGCTCTCGCCGTCGAGCACCCGGCGGCGCTCGCCGTAGATAATCTCTCTCTGCTCGTTCATAACCTGGTCGTACTCGAGCAGATTCTTGCGGATTCCGAAGTTGTTGTTCTCAATCTTCGTCTGCGCCTTCTCGATCGCGCCGCTCAGCATCTTGTGCTCGATCTGCTCGTTCTCCGGCACGCCCAGCGCGTTGAACATGCTCATCAGCCGCTCGGAGCCGAACAGTCTCATCAGATCGTCCTCGAGTGAAATATAGAAGCGGGACTCGCCCGGATCTCCCTGTCTGCCGGAACGTCCGCGCAGCTGATTGTCGATACGCCGCGCCTCATGGCGCTCGGTGCCGATGATCTTCAGTCCCCCGGCGGCTCTCGCCTCCTCGTCGAGCTGAATATCGGTACCACGACCGGCCATGTTCGTCGCGATCGTCACCGCGCCGTGCTGTCCTGCCAGCGCAACGATCTCCGCCTCACGCTCGTGGAACTTCGCGTTCAGCACCTCGTGCTGGATACCGCGCTTCGTGAGCAGCTTGCTCAGCTCCTCGGATGCCTCGATCGTGATCGTGCCGACCAGGATCGGCTGTCCCTTCGCGTGCGCCTCCTCGATCGCGTTGCAGACCGCGAAGAGCTTCTCCTTCTTCGTCTTATAGACCGCATCCTGCAGATCCTGGCGGATCACCGGCTTGTTCGTGGGGATCTCCACAACGTCCATGCCGTAGATCGCGCGGAACTCCTGCTCCTCGGTCAGCGCCGTGCCGGTCATGCCGCACTTCTTCTTATATTTATTAAAGAAATTCTGGAAGGTGATCGTGGCGAGCGTCTTGCTCTCGCGCTTCACCTTCACATGCTCCTTCGCCTCAATCGCCTGATGCAGACCGTCCGAATAGCGGCGGCCCGGCATAATGCGTCCGGTGAACTCGTCGACGATGAAAATCTGGTCGTCCTTCACCACGTAGTCCTGGTCGCGGAACATCAGATTGTTCGCACGCAGCGCCAGATCCATGTTGTGCTGGATCTCGAGATTCTCCGCGTCGGCGAGGTTCTCGATCTTGAAGAACTGCTCGACCTTCTTGATACCGTCCGCGGTCAGATGGACGATCTTGTCCTTCTCATTGACAATGAAGTCGCCGGTCTCCTCGATCTCCTCGCCCATGATGGCGTCCATCTTCGAGAATTCCTTGCTGGCCTCGCCGCGCTTCAGCGTGTGCGCCACGTAGTCGCAAAGCTCATAGAGCTTCGTCGACTTGCCGCTCTGTCCGGAAATGATGAGCGGCGTGCGCGCCTCGTCGATCAGGATCGAGTCAATCTCATCTATGATCGCGTAATGCAGTTCGCGCTGTACGAGCTGCTCCTTATAGATCACCATATTGTCGCGCAGGTAATCAAAGCCGAGCTCATTATTTGTAATATAGGTAATGTCGCAGTTATATGCCGCGCGGCGCTCCTCCTTCGTCGAGGAGTTCAGCACGACGCCCACGGTCAGGCCGAGGAACTCGTGCACCTTTCCCATCCAGTTCGCGTCACGATTCGCCAGGTAGTCGTTGACCGTCACGATGTGGACGCCCTTGCCCTCCAGCGCATTCAGATAGGCGGGAAGCGTGGACACCAGCGTCTTTCCTTCACCGGTCTTCATCTCGGCGATACGCCCCTGGTGGAGAATCAGACCGCCGATCAGCTGCACGCGGTAATGCTCCATCCCGAGCACGCGCTTCGCCGCCTCGCGGACGGTCGCGAAAGCCTCCGGCAGCAGATCGTCCAGCGTCTCGCCGTCCGCAAGCCGCTGGCGATACTGGCGCGTCAGATCGCGCAGCTCCTCGTCACTTCGTTCCTGCATCTGCGGACGCAGCTGTTCGATCCGGTCGATCGTCGGATTAATCAGCTTCAGCTCCCGTTCGCTGTGCGTTCCAAATAATTTACTGAAAACACTCATTTTCTATGCCCTTATACGTCCGGCTCCATGATACCGTAGGTGCCGCCCTTTCTCTTATAAACCACGTTGATCTCATCCGTCTCCGCATTCACAAACGCAAAGAAGCTGTGTCCAAGCAGCTCCATCTGGATGCAGGCGTCTTCCGGATACATCGGCTTGATATCAAATTTTTTCGAACGGATGATCTGAATCTCCTGATCCTCCGCTTCCTTTTCCAGAAATTCCTTCTGGAAATTCCCTCCATCCTGCTGCCGCGCTACAAGCTTGTTCTTATACTTGCGCAGCTGGCGCTCGATCACTTCCTCAACCAGATCGATCGAGACGTACATATCCGTGCTGGACTGCTCCGAACGGATAATATTTCCCTTGACCGGAATCGTCACCTCGATTTTCTGACGTTCCTTTTCCACACTCAGAGTTACGTGAATCTCTGTGTCAGGAGTAAAATAACGCTCCAGCTTGCCCAGCTTCTCCATCACCGCCCCGCGGAGGCTCTCTGTGACATCCAGGTTTTTACCGCTGATAATATAACGCATAACGTCACCCCTTTTCATTTTGATATGGAAAGTATACCATTTAAAAGGCTACTGTGCAATGAATTTCATAATCTCTTTATAATTCAGCGGCCCGCCGAAGAGGTCGAGCGCGCTGCCGACTGTCACATTCAGACGGCCCCGTCCCAGCTCTTTCAACTCTCTTAAATCTTCAAAACTCCCGACGCCGCCCGCGTAGGTGACCGGAATTCCGTCCCAGTCCCCGAGCATCCGCACCAGAGGCCGCTCAGTACCGCGGGAGAGCCCCTCCACATCCGCCGCGTGGATCAGGAACTCCGCGCAGTACGCGGCCAGCTCGTCAAACACAGCCGTGGACAGTGCCACATCCGTGAAACGCTGCCAGCGGTCCGTCACAATATAGTAGGCGTCGCCCTTCCTGCGGCAGCTCAAGTCCAGCACGAGCCTTTCCCTGCCGACCGCCCGCGCAAGCTCCCGCAGGCGCTCCCAGTCAACCTTCCCGTCGCGAAATACCCAGGAGGTGACAATCACATGACTGGCTCCGGCCTCCAGGTAATCTACCGCATTATCCGTGCGGATACCGCCGCCGACCTGCAGCCCGCCCGGATAAGCCTGAAGCGCTGAAAAAGCCTGCTCCCGCGTGGCCTCGTAATGCTCGCTTCCTTCATGATTCAGCAGAATGACATGTCCGCCGCGCGCGCCGCTGTCCCGGTAAAAACGCGCGTAAAAGGCCGCATCCTGCTCCGAGACGAAGTTTTCCCTGGCTTCGTCTCCCTGATCCCGCAGGCTGCCGCCCACAATCTGCTTTACTTTTCCATTATGAATGTCAATACATGGTCGAAATTCCATGTCTATGTATCCCTTCTCCATATATCAGCAGGGGCAGCCGTCCGCCCTTTCATGAGCCTGCGCAGCTGCCCCTGTCCCTGTCCTGTCTCCTACTCTGCCAGCGTGCCGTCGCCGTCCGCAGCGTCTCCCGCTCCGTCCACGGTGCCGTCCATGGCGTTGTCAGCCCCGTCCACAAGCGAGTCGCCCGCCCCAGTGACATCATTGACCAGATCGTCCACCACATCGTCGGCGTCTCTTCCGATCTCCTCGAGGAGTCCGTCGCCATCCACATCCGTGTGATCGTAAACCCCGTCGCCATCCGTGTCAAAGAGAATGTCGTCGACGGAAGTTCCGCCGTCATCCGCTGCGTCATCCGCAGTCGTCGCATTGTTGTCGTCCGTGCCGTCCGTCGTCGCATTTCTGCCACAGGCAGTCAGCGCGAACACCGTCATCACCACCAGTACCGCAGCCAGATACTTCTTCCACTGTTTCATAATGTCTCTCCTTTTCATGTAAAGATTTACACAGTCGTTGACCTGCTGGTACTCAGTATGGACAGTTTTTTGAAAATTATTCGTTTCTCTTATGCAATCACGTCTTCCATCCCGTAGAGCCCTGCGGGCTTTCCGGCCAGGAAACGCGCGGCAGCAAGAGCGCCTTTTCCGAAGACGGCGCGGGAATACGCGCTGTGACTGAGCGTGATGACCTCATCCGTCCCCGCGAAGATTACATCGTGATCCCCGACAATCGTGCCGCCGCGCACGGACGAGATGCCGATCTCCTTCGGATCGCGCTTCCGATGCAGCGCACTGCGGTCATAGGTATAGCTGTATTTCCCGTTCGAGGCCCCCTCCGCCGCGGCGTCCGCCAGCGCGAGAGCCGTGCCGCTCGGCGCGTCCAGCTTGCGATTGTGATGCTTCTCGACAATCTCCATATCAAAACCGGCCTGTGCGAGCGTCTCCGCCGCTTCCTTCACAAGCTTCAGCAGAATATTGACGCCGAGCGACATATTCGCAGAGCGCAGCACCGCGATCTTCTCGCTCGTCTGCTTCACCTTCTCAAGCTGCTCCGGAGAAAGTCCTGTCGTGCAGAGCACAACCGGAAGATTTCTGTCCGCGCAGTAGGCGAGCAGCGAGTCCGCCGCCTTTGCATTGGAAAAGTCGATCAGGACATCCGCTTCTTCCCGGCAGTCCGCAGGGCATGTGTAGACCGGATATCCGTTATCCCGATTATCGACAACGTCAATACCCGCGACAATCTCAAGATCTTCCTCATCCCGGGCAAGGCCGGTGATCACCTGCCCCATATAGCCGTTGCAGCCATGCATGATTACTCTTATCATCACTGTTCTCCTTTAGCCTTAATGCCGAAGGCCTCCATATCCGCCTTCAGACGCTCCTGATGCGCCTCCTCCATCTCCGTCAGCGGCAGACGTAAGGGGCCGACCTCCCAGCCAAGCAGATTCATGGCGGCCTTCACCGGGATCGGGTTTACCTCGCAGAACAGGCTGTCGATCAGCGGAAGAGCCTTCAGCTGCAACTCCAGGCTTCCCTTCACATCGCCCTCCAGATATTTCGCGACAATATCATGCGTCTCGCGCGGCGCGATATTCGAGAGCACCGAGATCACGCCCTTGCCGCCGAGCGACAGAAGCGGCACGATCTGGTCGTCATTCCCGGAATAGATATCGAAATCCAGCCCTTCCGTAAGCTTCGCAATCTTCGCGACCTGAGAAATATTTCCGCTGGCCTCCTTCACCGCCACAATATTTTTCACATTTTTCGCCAGGTAAGCGATCGTCTCCGGCGCGATATTTACGCCGGTACGCCCCTGGATATTGTAGAGAATAACCGGGATGTCCACCGACTCCGCAACCGTCTGAAAGTGCGCGATCAGGCCCTTCTGCGTCGCCTTATTGTAATACGGACTCACCAGCAGAAGACCATCCGCGCCGAACTTCTCCGCCTCCTGGGACAGATAGACCGCCGTCTCCGTGCAGTTGGAGCCGGTGCCCGCAATGACCGGAATCCGCCCCGCCACCTTCTCCACCGTATAGCGGATCGCCTCGAGATGCTCCTCATGGCTCAGCGTGGACGCCTCACCGGTCGTCCCGCAGATGATAATGGCGTCCGTACCATTCGCAATCTGGTACTCCAGGATCTCTCCAAGCTTCGGATAATTCACCTCTCCCGTCGCGGTCATGGGAGTGATAATCGCCACACCGGCGCCTGTAAAAATTGACATATACAATCTCCTCCTTCTATCATTTCCAGGTGTAAGTATGTGAAAACCATCATCCGTGGCTTTCACGGCAAATATAAAAGAGGCGCGTCATAGACAGCGCCTCTCTGAAATCCTGCGTTCTTTCATCCGGATAGCGCTCCATCTGTAAACGATGACAGTCATAGAGTTCTTCACCCTATGCCCAAGAACCGAACCCACAGGCTGCCCGGCCTTTCGGCGCTCACCCCTTTTGGCTGACTTCTCCTGTGCCTGTACACATCCCTCAGCCTACTCCTGACTCGCGCGACCTCTATCTCTGTAACGCTTACACTATAGCACCTGTCCGTCCCTGTTGTCAACCCAAAAGATGGGCGCTCAGCTCTCCTTCAGCGTAGTGATCTGATACACGCTGTCCGCCCAGTCCATCACCTCCGGGCACAGATGAATCCCTGTGAAAATCAGTTCCGTCCCGTCCGCGACATCCAGCAGGGCACGGATATCCTCATGTAAAGCAACCCCATACTCGATCAACCCGAGAATCTCATCCAGAATCAGCACGTCGCACTCGCCGGTCGCCAGAACCTTGCGGGCGAAGGCGAGTCCGTTCTTCATATTCGGGTTCTCCTCCTCGCGCTCCTGCGGACTCAAGTCCTCATAGGCGACCTCCCGGCGCTGGAAGCGGAACAGCTTGATCTCCGGCTCCAGCCGCTGAATAAAACCGATCTCCTCCGGCTGCCTGCCTTTCAGAAACTGTACGACAAAAACGGATTTCCCGCGGCTCGCCTCCTTGATCGCCTGGCCGAGCGCTGCCGTCGTCTTTCCTTTCCCGGTTCCGCAGTAGATCTGCAGTTTTCCTTGCATCATGGGTACCTCACACTTCTGGATACGAAACTAACAAGAATTTTTCTTATCATACACCGCACTGGGAAAAAAAGCAAGCATTTCGCGCTCAGGCGTCGAGATACTCCAGCTTGCTCACGGAAATCTCATAGGCGATCCTGCGCTCAGACTCCTCCTCGTCGATCTTTTTCATGTACTCTCTGCTCTGAATACGGCCCCAGATCTGCGTGTGGCCGCCCACTTCAAAACCGGAGGCAAAACGGGCGTTCCGTCCCCAGCAGATGCAGGGAATATAATCCGATTTCCCATAGGGACGGTTCACCGCCAGCAGAATATCCGCAATCTCGCGCCCGAGCGGCGTCCGACGGTAAACCGGCGGCTTGCAGATATAGCCGTCCAGGAAAATCTGGTTGGTTTTCGCGTTCTCCACTTCCTCATCCGTGAACTCCAGCTCACGGACGAACACCGACAGCACCAGCCGGTTCTTCTTCTCCTCGTGGCGATTGTAGGAGCGGAACTGTCCCGCGGCGCGAATGTAGGAGCCGCGGTAATCCTCGTTCACATCGATCAGCCTCTCGGAGATCATCAGCGGTATCACATCACAGGAGTCGCTCAGGCGTTTCACCGAGACACTCAGCATGTAGAAGCCCTCCCCAAAGACCTCATGACTGAAGGAAAAGTCCGACACGACCTCCCCTACAATGGATACCTGGTTGTTTTCGATCATCTTATCTGACATCATTTTGTTCTCCCTTCTGTTTGACGAAGCGTCTCTTTTCGTACTTTGTCTGTAAAGTATATGTAAAGCTGTTTCCAAATATTCCAAATTTTTGAAAAAATATACACGGGGGCTTGTTTTTCCTTGAAAATATGGTAAAGTAGAGTCGTTTGTGGAAGTGAGGTTTGATAAATATGAAACGTGAAGATGTAAGAAACATTGCGATCATCGCCCATGTAGACCATGGCAAGACGACGCTGGTCGACGAGCTGCTCAAGCAGAGCGGCGTGTTCCGGGCGAACCAGGAGGTCGCGGAACGGGTCATGGACTCGAACGATATTGAGCGGGAACGGGGAATCACGATTCTCTCCAAAAATACCGCTGTCTTTTATAAGGATGTAAAAATCAACATCGTCGACACACCGGGCCACGCCGATTTCGGAGGCGAGGTGGAGCGCGTGCTGAAGATGGTGAACGGCGTGATTCTCGTCGTGGACGCCTTCGAGGGACCGATGCCGCAGACCCGCTTCGTGCTGCAGAAGGCGCTCGACCTCGATCTGCCGGTCATCGTCTGTGTCAACAAGATCGACCGCCCGGAAGCGCGCCCGAAGGAGGTCATCGACGAGGTGCTGGAACTTCTGATGGATCTGGACGCCTCCGACAAACAGCTCGACTGTCCCTTTGTCTTCGCTTCCGCGAAGGGCGGCTACGCTTCCCTCGACGCGGATACGCCGGGCGAAAATATGGTGCCACTCTTTGACACCATTCTCGACTATATTCCAGCGCCGGAGGGCGACCCGGAGGCGCCGACTCAGGTGCTGATCAGCACGATCGACTACAATGAATATGTCGGCCGCATCGGCATCGGCAAAGTGGACAACGGCAGCGTCAGCGTGAACCAGGAGGTGGCGATCGTCAACCACCACGATCCGGACAAGCTGCGCAAGGTTCGCATCAGCAAGCTCTACGAGTTCGACGGTCTGAATAAGGTAGACGTACAGTCCGCGACCGTAGGCTCCATCGTGGCGATCTCCGGCGTCTCGGATCTGCACATCGGCGACACGATCTGCTCCCCCGAGCATCCGCAGGCGATCCCCTTCCAGAAGATTTCCGAGCCGACCATCGCCATGCAGTTTAATGTCAACGACAGCCCGCTTGCAGGTACGGAGGGCAAATATGTGACCTCCCGCCATCTGCGCGACCGCCTGTTCCGCGAGCTGAACACGGACGTGAGCCTGCGTGTTGAGGAGACCGACAGCACTGACAGCTTCAAGGTGTCCGGCCGCGGCGAGCTGCACCTGTCCGTCCTGATTGAAAATATGCGCCGCGAGGGCTATGAATTCTCCGTCAGCAAGGCGGAAGTCCTCTACCGCTATGATGAGAAGGGGAAAAAGCTCGAACCGATGGAGCTGGCCTACATCGATGTGGACGAAGAATTCTCCGGAAATGTCATCCAGAAGCTCGGGCAGCGGAAAGGCGAGCTGCTGAACATGCAGACGAACGCGAGCGGCACGACCCGCCTTGAGTTCTCAATCCCGGCGCGCGGCCTGATCGGCTACCGCGGCGAGTTCATGACCGATACCAGAGGCACCGGCGTGCTGAACACGATCTTCAACGGCTACGAGCCCTACAAGGGCGACATCCAGTACCGCAGACAGGGCTCGCTCATCGCCTATGAGAGCGGCGAGTCCATCACCTACGGTCTCTTCAACGCCCAGGACCGCGGCACACTGTTCATCGGACCGGGCGTCAAGGTCTATGCCGGCATGGTCGTCGGCCAGACCGGCAAGGCCGAGGACATCGAAATCAATATCTGCAAGACGAAGAAGCTGACCAACACGCGCTCCTCCAGCGCGGACGAAGCGCTGAAGCTGACGCCGCCGAAGGTCTTAAGCCTCGAGCAGTGCCTCGACTTCATCGACACGGACGAGCTCCTCGAGGTCACGCCGAAGAGTCTGCGCATCCGCAAACGGATCCTCGACCCGACGCTGCGGAAACGGGCGATGCTCAGTAAGAAATCATAGAGGAGATGAAATCGCCGCTTTCATCTCCCGCACGAATTCTGTCACATACGGCACGGCATCGCGCCCATATTTCTCGATAAGTTTTACGATCGCCGAGCCGACGATCACACCGTCGGACTTTGCGGCCATCTTCGCGGCCGTCTCCGGGTTCGAGATACCGAAGCCGATCGCCGCCGGAATGTCGGAAACGCTTTTCACGAGCTCCACCATCGCGCCCACGTCGGTCGTGATCTCGCTGCGCATGCCGGTCACGCCGAGGGAGGAGACACAGTAAATGAAGCCGTCCGCCTCCTTCGCGATCATCGTGATGCGCTCATGGGAAGTCGGCGCAATCAGGGAGATGAGGTCGAGACCACGCTCCTTGCAGGCGCCCGAAAAATCCGCCTTCTCCTCATAAGGTACGTCCGGCAGAATCAGGCCGTCCATGCCGATCGCAGCCGCACGGTCGAGGAAACGCTCCGTACCGTAGGAATAAACCACATTCGCGTAGGTCATAAATACCATCGGAAGCTTCACGTCCTTCCGAAGCTCCACGACCATATCGAAAATTTTGTCCGTCGTGACGCCGCCGCTTAAGGCCCTTAAGTTTGCTCCCTGAATCACCGGGCCCTCCGCTGTCGGATCGGAAAAGGGGATGCCAAGCTCGATGAGATCCGCCCCGTTTTCCGCCATGGCCTGCACAATCGCTCTGGTCGTATCCAGATCCGGGTCGCCGCAGGTGATGAAGGGGATAAAGGCTTTCCCATTTTCAAATGCTTTTCTGATATTACTCATGGAGATCCTCCCCTCTGTAGCGTGCGATCGCCGCGCAGTCCTTATCGCCGCGCCCGGAAATATTGATGACCATGACCTGGTCCTTCCCCATCTGCGGGGCGAGCTTTCTCGCGTAGGCCACTGCATGCGCGCTCTCGATTGCCGGAATAATGCCCTCCATGCGACTGAGGTACTCGAAGGCGTCCACCGCCTCATCGTCGGTGATCGCGACATATTCCGCCCTGCCGGTGTCGTGGAGCCAGGCGTGCTCCGGCCCGATGCCCGGATAGTCGAGCCCTGCCGAGATCGAGTAGACCGGCGCGATCTGCCCGTACTCATCCTGGCAGAAATAGGACTTCATGCCGTGGAAAATGCCAAGCCGTCCGGTCGCGATCGTTGCCGCCGTCTCGAAGGTGTCAACGCCGCGTCCCGCGGCCTCACAGCCGATCAGCCTCACGCCCTCGTCCTCAATAAAGTGATAAAACGCACCGATCGCGTTTGAGCCGCCGCCCACACAGGCCAGCACCGCGTCGGGAAGCTTTCCCTCCGCCGCCAGGCACTGCTCCTTGATTTCTTTCGAAATCACTGCCTGAAAATCGCGCACGATCGTCGGGAAGGGATGCGGTCCCATAACCGAGCCGAGCACGTAATGGGTGTCCGCAATGCGGTTCGTCCACTCGCGCATGGTCTCGGACACCGCGTCCTTGAGCGTACCGGTGCCCGAGGAGACCGGATGCACCGTCGCGCCGAGCAGCCGCATCTTATAGACGTTCAGCGCCTGCCGCTTCGTGTCCTCCTCGCCCATGAACACCTCGCACTCCATGCCCATCAGCGCCGCCGCGGTCGCCGCTGCGACGCCGTGCTGTCCCGCGCCGGTCTCCGCGATCACTCTCGTCTTTCCCATCCTCTTCGCGAGCAGCGTCTGCCCAAGCACATTGTTGATCTTGTGCGCGCCTGTGTGGTTTAAGTCCTCACGCTTCAGGTAAATCTTCGCGCCGCCGAGATCCTCTGTCATCTTCTTCGCGAAATACAGGCGCGAGGGCCTGCCCGCGTAATTATTGAACAGCTCCGTCAGCTCCGCCTGGAACTGCGGATCGTCCTTGTAGTGATTGTAGGCCTCCTCGAGCTCAATCACTGCGTTCATGAGCGTCTCGGGAATATACTGTCCGCCATGCACTCCGAAACGCCCTCTGGATCTTGTCTCTTCCATTCTCGTCTCCCTTCTATCAATTCCTTACCGTCTCAATGATGCTCCGGATTTTCTCCGGGTCTTTCTTTTTGTCCGTCTCCGCACCGGAGCTCACATCCAGACCCCAAGGCTGAAAGCTCTGTATCGCTTCCCGGATATTCTCCGCTCGCAGACCTCCGGCCAGCAGGAACGGTCTCTCGATCCGGTTGTCCTCCATCAGCTTCCAGTCGAAGCATTGTCCGGTCCCGTAGCCATTGTCAAGCAGGATGCAGTCCGCGCTGCTCTGCTGCGCCACCGCAAGGTCAGCTGCTGTGCGTATCCGGAACGCCTTCCAGATCTCGCAGCCGGGCGCAAGTTTTCGCAGATTTCCGATATACTCCTCGTTCTCATGCCCGTGAAGCTGCAGGACCTGAATCAGACCTTCCTTCCAGTAATCCGCCACTTCCTGCTCCGGCAGATCCACGAATACGCCTACCGCGGGAATCCTGCTGTCCAGCTGCTCCCGCCAGACCTGCATCTGAGACTTCGACACGTACCGATGGCTGGGCGGATAGAACACGAAGCCCGCGTAATCGGGCTGATACCGGTTGACCGCCTCGATGTCCTCGCCGCGGTACAGGCCACAGATTTTAATCTTTACAGCGCCCATTTGCCGCCTCCCGAAACTCCACAAGCCGTGCGCGCTTATCGTCCGCACGCATCAGCGCCTCCCCGACAAGCACCGCGTCCGCGCCGATCTCTGAGAGCGCCGCTACATCCTGCGCGTCCTTCACACCAGACTCCGCCACATACACGGCGTCCGACGGGATCTGTTCCCGCAGCCGCGAAGCATTCGAGAAGTCTACGGTGAAATTTTTGAGATTCCGGTTGTTGACACCGATTACCCGTGCGTCGGCCCGCACCGCGGACTCGATCTCCTTCTCATCATGCGTCTCGACAAGGGCGCTAATGCCCAGCGCATCGCAGATCGCCAGGTATTCCCGCACCCGTTCGGTGGAGAGCAGCGCGCAGATCAGCAGCACCGCGTCCGCCCCCATCACCTTCGCCTCGTAGATCTGATAGGCGTCCACCGTGAAATCCTTCCGGATCATCGGCAAAGAGATCGCCGCGCGTATTTCCCGGAAAATATCGTCCGATCCGAGGAACCATTTCGGCTCTGTCAGCACCGACACACAGTCTGCCCCGGCCTGCTCATACTCCCGCGCGATCTCCACATAGGGAAAATCCGGCGCGATCAGCCCCTTCGAGGGGGAGGCCTTCTTCACCTCGCAGATAAAAGAAAGCCCCGGCCTTTTCAGCGCCTTTTCAAAGCGGAAATCCCCTCCGGGAAGCGCCTCTGCCGTACGCCTCAGTTCCTCAAAGGAAATCTTTTTCTTCGCCTGCTCCACACGCCGGGCAGCGTGCTCGGCTAATTCATCTAATATCATTCCCTTCCTCCTGATCCGTCAAGGAAAAATTGCGGAGTTACAGATTGGAAATCCTCACAAACTCCTCCATCGTGCGCTTTGCCGCGCCGCCGTCGATGAGGCTCGCCGCGAGTTCGATGCCTTCCGCCATCGTCGGCGCCTTGTCCGCCACGTAGAGCGCCGCACCGGCATTCAGGAGCACCGCGTTCCGCTTCGGTCCCTTCTCGCCGTCCAGAATCGCTCTGGTGATCGCAGCGTTCTCCTCGGGCGTACCGCCCACGAGATCGGATTTCTCACAGCGCACGAGGCCGAAATCCTCCGGCTGAATCGTGTAGGACTTAAACCAGCCGTCCTTGAACTCGCAGATACGCGTCGGCGCGCTCGGGGAAATCTCGTCGAGCTTATCCATCCCATAGACGGACATGCCGCGCTCGACGCCGAGGCTGATCAGCACCTGTGCCAGCGGCTCCAGCAGGTACTCGTCATAAACGCCCAGCAGATGCAGCTTCGGGCAGCCCGGGTTCGTCAGCGGCCCAAGGATATTGAAGACCGTGCGGAAGCCCAGCTCCTTGCGGATCGCGCCGACATATTTCATGGAGGTGTGGTACTTCTGCGCAAAGAAGAAGCACATGCCCACCTTCTCAAGAAGTTCTTTGCACTTTTCTGGCTCCTGATTGATGTTCGCGCCGAGCGCCTCCAGGCAGTCCGCCGCGCCGCTCTTCGAGGAGGCCGCCCGGTTTCCGTGCTTGCCGACCTTGACGCCGCCCGCAGCCATCACGAAGGCCGCCGTGGTGGAGATATTGAAGGTATGCGCGCCGTCGCCGCCCGTCCCGACGATCTCCATCAGATCCATGTCGGCGTCCACCTTCACCGCATGCGCGCGCATGGCCGCCGCGCAGCCGGCGATCTCATCGCTGGTCTCCGCCTTTGTGCTCTTCGTCGCGAGCGCCGCGAGGAAGGCTGCATTCTGCGTCTGCGTGGTCGTGCCGCTCATGATCTCATTCATCACGGCGTAGGCCTCATCGTAGGTCAGATCCTGCTTGTTTGCGATTTTCTCGATCATCTCTTTGATCATTTTTAATTTCCTCCTGTTCTCTTATTTTTTGATAAAGTTTTTCAGTATCTCCTGTCCGTCCGGCGTCAGTACCGACTCCGGATGGAACTGCACTCCGTAAATGGGATAATCGCGGTGCTGCACCGCCATGACTTCCCCGTCCTCCGTCTGCGCCGTGATTTGCAGCACATCCGGCAGCGTCTCCCGTATCGCAGCGAGCGAGTGATAGCGGGCAGCCGGAATCGTCTCTTTCATGCCCCGGAAGAGCGGGCAGCCCGTGTCGAGCCGCACCTGCGACTGCTTGCCGTGCATCAGCTCCCGTGCGTGCGCGATCGTCGCCCCGAAGGCCTCGCAGATCGCCTGGTGTCCGAGACACACGCCCAGAACCGGAATCTCCTTTCCAAGCTCACGGGCAGCCTCAATGCAGACGCCCGCGTCCTTCGGGTAGCCCGGTCCCGGCGAAAGGACGATGCGCTCCGGCTTCAGCGCCCGGATTTCCTCCAGGCTCATCGCGTCATTGCGGATCACGCGGATATCCGGCTCGATCATGCCGACAAGCTGGTACAGGTTGTAGGAAAAGCTGTCATAATTATCAATCAGTAAAATCATGCGTCAATCCCCTCCTGTGCGATTTTCAGCGCGTTCATCGTGGCCTTCGCCTTGTTGATGCACTCCTGATATTCCTTCTGCGGAACGCTGTCCGCCACAATGCCCGCTCCGCTGCGGACGAACACCTTGCCATTTTTCTTATAGGCAATGCGGATCGCGATACAGGTGTCAAGATTCCCCGTAAAATCAATATAGCCGATCGCACCGCCATAGATACCGCGTTTATTGTCCTCGAGCTCATTGATGATCTCACAGGCCCGGATCTTCGGCGCTCCCGAGAGCGTACCCGCCGGAAGAATCGCATCCACCGCGTCCAGCGCGTCGCGGTCCGCACGGATCGTACCGGCCACAGTCGAACCGATATGCATCACATGGGAGAAGCGCTCGATCGTCATATATTTTTCCACCTTCACCGAGCCAAATTCACTGATCTTCCCGATGTCATTGCGTCCAAGATCGACGAGCATATTGTGCTCGGAGCACTCCTTCTCATCGGAGAGCAGCTCCCGCTCAAGCCGCAGGTCTTCCTCCTCCGTCGCTCCCCGCGGTCTCGTGCCCGCGAGCGGGAAGGTGTGCAGCGTTCCGTTCTCCAGCTTGACAAGCGTCTCCGGCGAAGCGCCCGCAATCTCGATGTCGTCGCTGGAAAAATAAAACATATAAGGGGAGGGATTCAGCGTGCGCAGCACCCGATAGGTGTCGAGAAGACTCCCCTCATAGTCCGCCTCGAGCCGGTTCGAGAGCACGACCTGAAAAATATCGCCCTCGCGGATGTACTCCTTCGCGCGCTCCACCATGCTGCAGTACTGTTCCTCACTGAACAGCGCCCGGTATTCCGAGGTAAAACGCCCCGGCTCCGGCTTCGCCATCTCGCCCTGCGTCAGCAGACGGCGCATCGTGTCGAGTTCGACCTCCGCGCGATGATATTCCGTCTCGAAATTCTCGCAGCTGATATTCACGATCAGCGTAATCTTCTGCCGGAAATTGTCGAAGGCAATGACCTTGTCGAAGAGCATCAGGTCGACATCCTTAAAGCCCTCCGTGTCCTCCGCGTCCAGCTTCAGAGTCGGTTCCGCGTACTTCATATAATCATAGGAGAAATAGCCTACCAGTCCGCCCGTGAAGGTCGGCAGCCCCTCAATCACCGGACTTTTGTGCTCCTCCAGAATCTTCCGGATATAATCGCCCGGATGCGCGGTCTCCACCGTGACGGAGGTGCCGTTCCGGATCGTCAGCTTCCCGTTCATGCAGGTCAGCTCGAGCTGCGGGTCGTAGCCCAGGAAGGTGTAACGTCCCCATTTCTGGCTGTCCTCGATCGATTCGAGCATGTAGCAGTGACTGCTGACACGCTTCAGCTTCTGCAGGACAACGAGCGGCGTATACTGGTCCGCGTACAGCTCACAGCTGACCGGGATACTGCGGTAACGGCCGTCCGCCGCGAGCGCCCTCGCCTCCTGAAAGTCCGGTTTTAACTTCATTTTGGTCTCCTTTCTGCATTTGCTTTTAAGGGGCAGGCCGCAGACGTAAACATCCGCGCACAAAAAAATCGCCCTCGACAAACACTGCTGTCTGTCAAGGACGAGTGATAATCTACCCGCGGTGCCACCTTGCTTTGCGGAGCCCTGCCCCGCACCCTCTGCGGAATACTGTCATATTCCCGGCAACTGACGTATGCCTACACGTCGCAGAATACTCGGCTCCTGATCTTCCGGCCTTTCCCTGCGCCCTCCGCGGTCCATTTGACAATCTGGGTTCGATCCGGCTCTCAGCTCCCCGGACTCTCTGTGCGGCCATAACTGCCTTTATCTCCGCCTCAACGGTTTCAACTAAACACAGTTTAGCAAAACAGAGGGATTGTGTCAAGAGCCAAAACCTCCGCGATTTTCAGATCCTCCGGCGTTGTGATTTTGATGTTCTCGTAGGAGCCCTGTACCATACGGGCCGAGCGCCCGCACATCTGCTCCACCACCATCACGTCGTCGGTGATCTGCACACCCTGCGAAAGCAGTTCCTGCTCCTGCGCGATCAGCTCCCGGTAGGCCGGGACAATCAGCTCCGAGGCGAAGACCTGCGGCGTCTGAATCTGCCAGACCAGACTGCGCTTCGGCGTCGCCGAAACCCTGCCGTTCTCATCGAGAATGCGGATCGTGTCCTTCACCGGCATGCCAACCTCGCAGGCGCCGCTTCTGCAGGCCTCGTCATATGCGCGCCGGAGAATTTCCTCCGTGATAAACGGACGGACGCCGTCGTGGATGAAGACGATGCACTCCCGCTCGCTCTCCATCGCCTGCAGGCCGTTCCAGACCGAGTGATAGCGTTCCGCTCCCCCGGCTACGACCGCGCGCAGCTTGTCGATGTGAGCGCTCCGCGCGAGCTCCCTGCAAAAATCGATCTCCCCTGCTCCCGTGACCAGAATGATCTCCTGAATCAGCTCCGAGCGCTGGAAGACGTCCAGCGAGTACCAGAGTACCGGCTTCCCCTGAATCTCCAGGTACTGCTTCGGCTTCTTCGTGCCCATCCGTTTTCCCTGCCCGGCGGCGAGCACGATCGCCGTTCCCTTCTTTCTCTCCATCAGCGTTCCCCCAGCGGCAGGTTCGGTACCGCGTTCAGATCGAGCCCTGCCCGGTTGCCCGCCATGAATTCATAGTAAGCCGCCGCGCCGATCATCGCCGCGTTGTCCGTACAGAGAATCGGCGACGGGCAGTAGAGCGGGATTTTTCTTTTGTCGCAGGCGTCCTTCATGGCGGCGCGCAGCGCGGAATTTGACGCGACGCCGCCCGCCATCGCGATTTTGTTTATTTTATATTCCTTTGCGGCGTGGAGCGTGTGCTCGACCAGCACATCGCAGACCGCTTTCTGGAAGGAGGCAGCGATGTCCGCCTCCGCGATCGGCTCGTCCTTCATACGGCAGGCGTTCAGATGATTCAGCACCGCCGATTTCACACCGCTGAAGCTGAAATCGTAGCCGGAATCCCCGACCTTCGCCCGCGGAAAATGGATCGCATCCGGATTGCCCTCCTTCGCGAGGCGGTCGATCTTCGGCCCTCCCGGATAGCCAAGGCCGATCGCGCGCGCCACCTTGTCGAAGGCCTCGCCCGCCGCGTCGTCCCGCGTCCGCCCGAGGATCTCGTATTTTCCATAATCCTTCACAATCACGAGATGCGTATGCCCACCGGACACCACCAGGCAGAGGAAGGGCGGCTCCAGCTCCTTATGCTCTATGTAATTCGCAGAAATATGCCCTTCGATATGGTGCACGCCAACCAGCGGCAGCCCTGCGGCATAGCTGATCGCCTTGGCCTCCGCGACGCCGACCAGCAGCGCGCCGACCAGCCCCGGCCCATAGGTCACGCCGATCGCGTCAAGATCGCCGAGGCCGACGCCCGCCTGGCTTAAGGCCTCCCGGATCACATAATTGATTTTCTCGATATGTTTGCGCGAGGCGATCTCCGGCACCACTCCCCCGTACAGCGTGTGCAGCGCGATCTGCGAAGAGATCACATTGGACAACACCTCACGGCCGTTTTTCACAACGGCGGCCGCGGTCTCGTCGCAGGAGCTCTCGATCGCCAGAATCAAAACGTCTTTCCCTTCACTCATTTCCCGTCCCCTCTTCAAACGACAGTTCCACGGATTTGCGGTCCTTGCCGGCATGCGCCGCCGGGAAGATTTTGCGCACCTCGTCCATATAGGCCTCCGGCCAGTTGAGCGAGGGACTGTAATGGGTCAGCCACAGCTCCTTCACCTGCGCGTCGCGCGCGAGCTTCGCAGCCTCGTAGAAGGTCATGTGCCTGTGTTCCCTGGCCTTCGCCGCCTTGTCCTTCTCCCCGTACATGCCCTCGCAGATAAAAAGATCAGAGTGCATCGCGTTCTCGACGATCGAGGGCGTTGGACGCGTATCAGTGCAGTAGGTGAGCTTCAGCCCTTTTCGCGGCGCGCCCAGGACCATCTCCGGTACATAGGTCTGCCCGTCCGCCTCGATCGTCTCTCCCTTCTGCAGCCGGTTCCAGTACATCTTCGGAATATCGAGCGCGAGCGCCCTGTCGAGCTGAAACTTTCCGGCACGGTCGAGCTCGAAGGTGTAGCCGTAGCACAGCACGTTGTGGTTCACGCGGAACGCTCTCAGCCGATAGCCATTCAGGGAAAATTCCTCCTGCTGCCCGTTTATTTCCTTATAAATAATCGGAAAGGGCAGCTCCGGCGCGATGACGCGCAGCGCGCTCACGACCCGCTCCAGTCCCTTCGGCCCGATCAGCGTCAGGGGTTCGGTGCGCTCCGCATTTCCCATCGATAAAAGCAGGCCCGGCAGCCCGCTGATATGGTCGCCGTGATAATGGGTAAAGCAGATCACGTCGATCGGCTTGAAGCTCCAGCCCTTCTCACGGATCGTGACCTGCGTTCCCTCCCCGCAGTCGATCAGCAGGCTGCTTCCGTTGTAGCGCAGCATCAGCGACGTCAGAAAACGATAGGGAAGTGGCATCATGCCGCCGCTCCCCAGCAAACATACATCCAGCATAGTCTCTCCTATAAAAGCTCTGTCTCTTCCTCCGCCTGAACCGGAATCGTGAAGCCCGCGGTGATCTGTCCGTAGCAGTCCTCGCACAGATCAAAGGAATGGCGCTCGCCGTCCTTTTCGGAGAAATAGCCCCAGAGGATCTCCCCGTGGAACACGCCCTCGCGCGGGGCGCCGTTTTCCAGCTTCAGCTCCCGTCCGCAGCGGTTGCAGACAAGTTTGTTCAACAGTTTCTTATCTTCATTTGTATATTGACGCATCGATTCTCCTCCTGTCTGTGAGCTTATCGCCCTGTTCCAGCGTTTCATAAATAATTGAGCCTTACGCGCAGATTATTTAGAACACGTTGTACCGACATCATCAGTATAATATACCGGCGTTCTGTTGCAAACAGGGAATCAATGGTCGGTCAGTCCGTCCGCAGCCACAGGATGGCCGCGTCCTCCCGCGGCTTCTCATAGAAATCCTTCCGCAGGCCCTCGCGCGCGAAGCCCAGCTTCTCGTAGACGTGCAGCGCCGCGCGGTTGCTTACACGCACCTCCAGCGTGAAGGCTCGTATTCCCAGCGCCCGTCCCCCCGTGAGAAGTTCTTTCACAAGTGCCGTCCCGATGCCGCGTCCACGGAATTCCTCCGTCACTGCGATATCGAGAATATCCGCCTCGTCGCCCACCTTCAGCAGCCCGCCGTAGCCGACGATCATTTCCTGTTCCTCGCAGACCAGGAAGAGATAGTCCGGTTTTGCAAGGCTTTCCCGCAGGCTCCGCTCCGACCAGGGCGTGGTGAAGGTATTTCTCTCAAGCTCCGCCACTTCAGAGAGGTCTGCCTCCGTCATCCGGCGGATCATGTCGCCTGCTCCCCGGCCTTCATCTTTTCCGCCCGCACACGCTCCGCCTGCGACATGCGCAGATACTCCGGTCGGTGCTCATCGGCGCTCTCCCACTTTCCTTCCTTTATATATTCCAGCGCGAGTGCGCCGACCGCCCCGGCTCTCTGCCGGTTCAGATGCGCGGGCGCAAAGCGGATGTTTCGACCCGCGAGCAGCTCTTCGAGCGTCTCCCGGTGCAGCGGCACGGCGTCGCCGAGAAAAATCACATCCCGCTCCCGCGCGCGGAGCTTCTCTGCGATGTCCGCGATATCCACTGCCATCTGCGGTTCGAGCACCGCAAGGCGGCTGCCCTCAAACTCGTAGATACCCGTATAGACCTGATTTCTCCTGGCGTCCATCAGCGGGCAGATCAGATCTCCCGCGCCGAACAGGTTGTAGGCCAGCGCGTCCACTGTCGGCACCGCGACCAGCGGCTTCTCCAACGCCAGACCCAGCCCCTTCGCCGTCGCCGAGCCGATCCGGAGCCCCGTGAAGGAGCCTGGCCCCGCGGCCACCGCGATCGCGTCGATCTCATGAAGATCGAGCTCGATCATGCGCACGATCTCGTCCAGCATCGGCAGCAGGGTCTGCGAATGCGTCTTTTTATAATTCACCGTATATTCCGCGAGCAGCGTGCTGCCGGACTCATCGCCCTCCACGACCGCCGCGCTCGCCACGAGGCCGGAGCTGTCCAGCGCCAGCACCTTGCGATATGCACTCATATTGTCCTTCCTCTTTTCCATCGGCTTTCCACACAATGCCCCTCGTGAAAACCGTCATTTTTTACAAAGTTCATTTTCGAGATGAAATTTACTTCATATCTGATCAGGATTTGAAATCAATTACGCAAAAAGCGCCGTCCGAACTTTCATTTTTATGAAATCTGCTCCACCTGTGAAATCCGCTTCATTTGACACTATAAAAATAATTGCTATAATCAGTTGCAGAAAGCGGATAGTTTTTGACAATTACTCCAATTCGCCAGGCACCCTGCAGTACTCCACATAGGGATTTTTGTACCACTCATCTTCCATGGTCCCGCCGTGCTGCGCGGTGTACATGGCGTACAGGATCTCGATCACCGCCAGCTCGGAAATGCGCACACCCAGCGCCGACGACGCGTAGTTATCACGGGAAATGCTGGTGGACAGCACGATATCCACATAGGGAAGCGACGGCGACTCGTGCGTGCCGATCAGTCCGATTGTGATCAGCTTTCTGGATTTGGCCAGCTTCAGACATTGGATCGTATTCGACGCCCGGCCGGTATAACTGATCACAATCACCACATCGTTCGGCTGTATCGTTCCGATCTGCATGGCGCCATAGACGAAGTCCGTATAGAAAATACAGGGCAGCTCCAGCTGCATAAGCACATCATAGAAACAGGACGCACTGGAGCGTCCCCCGCCTTCCCCGATGATCAGAATCTGTCCGGCGGAAAAGATGGCATCGACCGCCATGCCGTAGGCGGATTCATTCCAGGAGGACAGCATGCTGTTGATCACCGCGTTGTGATATCCCAGCACCTTCTGTTTGATGATGGAGATACCCGCGTCACCGGAGACCTCGTCCACGGAAATCCTGTTTCTCTCCTGGTTGTGAAGCTCCTTATGCAGTGAGTTCTTCAAATCCGAGAAACCCGAAAAACCGCAGGTTTTGCTGAAACGGATGATCGTAGCGCTGCTGGTGCCTGTCTTCTCTCCCAGCGAAGCCGAGGTGGACTCCAACACTTCATCCAGATGTTCCAGGATATAGTCCGCAATTTTTTTCTCGGACGCGGACATGGATGAGTAGGCCTCTTTCAATTTTGAGCAGAATAACAACGCGATATTTTGATCCTTCATGCAAATGAAACGCCAGGGCGGCGCACCTCCTGCATGACAGTATAACAAAATCAGTCAAAATAATCTACAGAAAGGCAGAAATAATGTCAATTGCGATTTCAGATGAGATGAGAAAATGCCTGGACGAGCGGCAGAAAAAGAAGTTTGCCGCGATCAGAAAGGAAGCCATCTACGACAGAGAGCTCCGGATTCCGGTCCGAGGCGCGCAGATCCGCTGTCTGGAGTATGCTCCCCGCGAGAATGGTCAGAAGCTTCCGGTCATCTTCGACATGCACGGCGGCGGATTCACGAACGGTTACCCGGAGGAGAACGACCTCATGTGCAGGCAGATGTGCGACAGGCTGCAGGCGCGGGTATTCAGCATTGACTATCGGCTCGCGCCGGAGTTTCCCTACCCGGAAGGCCAGCTCGACGTTTATGAGACGATTCGCTATTTTGCCGCTCACGAGGACGCGTTTCAGATCCGGGCTGACCGGATGATAACGATCGGACACAGTGCGGGTGCGAACTACGCGCTGACCGCCGCCATGAGAGCATGTGAGGAGCATACTTTCTCCCTTCGCGGGATCATTCTGGACTATCCGCCGCTCGACATGGTGACTCCGGCAAAGGATAAATTCTACACGGAGGGCTGCATACCCATGGAGCTCTCGGATCTGTTCAATGCCTGCTATTGCCTGCCGGAGCAGGCGGGGGAGCCCTTCTGTTCGCCGACCTTCGCGCCGGACGAGCTGCTCCGCTGCCTGCCGCCCGTCACGATCCTTCCCTGTGAAATCGACTCTTTGCGGGATGAAGCCGAGCAGTTCGCTCTGCGCCTCGCAAGGCTCGGGGTGGAAGTCACCCTGCGCCGCTATGTCGGACTGTCACACGCGTTCAACCTCAACTATGATCTCCCGGCCTCGCAGGAATCCATCGACATGATGGTTCGTCAGGCGGGTAAATATTTACAGTAAAAGACAAAAGGTTTTAATCTGTTTCCTGAAACGGCCGATCAGGGAGCATGTTTATAAACGTATACCTAAAAACAACAATCTATTTTTGAGGGAAAGGATTTTACATTATGTTTGAATCAGTTATCAAAGATTTTGCGTGGGTGGGACTGCTCCTGCTGATCGGTACATACCTGAGAGCTCATGTGAAGATTCTCCAGAAGCTGTACATTCCCAACGCGGTCATCGCCGGTTTTGTCGGAATCCTGCTGGGTCCGGAGGTGCTGGGACGTTTCTGCCCCGTCTACATCCACTGGTCGGAGTATTCGGGCCAGTACGCGACTCCGCTCCTGGCGATCCTGTTCTGCGTACAGTTCTTCGGCATCCGCTTTAACGGGAAGGTGATCAAGCGCGCTTCGGCGGTCTGGGCTATCGCGACCATCACGCTGGGCGTGCAGTTCCTCTCGGCGATTCCCATCACGAAGGCCTTCGGTCTGCTCGACGGCTTCGCCCTGCTCCCGCAGTCCGCTTTCTACGGCGGCCACGGCATACCAGCCGTGCTGACCGGTATCTGGGAGAATCTTGGTTACTGGGATTCCACAGAAGCGCTTACGGTAGGCACAACCTTCGCAACCATCGGTCTTCTCTACGGCGTCATCGGCGGTATTGTACTGATCAACATCGCCGTGCGTAAAAACTGGCTGACCGGCGGAAGCAACATCGGAAAGCTGAGCGAAGAGGAAGCGACCGGCTATATCCAGCTGGAAAACCGCCAGAAAATCATGACCACCGTGACCAGAAGCCAGACCATGAATCCCATGGCCTTCCATGTAGCGATCGTGTTCGCACTGATGCTTGCTGCATATACATTGCTGAATGGATTCAAATGGCTCGCTGCAAACGTCCCGCTCTTCTCTTCGCTCGCGAACCTGAACATCATGGTTCCCGCGCTGATCGTCAGCCTTGTGTTCGGCGCACTGGCGTCCAAGACGAGACTCGGAGAAGTCTGCGACGAGGATTCTCTGAAACACGTGGGAAGCACCTCGCTGGAGTTTCTGATCGCGTCTTCCATCGCAATTACGGATCTGGACGTCGTCATCACCTACGGCGCGCCCATGCTGCTGATCTCTGTAATCGGGCTTCTGCTGACCACGCTCTGCACTCTGGGGCTCTCCAAACTCTGGCTGCGCAGCAACTGGTTTGAGCACGGCGTCTGCATGATGGGCGCTTACACCGGCGTCCTGGCCACCGGCCTGATGCTCCTGAGAATCGCGGACACCGATATGAAGACGGACGCTTCCATCGACATCATTACAGCCAGTCCCTTCTGGACGATCACGTCACAGAACTTCTATCTGGCGATCGCGCCCATGATGATCGTAACGGCAGGTGGCTTCACAAATCTGTGTTCCATCAGCGCCGCCCTGACCATCGGTCTTCTGATCTTCGGTACCATCTTCTACCGGGTGATGGGCCAGGGAAGCAATTAAAAAACTGCAGTAACAAAGCTTTCACTTTGACAGAAACCCGGGTCGCGTCCTGACAGACGCGGCCCGGGTTTCCTGAACTTTCCGTCATGATTCTATCGCAGATTTCATAAAATTCCATGAAGAAATATTCCCGGAGTCTCTATGAAAGTTTCCGCAAAGCTTCCCAAAAGAAAATTTTCCGGCACAAAGCTCATCGTCCCGGCGCTCTGCGCCCTGATCGCCGCGGCGGGTGCCTTCGTCGTCGGCGGACAGCTCAGCCCGGTCTTCAGTGAGGTGCAGAGCCGCAAGCTCCCGATTTACTGCGTCAGCACGGAAAAGGCGCAGGTCGCGCTGAGCTTCGACGCAGCGTGGGGGAATGCGTGATTGCGGAAAAAAATGACAGCCTGGTGTCAGGCTGTCTCGATCTTGCAAGTGTGTTTCTTCGTCCTGGGGTCATAATTGATGCCGACCAGAAGGATTTCCTTACAGTGCTCCACTTTCCGGATATACTGCCGCTCCCGTATCTGTTCAATGGCTTCCTCGCAGGATTTCCCATATTTTAATTCCAGAATAATCGCCGGACGCTGAACGCTCCTAGGGATGAAGATATAATCGCAATAGCCTTTTCCTGCCTTTGCTTCGCGCTCCATCCGATAATCCTTCCGCGCATACAGATAACACAATGTGATTACGCAGGAGAGCGCATTTTCATCGTTATATTCCAGGAAAGGAATCTCCCTGTCGTGTGCCTGTTCCAGAAGCTCCGCAACGCGCGCGGCATCCTTCCGAAGCGTGGCCTCCAGTACTTCCTTCGACTGGCTGACGATCTCCTTCACTCCCGCCATGCTGTCACGGGTCAGAACCTTCTGATATTTCTCCATCAGCTCATAATTGGGTATGGAAAGCTTCCCATCATGGTAAGCCAGGAAGCCATAGACGACCATCGCCGACAGAATCTCATCCCTGGAATTCAGCTGCAATTCCGCCGCACTGTAACCGCCAAGCTCTGTTTCTACCGGAATCCCGGCAACCATTTCCACGATATCCCCGCGCACTTCATCCACGTTATTCTCAATACAGTCCGCGATCTCATTCATCGGACCTGTCTCCGTCCAGTAGTTCAGGCACAGGCCCCGATCCAGCGCCCTGTTCACAGAACGCGGATTGAACAGACTGTCTCCGTTATAGAAATAATAGCCATCGTACCACTCCTTTAATTCCGCAAAAGAGACAGTTCCATACTTCTCGCAGAGTCTGTGCACTTCCTCCTCACTGAAACCAAAATACTGGTCATACACGTTGTCATTCATGAAGTTATATTCGTCAAACATATTCAGTTCCGATCCACTGGAATATTTCGCGATCGGCAGTATTCCCGTCATGTAGGCGAGTTCCACATAGGGCTTGTCCTTCAAAAGACCTTTCAGCCATTTCAGAAACTGAATCCGGTCGTCCTCCTCCATAAATTTCTCATAAAACACGGAATCCCATTCATCGAGTATGAAAATAAACGTGTCTCCCGTATCACGGAACATCCGGCTGATCTGCGCGTAGTCTCTGCCCGCTACGGCCGGGTAAGCTTCCGCCAGGTCTTCTTTCAGGTTTTCTATAATATTGGAAATGTAATCCCGATAGCACTCGCAAAAATCAGGCTGTACGCTGAAATCAATATGGATGACATTGTACTGGTTCTGCTTCTCTCCATACACCGGAGAGTCGTGAATCTTCAAACCATTGAAAAGTTCCGTACTGTCACAGCCTTTTGTAAAATATGCTGCAAGCATGTTTGCGTTGATCGTCTTTCCAAAACGTCTCGGACGCGTGATACAGATATACTGCCCTGCGCTCCCCACTTTATCCGAAATTTTCTCTATCAGCATACTTTTATCGACATACAGCCTGCCCTTACACTCTTTTTCAAAAAGCTTCATCGGCTCTGTTGAATTCAAATAATTCATGTCATCCTCCAAAAAATGCTGATTTCTCCTGTTACCTAGAGTATAGAGGAAATCCGCGTTTTTATCAAGAAATATCCGCGCATGATTCTTTCGGCAGACTCATAAGTTTTTATGAAGAAATATTCCCGGAGTCTCTATGAAAATTTCCGCAAAGCTTCCCAAAAGAAAATTTTCCGGCACAAAGCTCATCGTCCCGGCGCTCTGCGCCCTGATCGCCGCGGCGGGCGCCTTCGTCGTCGGCGGACAGCTCAGCCCGGTCTTCAGCGAGGTGCAGAGCCGCAAGCTCCCGATCTACTGTGTCAGCACGGAAAAGGCGCAGGTCGCGCTGAGCTTCGACGCAGCGTGGGGCAACGAGGACACATCCACACTCCTCTCCATTCTCGACGAATACGGCGTGAAGGCCACCTTCTTCATGACCGGCGGCTGGGTCGAATCTTACCCCGACGATGTGAAGGCCATCGCCGCCGCGGGGCACGATCTCGGCAACCACAGCGAAAACCACAAGCAGATGTCGACCCTGAGCGCCGGGGAATGTAAAGAGGAGATTCAGAGCGTCCACGATAAGGTAAAAGAGCTGACCGGACTTGATATGACGCTGTTCCGTCCGCCCTACGGGGATTATAATGATACGCTGATTGAAGCCGCGAACGGGCTCGGATACCACGTAATTCAGTGGAACGTGGACAGTCTGGACTGGAAAGACTACGGCGCGGACGCGATCGTCTCGCGCGTGCTGGACAATGAGCACCTCGGGAACGGCACGATCATCCTCATGCACAACGGCGCGACCTACACGAAGGACGCTCTGCCGCGGGTCATCGAGGGACTCAAGGAGAAGGGCTATGAGCTTGTGCCGATCTCGGAGCTGATCTATACGGAGAATTATGAGATGGACCACGAGGGGCGGCAGTACGTGACCGGCAGCTAAAGAAGGATTACTCCATCCTTTTCAGCTCCGGCCAGATGGTCAGCAGCATAGTGAGGAAGCAGGCTCCGCCGCCGATCACATTCGATATCGGCTCGGCCATAAATACGCCGTTTGTTCCCAGCCCCCACAGATGCGGGAGAAGCAGCGTCAGCGGAACGACCATGACGACCTTCCGGAACAGGCTGAAAAAGATCGCCTGCTTCTTTTTATTCAGCGCCTTGAAAACCGTCTGGCCGCTGCACTGGAGAGCCTGGAAGATGTAGGCATAAAAATACAGATGCAGCGCGGGGACAGCGTCAGCAAGGATTTCCCCGTCCGTGCTGAAAATGGAAATAAAGAATACTGGCTTCCACTGAATCAGCAGCCAGACAATGAATGTGTACGCCACGCTCGCCATCGTTGCAATCCGGATGGCTTTGCGTACATTTCCGGGACGGACGGCCCCATAGTTATAGCTGATAATCGGGGACGCCCCCTCCGTCATCGCCAGCACCGGCGTATCCAGAATCTGCCGCACCGAAGAAATGATTGTCATAATGGAGACATAGATCTCGCCACCGAACTGCATCAGCATACGGTTGCAGACAATCTGTACCAGCGAGTTGGTGCACTGCATGACAAAGGGCGCCGTGCCGAGGCTTATGATATCTCCTGCACAGGGAAAATAATCCTGCAGCCGCCGCTGTTTTTCCAGCGTAATCCGGTACTCCAGCCGTCTGCCGCGAAGGCAGTGCAGCACAAACAGCGCAGACAGTCCCTCTGAAATCACCGTGGCGATCGCCGCGCCGCTCACGCCCAGCCCCAGCCCGAAGATAAACACCGGGTCAAGGATCAGATTTGTCCCCGCGCCGATGACAACGGAACACATGCCAAGTCCGGGAAACCCCTGCGCGTTGATATAGGGATTCATGCCGGTCGCCAGCATGGAAAACAGAGTTCCCATGAGATAAATGCGCAGATAGACGACCGCATAGCGCATCGCGCTCTCCGACGCCCCGAAAAGCGTCAGCAAGGGCTTCGCGCCCGCTTCGCCCACCAGGAAAATCAAAATCGCCGTCACGCAGAGCAGGCGGAACGCGGTATTCATAATATGTCCGGCTTTCTCCCGGTTCCCCCGCCCGATCTCCATGGCAAAGAGCGGGGAGCCGCCCATCCCGTACATGTTGGTGAAAGCCGTGATGATGAGAATGACCGGAAAGCACAGTCCGACCGCTCCGAGCGCTTCGGTTCCCTCCCCCGGAATCCGTCCGATATAAATCCGGTCCACAATGCTGTAGAGCAGATTCAGGACCTGCGCCACCAGCATCGGGAAGGCCGTCTGCGCAATATTTTTCGCTATTTTTCCACTCTCAAAATCTACCTGTTTCATTTTTTTAATGGGGCAATCCCTTCGCCGTCATGCCCACATCACTCCTCCGACAATTCTTCCAGATATTCCGCCAGTCGCCCCGCCTCGATCTGCCCGGGGGCTGAGGCCTGCCCGATGCAGCCGAAGGTCACCGCCGAGCCGAACAGCTCTCCGGACAGACGGCTTAGGAGTCCCTGCTTTCCCATCGACATCGTGATCAGCGGGCGGTCCGCATAGCGGCTTTTCATCTCCCAGGTGGCGTCAAGCAGCGCGACCACATCGTCCTTCGACTGCGGCGTCACGGCCAGCTTGCAGATACTGGCTCCCGACTGCTGCATGACGCACAGCCGCTCTACCATCGCGCGGACCGAGGGCGTTTTCTGAAAATCGTGACTGGAACCCACGACCGGAACGCCGCAGGCCTTCAGCTCCTCCACCAGCTTCTCAGTGAGCGGAATCGTCTGCGCAAACATTTCCACGTCGATCAGGTCGGCAAATCCGCTCTTCGCCGCCGCAAGGCAGAGCGCACGGTATTCCTGCCAGGAAATATCCGCCTCGCCACCCTCCGCGATCGTCCGGATCGTAAAGAGAAGCGGCAGCCCGCCCAGCCCTTTCCAGAGCTTTTCCAGCGTCCCCATCACCGCGTCCGGCTCACGCAGATCCGCAAACCAGTCCACACGCCACTCTGCGAGGTCCGCCGCGGAGCCCTTCAGCTTCTTTGCCTGCGCAAGAATTTCCTGCTCCGTGCGCCCGACGATCGGCACGCAGATCTTCGGCCTTCCCTCGCCGATGACCAGATTTCGAATTCGCAGACTCGTATTTTTCATGAAAATCTCCATTCCACCGCCCTTTGCATGGCAGCGCTATAATTAAAATTATGATTGAGACGCCATACTCGCCTCGTTCTCATAACACCTGAATTACCTCGCCCAGCGTAAACGAATAGATCAGCCGCTCCCTCACCTGCTTTCCGGTGAGCATATGAAGCGCCCGCGCGTAATATTCCAGCTGCGCGCGGTACTTTTCGACGAGCTCCCGGCCCTCGCGCACATGATCCGTCTTGTAATCCACGAGGACAATCCCGTCCTCCTCGTAGAAGAAGGCGTCGATAATACCCTGAATCAGCACCGTCTCCTCCGGGTCAGAACCGTCCACCTCATTTCCCGGCAGGCCGATGACAAAGGGCTGCTCGCGAAACAGCTCTCCCCGTTCCCCGGCGCGCTGCATCCTCGCGGCGAGCCCGCTGCGCTCCAGCGCCCGGAATTCACTCCAGCGCACGACCTTCACGTCCTCCTCCGGGAGCTTTCCAGCCTCCACAAGCCTGCCAAGTTCCGCACGTATATCGGAAATTCTGCCAAAATCCAGCCACTCCATGACCGTATGGTAGACCGTCCCCCTGGCCGCGCCGGTCTTCTCCTCCGTCCGTTCGATAAACTGCGGAACCAGCGGGACCACGTCGGCCTCCGGATAGAGCTCCGCTGCCGCATCCGACTCCTCGCGCATCCACAGCTTTTTGAGCTCCGTGACGCTGTATTTCTGCTTCGCGGCGGTACGGTTCTTCCACGGATATTCCCAGGAAAGCCGCGCGTCCACCTCACGGGCAAGCGCAGAATCCGTCTCCGGCCGACGAATCTCTGCCTCGAGCGCCTCCCGGGACAGGGCTCCGGCCACCTGTCCGCTTACCGCACTGCGAATCAGCGGTTCCATAAAAACACGACAGACATCGAGCGCGCTGTCCACCGGGCTGAGCGCCGGGAGAATCCAGTCAAGGCAGCTCTCCGCTCCGGCGATCTGCGAGAACAGCAGGCGCTCCCCTTTGCACTCCGTCTCCAGCAGTTCCTCCTTCGCCATGCCGGTCAGAATCAGTTTCTCCTTCGCCCGCGTCATCGCCACATAGAGAATCCGCAGCTCCTCCCCCAGGCTGTCCTGCCGGTTCTGCCGCCGGATCAGCTGCTTCAAAAGAGTCGGACGGCGCAGCCTGCGCTCCGCGTCCACATAGTCGAGTCCCGCGCCCCAGCGACTGTGCAGCACCAGCTTATCGCGACTCTCCTGCCGGTTGAAGGATTTCCCCATGCCCGACACAAAGACGATCGGAAATTCCAGACCCTTGCTGTGATGGATGCTCATGATCTGCACAGCGTCGCCGCCCTTGCCCGGCAGCGCTGCCTCCCCGAAATCCATCTGGTATTTCTGCATACGCTCAATATAGCGCACAAAATGAAACAGCCCGTGATAGCTGATTTTCTCGTAATCCTGCGCCTTTGTGAGCAGCATCTGCACATTGGCGAGCCGCTGCTCCCCGCCGGGCAGCGCGCGGACACGGTTCAGGTAGTCGTGCTCCGAGAGGATGCTCCACAGGAGCTCATGCACCGGCATATAGGCCGCCCGTTCCCGGTCCTTTTCCATCCTCGCCAGGAAATCGCGCAGGCGGGCGCGGAGCTGTCCGTCCTCCTCTGCCTTCTCATCCGCATACGCGACGCAGGCCTGATAGAAACCGCCCTCCGGGCTCGCCGCCCGGATTCTGGCCATCTCCTCCGAGGAAAACCCGCCGAGCATCCCGTGCAGCGCCGCCGCAAGCGGGATCTCCTGCGTGGGATTGTCGAGCACCTTCAGATAAGAGAGCAGGGTCTCGACCTCCATCGTTCCGAAATAGCCCTCCCGCGACTGCGCGCGCGCCGGAATGCCCTCGTCCTGCAGCACACGGACGAAGGTCTCGCTCCAGCCAGACATCGCGCGCAGCAGGATCACGATATCTCCGGGTCGCGCCGCGCGCTCTTCCCCGTTCTCCATCACCTTTGCGTCCGCGAGCAGCTCCCGGATGCGCGCAGCCACCAGGTGGGCCTCCGCCTCCTGCTTTGTCCAGCGGCACTCCTTCTCCCAGGCCTCATAATCCTCCCGCGTGAGGACCAGGAGCTCCGCCTTCGCCGCGGCGGATTCCGGATAGAGCGCGCCCGCCCGCAAAGCCGCCGTCTCATCATACTCGATCCCGCCGAGCTCCTGACGCATGATGCGCCGAAAGACCTCGTTGACAGGAGCCAGCACCTCGCCGCGACTGCGGAAATTCTGGTGCAGGTCGATACGCACGCCGTGTTCTCCTCTTTCCTTACCAGCCTGAGCATTCTCTCCGTCAGGCAAATCCTCCTGTGCAGACACTGGCAAAGTATCGCCCACTTCCACGGCATTTGAGCTGTAGCTCTCATATTTCGCAAGAAAAAGTCCCGGCTCGGCCTGCCGGAAGCGATAGATACTCTGCTTCACGTCACCGACCATGAAGCGATTATCCCGCCCGCGGCGGCTGCGGCAGATACTCTCGAGAATCGCCTCCTGCACGAGGTTTGAATCCTGGTATTCGTCTACCATGATTTCCTCAAAGTAATCCGCAAACACATCCGCCGTCTGCGAGGGAAGCAGCTTTCCGTCGACCTCGCGCGTCAGGATGCGCAGCGCGAGATGCTCCTGATCCGAGAAATCCAGAATATTTTTCTTTCTCTTCTCTTCGTCGAGCCGCGTCATAAACTCCCCGGTCAGCGCCGCGAGCGTCCGCACCTGCTCCGCCGTCCCTCGAAGCTGCTCGAACTGCACCTCGTCCGGCACCGCAAAATACTGCTTTTTCAGGGATTTCAGCGCTTCCTTCATATCATTCCGCAGCGCCATCACACGCTCGCAGAGCGCATCATCCGCGTCCGCCATCACCTTCGCGCGGCGGCTCGGAAGCTTCGTGTAGGACGCACCGTCGAGCAGCTCACGGAATTCCTCCACGGTCACACTCTCCTGCAGTCCGCTGAGCAGACGCATATCGTCCAGAAGCGCGTCCTGATAGGCCACCGGCCCGCCCGGCAGCCGCGTGAGCTCTTCAGCCTCCCGGATGCTGCTCGCGGCATCCGACGCTGCCGTGTGAAGCTCCTCCAGCACCTCCTGTGCGCCAGCGAAGCTGTCCCAGCCGCCATCCTCCGACATCTCATAGGCGTCCGCACAGTGCTCGAGCCAGCGCTGCGGTTGCGGACTTGCGACCGCATATTCATAGAGCTGCAGAATCATATCCTCCAGGCCGCCGCCCCGGTTCCCGCTCCCATAGCTATCCGCAAAGCGCAGAAAGGCCTTGTCCCCGGCACGGTGCGCCGCGTTTACAACTTCCTGCGCGACGTCCTGCTTCATCAGCTTCATCTCGCCCTCATCCGCGATGCGGAAATTCGGGTTCAGATCAATGGTGTGGAAATAATTTCGAATCACATAGAGGCAGAAGCCGTGAATCGTCGTGATCTGCGCGCGGTGCACGAGCGACTCCTGCCGCTGCAGCCAGGCGTTCCCCGGGTCTTCCTTCAAAAGCTCGCCAATGCGCTTTCCAATGCGCGCACGCATCTCCCCCGCTGCCGCGTTCGTGAAGGTCGTAATCAGCAGCCGGTCCACGTCCACCGGATGCTCCGGGTCCGTGATCAGGGCGAGGATGCGCTCGACAAGCACCGCCGTCTTGCCCGAACCGGCCGCGGCGGAGACCAGAATATTCGAATTTCTCGTGTCGATGACCCTGCGCTGGTCCTCGGTCCAGGCTACGCTCATGCCTTCTCCTCTATTTCAAAAATCCGTTTACAATCTGCTCTTCCGCCTCGGCCTCCGTCAGCCCGAGCGTCATCAGCTTGACAATCTGCTCGCCCGCAATCTTGCCGATGGCGGCCTCGTGGATCAGGCTCGCGTCCAGGTGATTCGCCTCCAGGGACGGGACTGCGTTCACATGCCCCTCGTCCATCAGGATCGCGTCGCACTCCGTGTGTCCGTAGCAGGCATTGTTGCCGCGGATCTTTGAATTGAAGACCTGGCTGGAGTTGCCCTTCGCCACCGAGCGGGACACCACATCCGCGTGACAATCCACCCCATTTAAGTCCACCTCGAAGTTCGTCTCGGCGTACTGCTTCTCATGGGTCATGATCTTTTCTTTAATAATCAGTGTCGCCCCGTCCTTCAGGTCCGCCGAGGTGTCGCAGATCGTGGAGTCGACGCCCTTGATCTGTGTCGTCTCCATCTCCATATAACCATTCTCATCGATGTGAACGATCATGGTCGGATTGAGGATCCGTCCGCCGGTACCCTCGCCTTCCCCGTAGTGCTTCTCAATATAGCGCACCCGCGCGTTTTTGCCGACATGGAACTCATGGATGCCATCGTGCTCTGTGTCCTGCGAGCCGCCGCAGTGAATACCGCAGCCCGCGACGATCGTCACGTCAGCATCCTCTCCGATATAAAAATCATTGTAGACAAGGTCTTTGAGCCCGCTCTGGCTGACGATGACCGGGATATGTACACTCTCATTTTTCGTGCCGGGCTTTATGATAATGTCGATGCCCGGCTTATCTTTCTTCGACACGATATCGATGTTCGCGGTCGTATTTCTCCCCGCGAGCGACCCATTGTCACGAATATTGTAGGCACCCTCCGGGATGCTGTGAAGGTCCGCCACCATCTGCAGCATATGCATTTGCAGCTGATCCATCTCTTCCACCTCCTAAACCACTTTATTAAGCAGCGTACTGCAGGCCTGTCCGCCTGTCAGAAGCTGCGGCAGAATCTCTTCCCGCGGCCCCTCCGCGCGCACTTCTCCGTCCGCCAGGACGACGATCCGGTCCGCGATGTTCAGGATCCGCTCCTGATGGGAAATGATGAGAATCGAGCCCTTGATGTTCGTCCGCAGCGCCTCGAACACGCGGATCAGGTTGTTGAAGCTCCAGAGGTCGATGCCCGCCTCCGGCTCGTCGAAGATCGACAGCTTCGTGCCCCGCGCGATCACCATCGCGATCTCGATGCGCTTCAGCTCGCCGCCGGAGAGTGAGGCGTTGACCTCCCTGTTGATATAGTCCTTTGCGCAGAGCCCCACCTCGGATAGATATTTGCAGGCGTCGTTCAGCGACAGCGGCTCCCCGTGAGCCAGGTCGATGAGATCGCGCACCGTGAGCCCCTTGAAGCGGACCGGCTGCTGGAACGCGAAGCTGATCCCTTTTTTTGCGCGCTCCGTGATCGAGAGCTCCGTAATATCCTCCCCGTCCAGCAGCACTCTGCCGGACGTCGGCGTGATGATACCCGCGATGACCTTCGCCATCGTGGATTTTCCGCCTCCGTTCGGTCCCGTGATCGCCACGAAGCCGTCGTCAATTTTAAGATTGATATGCTTCAGGATGCCCTTCTCCTCCGGGTCGTCGCCCGCCTGAAAGCATATGTCCTGTAATTCAAGCATTTCTTTATGCCTCCTGATGTGAATCTTACTTCCGGCCTCCGCAAAAACGTGTCGGCTGCCGGAAACTTAACTGTCATTATACCTCTTTTGTTGTGTTATGAAAAGAATTTTGAATTTTCTCCCAGACCTCGTCCGGTTCGAGCGGGTCAAGCCGGCGCTTCTCGCAGCCCGGCAGCCGCCGGTCAAAGCCGCACACGCTGTGATACGCGCAGAACCTGCAGGCGTCCTCCTGCCGCAGCTCATAGGGGGCGAGGCTCACCTCCCCGCGCAGGATCCGCTCTCCGTAATCCTTCAGCTTCGCGCTCACATGGCGCGACAGCGCGAGCAGCTGCTCTTCGTCCGCGACGCTCGACGCGGCGGTATAGCCGCCGTCCTTCTTAAATTTCACCGGCAATACGTCCGAACCGGCCTGCGCCCCGCGGTCCTGCAAAAGCAGCACATCGCGGTCGCCGTTCACGATTCCATTCCACGCGAGCTCCTTGAGCAGCCTTCTCGCGGGATCCTCCTCGTCCAGATAGTCGAGCAGCGGATCCTCGATGTGATAGTAAAACATACCGGCGGGGCGCGCTTTCCCGCCGCCGTTCCGGCTCTCCAGCTCCAGCGCCGCATTCAGATAAACCGCCAGCTGCAGCTGCAGCCCATAATAGACGCTCGTCAGGTCAAAGCGCGTGCCGCCGCTCTTATAGTCGATCACGCGCACGAACACGTCCCCATCCCTGCGGCAGACGTCAAGCCGGTCGATCCTCCCCCGCAGGCGCATCCGCGCGTTCTCGGAGAGCAGCACCGACACGCTCGGCAGATGCTCCAGATTGCGGAAAGCGACCTCCGTCTCCTCCGGCAGAAATTCGCCGCGCTTCAACTGCTCCAGTACCGCCCAGGCCGTCCGCTGCGCGATGCGTTCCATTCGCTGCAGCGTGTACGCGTCGTGCTCGTCTGCGAGGAGTCCCTGCTCCGTGTACTCCCGCACAGCCCTCTCCAGCGCCTGCGCTATCCACTCCTCCCGCTTCTCATCCGGCACGTGGAACCAGCCGTATCCGCCCGCCTCCACAGCCTCGGAAAAATATTTCAGCGCATCGTGGAACACATTGCCCATATCCACAGCCTTCAGGCCGCAGATCTCGCGCTCCGTGAGGCGCAGGCCATACTGCAGGAAATGCGCGTAGGCGCAGGCCGCAAAGTGCTCAAGCCGCGTCACGCTGCCGCTCAGCAGCTTTCCATAGAGCGCGCGGGCCGTGGCGCGGGCGATCGGCTCCTCCCGCCGCGTATAAAAAACCGCATCGAGAAGCGCGTTCAGCCTCTCCTGCCACTTATTCTGCCGCGCAAACCAGCCGAGCAGCGCGCGCTGTTCCGGCGCCGCCTTTCCCTCCTTGTCCGCCTGCAGCGCCTCCGCGAGCAGACCTAACGAGCCCTCCGGAACAGCCAGCTGATCGAGGAGGCTCTCATCCGCTTCCGTCCGCACCGGAATTTCCGGAAATAAATCCTGCACCTCTGCAATCAGATACGAAGGGCGCAGCGCATTCCCATCCTCGTCCGCAAGACTCCAGGAGAGCCGGAGCTGCCGGGACGGTTTGGTAAGCGCCAGATACATATAAAGCTTCTGAATACAGGTCTCCTGCCGCGCCGTCGGCGCCAGCTCTACGCCCTGCCCCGCCAGCCTTTCCCGGTCCATCTCCGAGAGCAGGCCGCCGCCGCTCTTCCTTCGCGGCACGCTGCCCTCGTTCACCCCGGCGAAGAAGAGAATCTTCACTTCCTTCAGGCGGCTGCGCTCCATATCGCCGACGACGACCTGATCTGTGCCCGCCGGGATGAGGCCAAGCTTCATCTCCGTGAGTCCGGCGTCCAGAAGCTCCGCGTACTCGTCCAGAGTCACCTCACAGTCGCCAAGCAGCATCACCAGCTTGTCGAACAGCTCCATGACCATACCGTAGATCTGCGCGTACTCCCGCGCCAGATCATGCTCCCCCGCCGCCTCAAAACGGTTTTCACGATCTTTCAGCCGCTGCTGCACGTCGAGCCGGAGCAGATAATCATAGAGCGCCCGCGTCATTTTTTCCGCGTCCGCTCCTTTCTCCTTCAGACGTCCGGCTAGAAGCTCCAGCCCATCCGCCGCTTTTTCGCGCAGCGCGTTCAACGCGGCGAGCTCCTCCTCCGTCATCCCCTTCAGCGGATAGCGCCAGCTCTTCGTCCAGCCTGACAGACCGCGCACACCGCGTGCCAGCACATAATTTTCCAGCAGGTCGGCCTCCGGCGCCTCGACAGGCGCCATGCCGCTGCGAAGATAACGAAACATCGCCTCATAGGAAAAGTTTTCCCGCACCGCGCCAAGCAGCGCGCGCAGGGCTTCCACAAAGGGATTCTTCAGAACGTCGCGCTTCCGGTCGATGAAACCCGGAATATCCAGAGTGGCGAAGGTCCGCGTAAAAAGCGTTCCGTAGGTCTCGAGATCCCCGGTGACGACCGCGATCTCCCGGTAACGGTATCCTTCGTCCCGCGCAAGCTTCCGGATTTCACGCCCGATATACTCCGCTTCCTCCTGCGGCGAGCGCGCCGCAAAGAGCGCGATCTCATCCGTCTGCTCCTCGTAGAAGCGGTTTTCATGCCGGAAAATATGGGATTCCAGAAATGCGAGCGCGGGCGCGTCCTGGTAGCGCCACACCTTCCGGCGGCCAAGCACGATCGGTTCCTCCACCCGGGCATGCGCCTTTTTCGCCGTCTCCACCAGGTCATGAACCGTCTTTTTCACCTTGTAGAACAGCTCATGCTCCGCTTCCTTCGCGAACACATCCTCGCGGCTGTCGATCGTGAAGGTCGCATACACATCCTCCGAGAGCTCCAGCAGCCGCCCGATCAAGCTCATCTGGATCGGCGTAAACCCGCTGTATCCGTCGAGCGCGATCACGCTGCCCCGCACCGACTCCGAGCGGTCAATGACTTGCGCGAGCGCCTCGAGGAGCTGCTCCGCAGTCAGGTAAGCGCCCTTCAGATACTCCTGAAAGCTCTCGCAGATCACCTTCATATCCGCGAGCTTGAAGCAGAGCTGCGGATTGTCCTGATTCTGCGCGATCATGTCGTCGAGCTCCTCCGGACCAATCCGGTACTGGACGAATTCAGACAACAGCGATTTCACCTCGGCGATAAAGCCCAGCTTCTTTAAATTTCCGCCCAGAAGATGCAGCTCTCCTCGCTTCTCCTCCGCCAGTCGACGCAGAATGAGGTTCTTCCCGCTGTCCTCGAGAATCCGCCTGTGCTCACCGCCCACCTCCTCGAAGACGCGATGCGCCAGGCGCTCGAAGCTCAGCACGTCGATATTCATAATCCCGTGCCCCGGGTGCATCATGACGAGATCCTTCTGCGTCTGCATCGTGAACTGCTCCGGCACGAGAATCAGATACTGCCGATCAGGCCGCGCCATCGATTCCTGTATGATCTTTTCAAATAAGTAGTGCGATTTTCCCGCCCCGGCGTTGCCGAGGATCAGATGCAGCGCCATCTCATTTCTCCCGTTATTTCAAATCCCGAAAATGAAACTGTTTTTCACCTGAGGCGTAGTCGCCCACGATCTGCCCGCTCCCGTACAGCCGGTATTTGTAGCTCAGCAGCCCTTCGAGGCCGACCGGCCCTCTGGCGTGAATCTTGCCGGTGCTGATCCCCACCTCCGCGCCGAAGCCGTAACGGTAACCGTCCGCAAAGCGGGTGGAACAGTTCTGATAGACGCCCGCGGAATCCACCAGATTCATAAACTGCTCCGCTGTCTGCGCGTTCTCCGTCAGAATGCTGTCCGTGTGATGAGAGCCGAAGTAATTGATGTGATCGATGGCCTCCTGCACATCCCCCACAAGCTTCACAGAGAGAATATAATCCAGATATTCTGTGGAATCGTCCTCGTCTGTTGCCGCGCTGCAGGGAATGATCGCCGCGACCTCCCGCGTACCGCGGATCTCGACCTCTTTTTCCTCCAGCGCCGGGCGCAGCTTTGGCAGAAGCGCCTGCGCGATATCGCGATGCACCAGCAGCGTCTCCACCGTGTTGCAGGCGGAGACATACTGCGTCTTCGCGTCGACGATGATCGGAACCGCCTTCTCAATATCCGCGTCCTTATCCACATAAATATGGCAGATGCCGTCCGCGTGTCCCATCACCGGTATCTTCGTATTGTCCATGATATACTGCACAAAGGCGTTGGAACCACGGGGAATCAGGAGATCCACCAGTCCGTGGCAGCTGAGCAGCTCGCGGATCTCCGACCGGTCCTCCAGCTGCATCATACAGTTCTCCGGCAGGCCCGCCTTCTGCACAGCCGCGCTGATCACCTCGAACAGCTTTTTATTGGTTCTGCGGGCTTCGCTTCCGCCCTTCAGAATCACGCAGTTGCCGCTTTTGATACACAGGGCGGAGATCTGCACCAGCGCGTCCGGCCTCGCCTCGAAGATCACGCCGATCACACCGATCGGGCAGGAG
The DNA here is from genome assembly GCA_020860645.1 of Lachnospiraceae bacterium. Classification (GTDB taxonomy): domain Bacteria; phylum Bacillota; class Clostridia; order Lachnospirales; family Lachnospiraceae; genus Hominiventricola. The sequence continues at coordinate 17,339 of JAJBTX010000030.1, read as the reverse complement.
ACGCGCTCCAGGATCAGGCCCTCGTCCAGCTCCCGGCGCAGCTGCTTCCGGAAGAGCGGGTCCTCCATCCGGATCAGATCCTGAATGCCCGCGACCACGTCCCGCAGCTTCCCCTCGTCAAACTTCAGCCGTTTCCGGATCGGAGCCGCCACGCCGTCCGCTTCCGCCTGCTCCATATCGGCCTGATTGGCCGCGAAGATGGCCTCCCGCTCCTGCTCAAGCGCCTCTCCCATCATCCGCAGCGCCCGGTTTCTGACCTCTCCCGCGCTGGCCGCCATCCGCGGCGACGCGAGCTTCACTGCTCTGACTTCTTCTTTCATCTGTGCAAAGTTCCTCCTCCTAAATTATAAAACAGCCGTTCCACATGCAAACCTGTACATCTCTTTCATCGTATTATCTCCGTGCACTCCCTGAGCCACTCCCGCTCCTCCTCCGGCAAATACGGCCCCACAGCCTCATACACCCTGCGATGATAGGCGTTCAGCCACTGCAGCTCCTCCTGGTTCATCTCCTCCGGCAGGATCGCGTCACGGTCGAAGGGGATCAGCGTCAGGATCTCGAATTCGAGGAACTGCCCATACGCACCCAACGGCCCTTCGACACAGAGCAGCTCGTTTTCGAGGCGAATCCCGTACTCACCCGCGATATAAACGCCGGGTTCGTCGGTCGTCACCATGCCGGGCTGAAGCTCCACGGGAGTCTCCTCCTCCGGAATCCGGGGACGAAACGCATTCGGACCCTCGTGTACATTCAGAAGGTAGCCGACGCCATGGCCGGTTCCATGTTTAAAATCCACGCCGAGCTGCCAGAGCGGCTCCCGGCAGAGCACATCCAGAGAATACCCGGTCGCGCCTTTCAGAAACTTCGCGTAAGCAAGGCGGAGATTCGCGCGCAGGACCGCGGTATACATCCGTTTCTGTTCCATCTTGAGCGGTTCCATCGCGATCGTCCGCGTCGTGTCGGTCGTTCCTTCCAGGTAGTGGCCGCCCGCGTCCACGAGCAGGAAACTCTCCCGCAAAATCGGCACGTTCGTCTCCTCCGTAGCCGAGTAGTGCACGACCGCGCCGTGCGGCCCGTAAGCGCAGATCGGCGCGAAGCTCTGTCCCAGGCAGTGCTCCTGCTCCGCTCTCCTTGCGTCCAGGTATTCCGCCGCGGAGAGCTCCGTGAGATCCGCCGCCCCGGTCTTCAGCCGGTACAGGAAGCGTGTGAAGGCGATACTTTCCTTCCGATGCGCCTCCCGGATATTTCTGATCTCCGTCTCATTTTTTACGGCCTTCATGAGCTCTGTCGGATTAGGACGGTCGATGATGTCTGCACTCTCTGGCAGCGAGCGCAGGAGCCGGTCGTTGACGTTTCTCCGGTCAAGCAGGACCCGCGTATCCACGGACAGGCCCTCCAGGTCGCGATAAATCTCATCATACTCCTTTATTCTGACCCTGCGCTTTGCCAGATAAGTCCGTATTTCCTCCGTCACCACAGACGGGCGCACATACCAGACGCAGTCCTCCTGCGTCAGAGTCAGAAAGGAAAGCGTCACCGGCACGCAGGGAATATCGCCGCCCCGCAGATTCAGCAGCCAGGCGATATCGCAGAGCGAGGCCAGCACATGGATATCCACCTGCTGCTCCTCCATCGCGCGGCGTACGCGCTCAAGCTTGCCGTCCACGGATTCTCCGCTGTAGCACTCCTCCAGCAAAAAGACCTGCGTGTCCGGAATGGCGGGGCGATCCGGCCAGATTCTGTCGATCAGATCCTCCCGTTCCATCAGGGAAGCGCCATGCTTCCGGACCATTCGGTCAAATTCCAGCGCTTTTGAGGCCGCCATGACCCTCCCGTCGAAGCCGAGGCATTTTCCCTGCCCCAGCTGTGACTCCACATATTCCTCCAGGGGCGGCACGCCGGGCTCTCCCATGCGATACAGCCGGATACCGCTTCCCTTAAGCTGCGCCTCCGCCTGCAGGAAATAGCGCCCGTCGGTCCAGAGGCCTGCCTCCTCCATGGTGACGACCGCCGTCCCCGCGGAGCCGGTAAACCCGGTGATGTATTCCCGCGCGCGAAAATGCACGCTGACATACTCCGACTCATGGCAGTCCGACGAGGGCACAATGTAAATGTCCACGTGGTATTTTCGCATTTCTTCACGCAGTGCCGCAAGGCGGTCCTTAACCTCGCTCATTTTCACTCCCACTCCGCCTTCAGGAACGCCTTGTAGCCCTTGTAGGCCTCGTAGATATCCGCCTTGCTCGACACCTCCCAGGGGCTGTGCATATTGAGCAGCGCAACGCCGCTGTCGATGACGTCCATGCCATAATTGGCCGTGATATAGGCGATCGTTCCGCCGCCGCCCTGGTCGACCTTGCCAAGCTCTGCGGTCTGCCAGCTCACGTCGGCCTCATCCATCACACGGCGCAGCGCACCGATATACTCGGCGCAGGCGTCGTTGGAACCGGACTTGCCGCGGGAACCGGTGTATTTATTGAACACCATGCCGCGCCCCAGGTAGGCGACATTTTTCTTTTCAAACGCGGAGGCATAATTAGGATCGAAGGCCGCGCTCACGTCGGAGGAGAGCATATGAGAATTCTGCAGGCATCTGCGCAGCGCAAGCTCCGAATACTGTCCTGCGAGCTCCATCACCTCAGCCGTCACATTCTCGAAATAGCGTGACTGCATGCCGGTCGCGCCCACGCTGCCGATCTCCTCCTTATCCGTCAGCAGGCAGACCGCCGTATAGGCCGGATGTTCCGCCTCGAGCTGCGCTTTCAGCGAAGTAAAGGCGCAGATGCGGTCGTCCTGTCCATATCCCATGATCATGCTGCGGTCGATACCGAAGTCCCGCGCAGCGCCCGCGGGCACCGCCTCCAGCTCCGCCGAAAGGAAATCCTCCTCCTCGATGCCGTAGTCCTTTTCCAGGAGCTCCAGAATCGCCTTGCGGAAGGCCTCCTTTTTCTCCTTCTCATCCTCCCCGGTCTTCAGCGGGCGGCTGCCGATGATGATATTCAGATTTTCACCCTCGACCACGACGGCGGCCTTCTTCTGCATCTGCTCGCCGGAGAGATGGATCAGCAGATCGGAGATACCGAGCACCGGATCGTCCGCCTTCTCGCCGATCGACAATGTGACGAGCGTCCCGTCCTTCTTCGCGACGACACCGTGCAGCGCGAGCGGAATCGCCGCCCACTGGTATTTCTTGATACCTCCATAGTAGTGCGTCTCGAGCAGCGTCATTTCCCCGTCCTCATAGAGCGGATTCTGCTTCAGGTCGAGGCGTGGGGAATCGATATGCGCCCCGAGGATATTCATGCCCTCCTCCAGCGGCTTTGTCCCGATCTCATAGAGAATCACCAGCTTCTTTTTGTGCACCGCGTAGACCTTATCTCCCGGCCGCAGTGTATCGCCGCTTTGCTTTACCTCCTCAAGAGAGCGATAGCCCGCGGCCCTCGCCATCTCCACGGTCATCCCGGCGCATTCCCGCTCCGTCTTTCCCTGCGAGATAAACTGCCGGTATTGCTCCGCGATATCATAAAGCTCTGTAAGCTCCTTCTCCTCATAGGTGTTCCATGCGTTCCTTCGTTCCAATGTTCAGCCCCTCACTTTCTCTTCGTTATCAGCTTCCTTTTCAGACTGATGTGTTCAGTGTACCACCAAATTGCCCCCATGGCAAATGGACGTAAAAAGCCCGCCCCCGGCAGATCTTCTGCCGACAGCGGACCATCCCGTGTTTTTATAAATCTTCCAGATTTTCTTTCAGCTTACCCATGAAGCCCTTTTTCTTCGGCCTTGCCGTGCCGTCACCCGCCTGGTTCAACGTATTGCCACTTTCCAGATCATAGGCACGCAGCGCCTCTTTCGCCGCGTGGCTCAGGTTCGTGGGAACCTCGACCACAAAGGTCACATAATGGTCGCCGCGCACGCTTTTATTTCTCAGGGAGGGCATGCCCTTGCCGCGCAGACGCACCCGGGTATCGGTCTGCGTACCGGCCTTCACATCATACTCGACCTCGCCGTCCACCGTTTTGATGCGGATCGTGCCGCCGAGCGCCGCCTGCGGGAAGCTGATCGGCACCGTCGAATAGATATCGGAACCCTGTCTCTGGAACGCCGGATTCCGCGACACGATCACCTCTACCAGCAGATCTCCCCTCGGGCCGCCGTTCACACCCGGCTCACCCTTCTCACGGATGCGGATACTCTGCCCATTGTCGATACCTGCCGGAATGTTCACGGAAATCTTCTTGTGGCTCGATGTGTAGCCGCTGCCATAGCACTTCGGGCACTTGTCCTTGATAATCTTGCCGCTGCCGCCGCAGTCCGGACAGGTGCGCACGTTCTGCACCGTACCGAACAGGGACTGCTGCTGATAGACCACCTGGCCTCTGCCCTGACACTTCGGACAGGTCTGCGGCGACGTGCCCGGCTTCGCGCCGGTCCCGTGACAGCTGTCGCACTCATCCTTCAGCGTGATTTCGATCTGCTTCTCGCAGCCGGTCACAGCCTCCTCGAAAGCAATACGCACACTTGCGCGCAGGTCAGCTCCGCGCATCGGACCGTTCCTCGCCCCACGGCTGCGCCCACCACCACCGAAAAGATCTCCGAAAATATCTCCGAAGATATCGTTCATGTCCATTCCGCTGAAGTCGAAACCGCCGCCACCGCCGGCTCCGCCCTGCTCGAAGGCGGCATGGCCGAACTGATCATACTGCCGACGCTTCTCCGCATCGCTTAAGACCGCGTAGGCCTCCGATGCCTCTTTGAACTTCTTCTCCGCCTCTTTATCTCCGGGATTCATATCCGGATGGTATTTCTTCGCCAGCTTTCGATAGGCGCTCTTTAAGGTCGCCTCATCCGCATTCCGGTCCACGCCCAGGACTTCATAATAATCTCTTTTTTCCTCAGCCATAAACCTCGCCTCCCACACAGGAATGCAGACGTGCCTCCGGGCGCGCCTGCTTCCTTATTTCTTCGTAATTTTTTCGCTCGTTATACTTCGCGATAGTCGCCATCCACGACATCATCTGCTCCTCCGGTCGAACCGCCCGCATCGTAGCCGCCCTGGCCGCCCATATCCGGGCCCGCGCCCTGTGCGCCGCCGTTCGCCTGCGCCGCCTGCTCATACATCTTCTGGAAGAGCTTCTGCGCTGCGTTCATCAGATCCTCTCTGCCGGATTTGAGCGCGTCGATATCCGCGTCGGAGATGTCGGTCTGATTTGCCGTGCGGTCTACAACTTCCTTCAGAGAAGCGATCTGCGCCTCGACCTCCGCCTTCTCGGAAGCGTCCAGACTCGATCCGGCCTCCTCGAGCGCCTTCTCCGTCTGGAAGACCATCGCATCGGCGTCGTTGCGCGCGTCGATCGCCTCTTTGCGCTTCTTGTCCTGCGCCTCGAACTCGGCAGCCTCCTTCACCGCCTTGTCGATATCAGAATCGGACATGTTCGAGCCAGCCGTGATCGTGATGTGCTGCTCCTTGCCGGTACCCAGATCCTTCGCGGAGACATTCACGATGCCGTTCGCATCAATGTCGAAGGTCACCTCGATCTGCGGTACGCCGCGGCGGGCGGGCGGGATGCCGTCCAGGCGGAACTGTCCGAGGGACTTATTGTCCTTCGCGAACTGTCTCTCGCCCTGTACCACGTTGATATCCACAGCCGTCTGGTTGTCGGCCGCCGTCGAGAAGATCTGGCTCTTCTTCGTCGGGATCGTCGTATTTCTCTCAATCAGCCTTGTCGCGATGCCGCCCATCGTCTCGATGGACAGGGACAGCGGCGTCACATCCAGCAGAAGGATGTCGCCTGCACCCGCGTCGCCGGCCAGCTTGCCGCCCTGGATGGAAGCGCCAAGTGCGACGCACTCATCCGGGTTCAGAGATTTGCTCGGCTCATGACCGGTCAGCTGCTTTACCTTATCCTGCACCGCCGGTACACGCGTGGAACCGCCGACCAGCAGCACCTTGCCCAGCTCGGAGGGACTGATGCCCGCGTCGCGAAGGGCCGCCTGCACCGGACCCGCCGTGCGCTCCACAAGGTCGTGGGTCAGCTCGTCGAACTTCGCCCTCGTCAGGTTCATATCGAAATGCAGCGGGCCGCTGGCGTTCATGCTGATGAAGGGCAGGTTGATGTTCGTCGTCGTCGCGGTGGAGAGCTCCTTCTTCGCCTTCTCCGCGGCCTCCTTCAGTCTCTGCAACGCCATCTTGTCAGCGCCCAGATCCACGCCGTTCTGCTTCTTGAACTCGGAGATCATCCAGTCGGTAATCTTCTGGTCGAAGTCGTCGCCGCCCAGACGGTTGTCACCGGCGGTTGCCAGCACCTCGATCACGCCGTCGCCGATCTCGATGATCGAGACATCGAAGGTGCCGCCGCCGAGGTCGTAGACCATGATCTTCTGTTCTTTCTCATTGTCAAGGCCGTAGGCAAGCGCCGCCGCCGTCGGCTCGTTGATGATACGCTTAACGTCGAGGCCCGCGATCTTGCCTGCGTCCTTCGTCGCCTGTCTCTGCGCGTCGTTGAAGTAGGCCGGTACGGTGATGACCGCCTCGGTCACCTTCTCACCCAGGTAGTTCTCTGCGTCCGCCTTCAGCTTCTGCAGAATCATCGCGGAAATCTCCTGCGGCGAATACTTCTTATCATCGATCGTCACCTTGGTGTCGGTGCCCATGCTTCTCTTAATCGAAGAGATCGTCTTCTCCGAGTTCGTAACGGCCTGACGCTTTGCCGGCTCGCCGACCAGACGCTCGCCGGTCTTCGTGAAGGCCACGATCGACGGTGTCGTCCGCGCGCCTTCTGTATTCGCGATAACGGTGGGCTTGCCGCCCTCCATAACTGCTACACAAGAGTTTGTAGTTCCAAGATCAATTCCGATTATTTTGCTCATTTTAAATTCCCTCCTAAAATATAATAAAGTTTGATTAGTTGGCTACCTTTACCATGCTGTGCCGGAGCACTGCGTCTCTATATTTATAACCCTTCTGGAACTCCTCGGCGACTACATTCTCGCCGAGCTCCTCGTCGTCCACATGCATCACCGCATTATGGAGATTCGGGTCAAATTCCTGTCCGACCGCCTCGATCGGCGTCACGCCCAGATCGGTCAGCGCCGTCACCAGCTGCTTATAGATCATCTCCATCCCGCTGGCGACCGGGTCGTCCTTCTGCTCCTCGGGGATACTCTTCAGGCCTCTCTCAAAGCTGTCGAGCACCGGAAGAATCTTCTCGAGCACGCTGCTCGCCCCGATCGAATACATCTGGGACTTCTCCTTCTCCGTCCGGTTGCGGAAATTTTCAAACTCCGCCAGCTGACGCTTCAGCTTGTCGGTCAGATCCGCGATCTGCTCATCGCGCTTATCCTTTTTCTCCTTCTTCCTTCCGAAGAAGCTCTTTTTCTCCGGCGTCTCTGTCGCGGCATCTGCGGTTCCCTCCGCCGGGGTCTCTTCCGCTGCGGCCTCTCCGTCTGCTGTCTCCTCCACCGGAGCTTCCTCTGCCGGGGGCTTCTCCTCCTCCGGAGTCTGCTCTTCCGTCAGGATTTCTTCCTCTGAAGGCTCCTGCGTATCAACAGTCTCCTGCTCCATCTCTTTCTTCTCGTCCACAGTCATTCCGCCTTTCTTCTATTCCTTATGAAAAACCTCGTCCAGCTGATCCATCATGGATTTCAGCTTTCCCATGACATCCTCGTAGTCCATCCGCTTCGGTCCGATGATCCCGATCGTGCCCTGCAGCCCTTCGCCGAGCTCGTAGGTCGCCGTCACAACGCTGCAGTCCTTCATGCTCTTGACCGGAGATTCGCTCCCGATGTATACCTGGATACCTTTCTCCTCGTTGTTGAGCGTCTCGTTGACCAGATCCACCAGATTGTGCTTTTCCTCCAGCGTCTGGATCAGCTCTCCGGCTCTTCCGTTCTCCGTCAGCTCCGGATAGCGGAAAATATTGGTAGCGCCGCCGGTATAAATTTCCATGCCCTCGTCCGAATGAATGGCCTCGGCGACCGCGTCCACAACGTCGCTGATAATATTACTATGGATGCCGGCCTGCTCTTTCATACTGGAAATCATCTGGAGATTGATCTCCTCGATCGTCTTTCCGTTCAGCATCGTGTTCAGCAGCATATTGAGCTTCAGGATGGTCTCATCATCCAACTCCTCGCAAACCGGAATCAGCTTGTTGCGGATCACATTGCCCTCGGCCATGATGACCGCTAAAAGCTGATTCTCATCCACGCGTGAGAGCTGAATGAACTTGAGCTTGTTCTGATGGTACTGCGGCGTGGAGATCATCGTCGTGTAGTTCGTATTGTTCGCGAGTACCTTCACGACCTGCTTGAGCACCTGTTCGAGACGATCGGTCCGCTCAAACATCAGCTCCTTGAGATCTGTGACCTCCTTATCCTTTTCCTCCATCAGATGATCCACGTACAGCCGATAGCCCTTGTCCGTGGGAATCCGCCCCGCCGACGTATGCGGCTGGACAATGTAGCCCATCTCCTCGAGATCCGACATCTCATTGCGGATGGTAGCGGAGGAGAGCTTCAGGTCCGAGTACTTCGCGATCGTCCTCGACCCCACCGGCTCGCCGGTCTCCATGTAAGTCCGGATAATCGCATGCAGAATCTTTTTCTTTCTCTCATCCAGTTCCATGTAAGCTTCCTCCTCTCTCCCTGTTAGCACTCGACATTTGAGAGTGCTAACATTTCCTGTAAATTAAAATAGCACCCCGAGGGGTGCTTTGTCAAGTGCTAATTATGAATATTTTATGAAAAGTCATCGCGTCCGCAAAAAATCATATTCGCGCAGGGCGTCCTCGTCTTCCGGATAGGATTCCAGGTAGCTCTCCATCAGCGATTTCGCTGTCGCCCAGTCACTCTGATATTCGTAGACGGCAATGCGCATCGCGAGCAGCTGCTGCAGCACATCGCTGTCGCCGAGAGCGATGCCTGCCTCCAGCGTCTCAAGCGCCGCATCGTACTGTTCCTGATCGACCTGATAGGAGGCGACCTTCGCGTAGGCGTCCGGATGCTCTGCTCCCTCCGTCGTGAGGTAGCTCTGGTAAAGCGTCAGCGCATAGTCCTTGTTGCCCATTTCCCAGTAGAGCTCCGCCTGCCAGTAGATTCCCTCCGGGTCGCCGTCCGCCGTGGCCTCCTCAAGATAAGACTTCGCCGACGAGTAGTCCTCCATATAATAGGAAAGCCGTCCGAGCATGACCAGATCCTTTTTGGAGGTCATATCCATAGCCGCGGTGAAGTCCGCGTTCGCGGCCTCCTGATCCCCCGCCTCGCGGTACAGAAGGCCGCGGGTCAGGTAGATCTCCGCGCTCTTCTTCAGATCAAGAATAGCGCTGTAAAGATCGATTGCCTCCGTGAGCTCGCCGCTGCGATAGAGTGCCGCCGCCTTGTAAGCCGCGATATCAAGCTCCAGGCTCCCCGCGCGCAGGTCCGCCAGACTGAGCGCCTCATCATAGGAGGCGATCGCCGACTCGTAATCCCCGGCCGCAGCCAGAGACATGCCTTCCGCACGCAGCGCATTCTGCTGCTCCCGCACCTGAGAGCTCGCGGAGCAGCCGGTCAGCAGTCCTGTACTTATTATCATCGCCGCAAGCGGCGCCCAAAGCTTTCTCATCCGTTCTCCTTCTCCCAAAACGTCGGATTCATCGTACACCGGAGAATTACCCGGCGCGGCAGCCGCTCATAATGCTGTCCCATGCGGTAGCCGAGAAATTTTCCCGCGCTCTGTGTCAGTACCTGCAGCATCAGCCAGGGCTTCCCGATCTGCATGCAGTAGCGCAGGCTCTTTTTCACAAGCCGTATTCCCTCCGACTCGGAGCGCAGGCCGCCGAACACCTCCGGATGCATCGTCTGGGACACCGCGAGATCAAAATTCCGGTGAAACTGCTGCGGCGCGCTGTAATTATGCGAATGATACACACGCGCATCCGCACAGTAGGCAATCTTTCCGCCGCCCTGCACGAAACGCCCCGCGAGAATCATATCTTCATTAAAAATAGTCCGCCTCGTAAAGCCGTCAAACTCCAGATACCTGTCCCGCCGCCAGGCCGCGCAGGCATTGGAGCAGAAGAAGGTCTTGATGCCAAGCTCGTCGATATCCGCAAGTCCCTTCACGCGGCTTTCCTCCGGGTAATTGAAGCTTCTGGTATAGCGCTCCACCTCCCGGCAGTCCTTTCGCGGAAGCTGACGGGCATAGGAGGCCCACACCGAAGAGTCCGCAAAGGGACGAAGGAGTTCGTCGATCAGGCGCGTGTCCGCGGGCAGCGCGTCCTGCGTCATGCAGACGACGATATCCGCTTCCGACAGCCGCATACCCGCATCCCGCGTTCCGCCGTGATCGAAGTCCTCCTTTTTCAGGTGATGAACCTCCACATTCTCATATTTTTCATCCAGGCCTGCCGGGAAGTACGCCTCCTCCGTATTCATCAGGATAATCCGATGAAGCGGATACTTCTGCGCCTTCAGCCTCTCAAGCAGCTTTTTCAGCTGATCTCCCGGACGATATACGGGAACCAGCACATCCACCTTCCACTGCGCCATCTTTCTACTCCACCGTCACGGACTTCGCAAGGTTCCGCGGCTTGTCGACGTCGCAGCCCTTCGCGAGCGCCACATAGTAGGCGAAAATCTGCAGCGGGATCACCGCCAGAGAATCCGTAAAATACGGATTGGTCTTCGGTATGTAGATCACATAGTCTGCCGTCTTTTCGCAGTCGGTATGACCCAGATTCGTCACCGCCATCACGAAAGCCCCACGGCTCTTGACCTCCACGACATTGCTGAGCGTCTTCTTATAGAGCTCCTCCTGCGTCATGATCGCGGCTACGAGCGTGCCCTCTTCGATCAGGGAGATCGTGCCGTGCTTGAGCTCGCCGGCGGCATAAGCCTCCGAGTGAATATAGGAAATCTCCTTGAGCTTTAAGGAGCCCTCCAGGGAAATCGCGTAGTCGATGCCCCTTCCGATGAAAAATACGCTCTTCGCCGCCGCGTAGCGGTTCGCGAAGCGCTGCAGGCGCTCCTTGTTCGCCAGCACCATCTCGATCTGGTCCGGCAGCTTCTGCAGGTCACGGATCAGGTCGGACATCTCCGCCGCACTGAGAGTTCCCCGGATATCCGCAAAGCGCATGGCCAGCAGATAGAGAGCGACCAGCTGCGTGCTGTAGGCCTTCGTCGTCGCGACGGCGATCTCCGGTCCCGCCCAGGTATACATGACATGATCCGCCTCGCGGGCGATCGAGCTGCCAACCACGTTGACGACGCCGAGCACCGTGACGCCAGGATGCCGCTTCGCCTCCCGCAGCGCCGCCAGAGAATCCGCCGTCTCGCCCGACTGACTGATGATGATGACCAGTGTGTTTTCATCGAGAATCGGCCTGCGGTAGCGGAACTCGCTCGCCAGATCGACCTCCACCGGAATGCGCGCCATCCCCTCGATCACATATTTCCCGGCCACGCCCACATGATAGGCGGAGCCGCAGGCCACGATGTAGATCTTGCGCACTGCGGAAAGCTCTTCCTCGCTCATCCCGAGCTCGTCGATCACGATCTTTCCATCGCGGATCCGCGGGCTGATCGTATCGCGCACCGCCTTCGGCTGCTCGTGAATCTCCTTGAACATAAAGTGCGCATAGCCGCCCTTCTCTGCGGCGTTGACGTCCCACTCGATCCGCGTGGACTCCTTCTCGAGCTCCTCGCAGTCGATATTATAGAAATGGATCTCATCCTTCGTGAGCTTCGCGACCTCTTCATTCTGGATGAAATAGACGTCGCGCGTATACTTCAGCACCGCGGGTACGTCCGAGGCGATAATATTTCCATGGCCGCATTTTCCGACGATAAGCGGACTGTCCTTGCGGACGGCGTAGAGCTCATCCGGATGCTCGCGGAACAGGATACCGAAAGCATAAGAACCCTCCACGCGCTGCATGACCTTCAATACGGCTTCGAGCGGATCTCCTTTATAATAATAATCGAGCAGATGTGCGACCACCTCCGTATCCGTCTCGGACGCAAACTCGTAACCCCGGGCGAGCAGCAGCTTGCGGAGCTTCATGTAGTTCTCGATGATTCCGTTGTGGACGACCACGATCGATTTATCCTTATTAAAATGGGGATGGGCGTTCTCATTGTTCGGCGAACCGTGCGTGGCCCAGCGCGTATGGCCGATTCCCAGATTTCCGGGCAGCTTCTCGCCGCCATGGGACAGCTCGTGCAGCACCTGCAGCCGACCGACCGATTTCATCACCTGAATGTTCTCCCCGTCAAAGACCGCGAGCCCCGCAGAGTCATAGCCCCGGTACTCCAGTTTTTCCAGGCCGTCCAGAAGAATGGGCGCGGCCTGCTCCGTTCCGATATATCCAACGATTCCGCACATGGTGTCTCCTCCTTTATTTCATCATTGATTCTGACACGACGGATTTCTTCGCGCTTCGCGCTCTCGAAATCCTAAAAACATTCGGAATCCGCTCATTTTCTTTCAGAAAATGGCTACTTCCTCATGTTTTTGCGGGTCTCAAAGCCATGAATACGAATGCGAGCATTCGATTCATGCCCTTTAGACCCTGGTGTCATCATATGCAAAGGCGAGGAAAGTATCCGTACCCCCCTCGCCTGTCTGTCATTTAATACCCGGTATCCGACGTGATCTGGGCTGCGATCTCCTTCACCTCATCGGACGGCTCATAATCGGAGTTGTTGAACAGATATTCATGCAGCTGTTTCACATTCTCCTCCAGATCGACCGGGATGACGCAGGAGCCCTTTCCGCTGACCGTCGCCGACACCTTGTCGAAGGGGAAGCCGGTCGTGTCCACGATATCGTAGGTGAGCAGCTCCGGAGCCATCGCAATCAGCTCCTCATTCGTGTAGTTCGTCGCGACCAGCGGGAACACGGCGTTGATGATATCGTTGATCGTCGAAATATCCGTCTCCTTCGCCTTGCTGACCAGCTGCAGGATCACCTCACGCTGCCGCTCTGTCCTCTTGAAATCGTCGCCCGCCGTATAGCGGATGCGGCAGTAGGACGTTGCCTGCACGCCGTCCAGTGTCTGCAGACCGGCCGAGGTAAGTGCCGTCGTCTCAATGCCGGTGACCGCCGAGGTCTCGACGATGTAGTTGTTCAGATGCTCGAGCTCCGCCTCGTCCACCTCGATCTCGACGCCGCCCAGATAATCGACGGTCTTCGTCAGTCCCAGGAAGTCTACGCTGACATAATACTGGATATCCAGATCAAGGTTCATATTCAGCATGCTGATGGCCTGCTCGGGACCGCCCGCCGAATAGGCGCCGTTACATTTATTGTACTTGCCGTTCGCAAGGTTCAGATAGGTGTCACGGTAAACGCTGACCAGCTTTACTTCCTTTGTATCATTGTTGATACTGGCGATGATGATCGTGTCGCTGCGGTTTCCGCTGCCGAGCTGTCCCGCCTGCCGGGTGTCGAGTCCGAACAGCGCGATCGTCGTATAGCCCGACATCGTCTGCACCGTCGACTCCTGGATCGTCTCATTGACCTGGATCTCCTCCGTATCCACGTCCGGCCGCTGCAGGGTATCCAGCTTGCTGACCACATAGAATCCGATCACCAGCGCCAGAACCGCTACGATTTCGACTCCAAAGATGATCAGGCGTCTTTTCTTTTTGGCCTTCTTCTTTTTGGACGTTCCCTTTTTGCCGGTGGATGCCCGCTTTCCCGAAGTCGGCTCCTCCCTCCGCGACGCGCTCTTTTTTGAGCTTGTTTTCTTCACAGTCTCTTTAGCCATGATTCATCCTTTCTACGCCTGTCAGTAAGCATTTTTATTGATGAAACCCTTGAAGAAGGTCTGAATCAGAATCCGGATATCCAGTCCTATCGTCCAGTTTTCAATGTAATACAGGTCGTATTCAATTCTTTTCTTGATCGATGTATCTCCCCGGTATCCGTTTACCTGCGCCCAGCCGGTCATCCCCGGACGAACCTGATGCTTGATCATGTAACGCGGAATCTCCTCGCGGAATTTCTCCACGAACAGCGGACGTTCCGGTCTCGGTCCCACCAGGCTCATGTCGCCCTTCAGGACATTGAACAGCTGCGGCAGCTCGTCGATACTGGTCCGTCGGATCACCCTGCCGACCTTCGTCACACGGGGATCGTCGCGGACGGTCCAGGCACGCTTCTCGCTGCTCACGGACTGCACTTCCATCGAACGGAACTTGTACATCTGAAAGGTCTGGTTATGGAGGCCTACGCGCTCCTGTTTATATATCAACGGCCCTCTGGATGTCGACTTGACCAGAATCGCCGTAACCAGCATAATCGGTGAAAAGATAATAATCGCGACAATCGCTCCCGCCACATCCATACATCGCTTACAGACCATATTGAAGGTATTGGTGAGCGGCACATGGCGGATGTTGATCACCGGAAGTCCCTGCAGATCCTCTGTATAAGGCCTGGTCGGGATAATATCATTGTAATCCGGCACAAACTTTGTATGCACACCGGATTTCTCGCAGGTCGCGACGATGCGCTTCAGCTTATAGTATTCCCGCAGCGCCATCGTGATTGCGATCTCGTCCAGGCGGTTATTCTCCAGAATCTCGCCCAGCTCCTCGGTTGTACCGATCACCTGCACGCCCTTGTAGGTATATCCGATCTCCCGGTTATCATCCAGAATACCGTATACCCGGTATCCCCACTGAGGATTGGCATAGATCCGATCGACAAATTCCTCCGCCGCGCTGCTGTAACCCACAAAAATGATGTGGCGCAGATTGAATCCGCTACGCCGCAGCCGCCGCAGAACGAACCGGATCAGATTTCGCACAAGCGCTTCCAGCACGATGTTGATCACGTAGAAGTAGAACAGCATCGATCTGGAATATTCGGTCGCGTAATCGTTGTAGTCGCGCAGCAGGAAGAACACGCCCATGATGAGCAGCAGTCCGACCGTATTTCCCTTTACAATATTGCTGATCTCCAGCCTGCGGCCCTGTACGCGCTTCGGCGTATACAGATTGAAGGCCAGATACAGCACCAGGTACAGCGGAACGATCCCGATCAGCGTCAGCATGTACTGCTGGAAGCTTAAGCCCCGTGGATCCCGCAGCACAAGGAACTTGAAAACCCAGGACAGCACATACGATACACAGATGACCAGGGCGTCAATCACAACCTGCAGCCGGTTAAAATAACGCTGATTATCCTTAATCATAAATACTCACCCGTTCTTCCTCCTTTGTCCCCGCCTATGACGGCAGACGCAGAATATTTCTCCACAGCTCCAGCTGGAGCCGCGCGCACACCGGAATGTGCTCCGCACGGAAGGAAAAGCGCCGGTCGCGGTTTGCTCTGCACAGGGTGATTCCTCTCCGGATTCCTCTCCGGTAATCCCCGCCAAAGCCCTTCTTCACAAAGTACAGATATTTTATCAGATAACCTGCCAGCAAAAACGGCGCGTTCAGCAGAACCTGGGGAAGCGGCATGTTCTTGTAAATCAGATAAACACTGTTCCCCGCCGCGTATCCCACCTTGAAACTGTTGTGCCGGGAACCGCTTGAAGCGCTCCCGATATGATACACCCGCGCCCGCGGCTCATAGCGGTTCTCATATCCCGCAAGCCTGGCACGCCAGCAGATATCTACATCCTCCAGATAGACGAAATGTGCTTCGTCAAAACCTCCCAGCCGCTCTGCCACATCTCTGCGGTAGATGGCCGCCCCCGCGCAGGAAGAGAAAATCCTTCCGCCCTTCGGATAAGCGTCGGCACTCTTTCCCTTTCCCCGGGAAAAAGCCCAGCCCAGCGCGCAGTAGAGGTCGCCGGCGCTGTCCAGGCGCTCCCTGTCCTGATACTGCAGCATACAGGCCTGACAGGAAAAGCATTTTTTATGCCTGCGGATCGCCGCGAGCAGCCGCGCCGCAAAATCCGGCTCCGCCTCCGTATCGTTGTTCAGCAGGATCACATAACGGCTCTTCGCCCGCCGAAAACCCTCGTTTACCGCGCGGCTGAAGCCATAATTCCGATCCAGACACACGAGCTCGCAGGCAGGGAAATTCCGGCCTGTAAACTCCTGACTCCCGTCGGTGGAACCGTTATCCACCACGATGACCTGCGCGGTCACGCCCTTCTGCGCCAGTACGGAGCGAAGGCATGTGTCCAGCACCGCCATACCATTATAATTGGGAATCACAATCGTTACGTCCGGCATCTTACATCCTCTCACTGATAAATTTCCCCTATCCGGAAATCCGTATCCTTCAGCGAGAGATTCGGGTTATAATAAACATCCGGTTCTTTCAGGAAGTCTTTCCATTTTTTTGCAAACTGCACTGCCGGTCTTACGGCCTTCCTGCGGCCCTCCCGGCACTTCTGCAGGATAAAAACCGCTCCGGGCTCATACACATTCCGCAGGCCCAGCCGCTCCAGCTTCAGGCACAGATCCACATCGCACATCCGCCCCTCGACGTCCTCGGAAAAACCGCCGACCTTCAGGAAGCTCTCCCTGCTCACCATCAGGGCCTGTCCGGACAGCGCGTGGTAATCCTGCTGCAGGATCGCCTTGTGGAAATAACCGGTGTAGCCCGCCTTCAGACCCTCAAACGCCACGCCCGCCTGGCCGTTCAGCCCCATGATACGGGCGCCATAGCGGAGCCGCAGATTGTTGTCATAGACCCTGCCGCCGACCGCGCCGACGCCTGCTCTCTGCGCATATCCCAGAAGCAGCTCCATATAGTCTGCGCCGACCGTACCGATCCGGCTGTCCAGGAACAGCAGATACTCACTCTCCAGCTTTTCGGCGAGACTGGTAAATGTTACAAATTTGTTACACGCACCAGTACAATATACTACTTTAATCGGAATTTGTCTATATTCTTTGATAAAATTTAAAATGGTCTTATTTTTCTTCGGCATGTCCAGGAGCATCAGCATCTCGAAGTTCGTATAGGTCCGCCGCTTTGAAACAGCCTTCAGAAATTTCCGCAGCTTCCCTGTATCCGGCGCTCCCAGCAGTACGATGCAGACCTTCGGAACTGTGAGCAGGGTATAGTGGAGCCGGTAGAATCCCGGATTGTCCAGGCAGTCGACCCTCGCCTCCTCGCCGCAGCGCTTAAGATGCGCTTCCAGCGCCCTCTTTCCCGCTTCGGCGGCATAGGATTTATTCCCCGCATTTCCCGCCGTTGAATCCTCGCTGCAGCGCCAGTGATACAAAACCTGCGGAATATGTCCGATCTTTTCCGTCCTCTCCACACAGCGAAGGATAAAATCATAATCCTGCGCGCCGTCAAACTCACATCTGAATCCGCCGACGAATTCCGCCAGCTCCCTCTTTATATTAAGGAATTTGCAGATATAATTTTTGCTGCGCAGCAGCTC
>JAJBTX010000097.1 GCA_020860645.1 Lachnospiraceae bacterium | reverse complement strand
TGATAAAGAGCCAGGATAAATGGGGCGATGGTGGATAAACCTGCGGAAACTCAAGGATACATAGACTTGCAAAGGCCGGTTTTCCATGTTACACTAATAAATCAGAGATAAGGAACTTTTAAAGAATTAATCTTTACATCTGACTTGTCTAAATCTTTCTATACAGCGTTGTCGTCAATCGGCGTACCCCAGTACGCCTCATTCCTCCGCCTTGTATAGAAAGATTTATCCTGCGTCATATGCAAAGTTAATTCTTAACAGTTCCTAAGAAAACAAAGGAGGAATGTAGTATGTCAGGACATTCCAAATTCGCCAACATCAAGCACAAAAAAGAAAAAAACGATGCGGCGAAGGGAAAAGTATTTACGATTATCGGGCGTGAGCTCGCGGTGGCGGTCAAGGAGGGCGGCCCCGATCCGAACAACAACAGCCGCCTGCGCGACGTGATCGCCAAGGCCAAGGCCAACAATATGCCGAACGACACGATCGAGCGCGGCATCAAGCGCGCGGCGGGCGACGCGGGCAATGTGAACTACGAGCACATTACATATGAGGGCTACGGGCCGAGCGGCATCGCGATCATTGTCGAGGCGCTGACGGACAATAAGAACCGCACCGCGTCGAATGTGCGGAACGCTTTCACGAAGGGCAAGGGCAGTCTCGGGACGAATGGCTGCGTCTCCTATATGTTCGACCAGAAGGGCCAGATCATTGTCGACCGCGAGGAGTGCTCGCTGGAGGCGGACGACCTGATGATGATGGCGCTGGACGCGGGCGCGGAGGATTTCTCCGAGGAGGAGGACAGCTTCGAGGTCCTGACCGCCCCGGATGATTTCTCGGCGGTGCGCGAGGCGCTCGAGAAGGAGGGCGTCCCGATGGCGAGCGCGGAGATCACGATGATTCCGCAGAACTACGTGGAGCTGAGCGATGAGAACGACGTCAAATCCCTGAACCGCATCCTCGATCTTCTGGACGACGATGACGATGTTCAGGCTGTCTATCACAACTGGGATGAATAAGAGCGATGTTCAGAGAAGGTACATGTCCGAAGTGTAAAGAGAAGATCCAGGTTCCCGACGATCACGAGAAGGTTCGCTGCATGTTCTGCGGCGAGGAGATCGAGGTCGCCGAGGCGCTGGGAGAGAAAAAGGCAGTGCAGACGCAGGAGGTGCAGAACCTGCCGATGTATGAGTCGATCATTGAAAACCGGCTCTCGGAGCTGTTCGCGGCCTGCGACAATCCTTTGAAGCAGTTCAAAAAGAACAGCTTTGACGATGATTTTACGAGCTTCTACAACGCGAACCGCGATATTTTCGAGGCAATGGAGATGGTCTATATTGGAAACGGCTCGTCAAAGGAGGCGGTCTCGAAGCTGACCGCCTATGTGATGGAAGCCGCGCGCGCGGAGCTTGAGAAGGAGACGAAGAAATCGAAAAAGGGGCAGAAGCAGCTGGATTATAATTTCCTGGTCAGTATCCAGTTTATTCCGGCTGTCCGGAAATATCCTGCGAGCTTCACGGAGCCGTTCTCCGAAGCGATGGTGAAGGACTGGAACGAAGCCTTTGACGCGAACATTGGTCTGGCTTCCTATGATATGATCGCCGGAGGCTTCCGCCGGAAGCTGTGCTATATCACGACAGCCGTGTGCGAGAGCCTGGGAAAAGGTCCGGACTGTCCGGAGCTGCAGATCCTGAAGGATTACCGGGATGAGTATCTGGAAGCTACGCCGGAGGGGCATGCGCTGGTGGAGGAATACTACGACATCGCTCCGACCATCGTGAAGCGGATTCAGAAGAGCCCGGACAGCGAGGCGCTCTACCGGGCGCTCTACCGGGATTATCTGACGCCCTGCATCGAGGAGATCAGGGCGGGGCAGTACGAGGAGTGCGGCGCGCACTACCGGGCGATGGTGCTGGACCTGAAATCCCGCTATATGGGATAATATTTTGCTTTTTATTGATATTGAGAGTGACGGAGGAGGAATGAGCTATGGATAAACCATTCAGACCGGATACGATCTGTGTGCAGGCAGGCTGGAAGCCAAAGAAGGGCGAGCCGCGGGTGCTGCCGATCTATCAGAGCACTACATTCAAATATGATACGACCGACGAGATGGGCGCGCTCTTTGCGCTCGAGGAGGAGGGCTATTTCTACACGCGCCTGCAGAATCCGACGAACGACGCGGTGGCGGAAAAAATTGCCGAGCTCGAGGGCGGCGTCGCGGCGATGCTGACATCCTCGGGACAGGCGGCGAATTTCTATACGATCGCGAACCTCTGCCAGGCGGGCGACCACATCGTCTGTTCCGCGAAGGTCTACGGTGGCACCTTCAATCTGTATTCCGCCACAATCAAAAAGCTGGGCATTGAGTGCAGCTTTGTCGACCCGGACGCCTCCGAGGAGGAGATCAATCAGGCTTTCCGTGCGAATACGAAGGCGGTCATCGGGGAGACGATCGCAAATCCGGCGCTGACCGTGCTGGACATTGAGAAGTTTGTGAAGCTGGCGCATGCGCACGGCGTACCGCTGATCGTGGACAACACCTTCGCGACGCCGATCAACTGCCGTCCCTTCGAGTTCGGCGCCGATATCGTGACGCACTCTACGACGAAGTATATGGACGGTCACGCGATGGCTGTGGGCGGCTGCATCGTCGACAGCGGAAACTTCGACTGGGAGGCCCATGCGGAGAAGTTCCCGGGGCTGACGACGCCGGATGAGACCTACCACGGCGTTGTCTATACGAAGCAGTTCGGAAAGAAGGCCTTCATCACGAAGGCGACCGCACAGCTGATGCGCGATCTCGGGAGCATCCCCTCGCCGATGAATTCCTTCCTGCTGAATGTGGGGCTGGAGACGCTGCCGCTGCGCATGGAGAAGCACTGCAGCAACGCGCGGAAGGTCGGCGCATTCCTGAAAAATCATCCGAAGGTGGATTTCGTGAACTGCGCGATGCTGGAGGGCGATCCCTACTATGAGCTGGCACAGAAATACATGCCGAAGGGCACCTGCGGCGTGATTTCCTTCAGCCTGAAGGGAACGAAGGAGGACGCGGTGCGCTTCATGGACAGCCTAAAGCTCTGCGCGATCGTCACGCATGTGGCCGACGCGCGCACCTGTGTGCTGCATCCGGCGAGCCACACGCACCGGCAGATGAACGAGGAGCAGCTCTGCGAAGCGGGCGTGACGCCGGGTCTTATCCGGCTGTCGGTCGGCATTGAAAGCCCGGACGACATCATCGAGGATCTCGCGCAGGCGCTGGATCAGGTATAAGCATGCATAAATGACCGGTCTTTCCGGCATACTTTTATGGACGAAAGTATGTCGGAAAGGCGGTTTTTTTATGTCTGAAAACGAAGATAAGATGGAGAAATACGGGCAGCCGGAAGGCCTCATGGGAAAACTGAAGACGCATATCCGCATCCTGACGATCATCGGCGAGGTCGAGGGGCACGAGTGTCTGGCTGCGAACAGCAAGACGACCAAGTATGAGCATGTGATCCCGATGCTCGCTGCCGTGGAGGAGGATCCGGAGGTGCACGGTCTGCTCGTGCTGATCAATACCGTCGGCGGAGACGTCGAGAGCGGGCTGGCGATCGCGGAGATGATCGCTTCGGTCAGCAAGCCGACCGTCTCGCTCGTGCTCGGCGGCAGTCACTCGATCGGCGTGCCGCTGGCGGTATCAGCAGATTATTCTTTTATTGTGCCGACCGGGACGATGATGATTCATCCGGTGCGGATGACCGGGCTTATCATCGGTGTCGCGCAGACCTTCGACTATTTCCAGAAGATTCAGGACCGGATCAGCGGCTTTGTAGTGGAGCACAGCCATATCGCGCCCGCGCGCCTGACGGCGCTCATGCTGGAGACCGGTGAGCTGACAAAGGACGTCGGCAGCGTCCTGGTCGGCGCACAGGCGGTGGAGGAGGGCATCATCGACGCCGTCGGCGGCACGGGCGACGCCTTCCGCAAGCTGCACGAACTGATGGGGGAGTGAGGCCGCATTTACAGACTTATGAACCACGGATCCGCCTGCGATTCTGAAATTGAAACATTGACATCGTTCATCCTCTGGTATATACTTTGAAAGTCAAAGTTTTTGAAATAAAAGTCTCGGACAGTGACTGTATGGACTGCATGCAGGGACACACAGGCATTGGACGGGCTGGCGATCAGAGGAGTATTAAGATATGTGGAAGGACAGTATAGACGAACTCGACAGACGGCGCAACCGTACACTGCAGGCGGGCGGGAGCGACCGGATTGAGAAGCAGCATAAGAGTGGGAAACTGACGGCGAGAGAGCGCATCAATCTGCTCTTCGATCCGGACACGTTCGTGGAGGTGGATAACTTTATCGAGTCCAGAATCGACGACTTCGGCCTGGATAAAAAGCGTGTGCCGGGAGACGGCGTTGTGACCGGTTACGGCGAGATTAACGGACGCACGGTCTTTGTCTCCTCGGAGGATTTTACCGTCATCGGCGGCTCGCTCGGCGAGTACCATTCGATGAAGATCACGCGTATTCAGGATATGGCCTACGAGATGAAGGCGCCGCTTATCATGATCAACGACAGCGGCGGAGCCAGGATTGAGGAGGGCATTGACTCCTTAAGCGGCTACGCGGGCATTTTCCTGCGCAATACGAAGGCTTCGGGCGTGATCCCGCAGATCGCGGTGATCGTGGGTCCCTGCTCCGGCGGCGCGTGCTATTCTCCGGCCATCTGCGACTATATTTTCATGGTGGAGAATATCGGCAAGATGTTCATCACGGGTCCGCAGGTTGTGAAGACCGTGGTCAACGAGGAGTGCACGGTCGAGGAACT
Source organism: Lachnospiraceae bacterium (assembly GCA_020860645.1). Lineage (GTDB taxonomy): Bacteria > Bacillota > Clostridia > Lachnospirales > Lachnospiraceae > Hominiventricola. Next base: position 12,525 of record JAJBTX010000097.1, on the reverse strand, counting down.
TGGCGGTGCAAAGGTGCATGCCACGCAGAGCGGCGTGACGCATTTTACCTATGCGAATGAAAAGAGTTGCTTTGAAGGTGTGCGGCAGCTTCTGTCTTATCTGCCTTCCAGCTATCTGGAGAAACCGCCGGTAGCGGAGACGAAGGAGAAGGAGAGCTCCACCGGGAAGAAATCCCTGCTGTTTTCGCTGAACAGCCTCATTCGCGGGAACGCAAAGCAGACGGAGATTACAGATCGCTGCGCGGACATGACGGAGGTCGTTCCGGACAATTCGAGAAAAGCCTACAATGTGCTGGACGTGATCAGCCGCGTCTGTGACAAGGATACCTTCCTGGAGGTCCAGAAGGATTTCGCGAAAAACATCGTAGTCGGCTTCGGGCGGATCGGCGGCGAGAGCGTCGGCATCGTGGCGAACCAGCCGAATGTGCTTGCGGGCAGCCTGGACTATGATTCTTCTGATAAGGCGGCGCGTTTCGTGCGCACCTGCGACTGCTTCAATGTTCCGCTTGTCGTCCTCGTGGACGTGCCGGCCTTCATGCCGGGCACCGCGCAGGAGCACAAGGGCATCATTCGTCATGGTGCGAAGATGCTTTACGCCTTCTCCGAGGCGACGGTGCCGAAGATCTCCGTGATTATGCGGAAGGCCTACGGCGGCGCCTACATCGCGATGAACAGCAAGAATATGGGCGCGGACATCGTCTACGCCTGGCCGGAGGCGGAGATCGCGGTCATGGGTGCGGACGGCGCGGTGAACATCGCTTTCAAACAGGCGATCAACGCGGCTGCGGACAAGGAAGAGGCGCGCGAGCACTACGTTGAGGAATACAAGGAGAAGTTTATGAATCCTTACGTCGCGGCGTCCCGCGGCTTCGTGACTGAGGTCATCAAGCCCTCCGAGACGAGGCAGCGGCTCCTGAGCGCGCTGAAGGTCCTGAGAAATAAAAAGGTGGAACAGCCGCCGAAGAAACATGGAAACATTCCGTTATAATTTAAAAAAATACCCTTCCCATATCCGGGAAACTGGCGTATAATAAGGTAAAGTTGCTTGATAGCTGATGATCCCAGGGGCGGGCACGTCAGCTATTCTTGCTTTACAGCCTGGGAGGACGAGGAAAACATGAATTTTTGGAAGATGAACGGTGCGGGCAATGACTTTATCGTGCTGAATAATATAGACGGACAGATTCCGGAGGAGGATTTCCCGCAGATGGCCCGTGTGCTCTGCGAGCGGCACCTCTCGATCGGAGCCGACGGCCTGATGGCGGTGGGAAAGCCCCGCGAGGGCGGTGATTACCGGATGATTTTCCTCAATGCGGACGGCAGCTACGGCGAGATGTGCGGCAACGGAGCCCGCTGCATCTGCCGCTATGGCTATGAGCATGGTCTTGCGGGCGAGACGCAGCGCGTGGAGACGGTGGCCGGGCTCGTGACGGGCCGGCGGGTGAATGAGAGATTATATAAAGTACGGCTCAATGACCCTTCCGTGATCAAACTGGATTATCCGGTGGAGGAGGGCGGAAAGACTTATGCCTGTTCCTATATTGAGCTAGGGAATCCGGGTCTGCCGCATGCGGTTGTTCCCTTTACGGGCCTTGCGGATACCGATATGGATGAGCTGCGGAAGCTGGGGCGCGCGCTTCGCTGGAACAGTGCTTTCCCGAAAGGGGCGAATGTGAATTTCTGCGAGATCACAGGAGAGAACGAGGTCTGCGTGCGGACCTTCGAGCGCGGCGTGGAGGATTTTACCTACGCCTGCGGCACTGGCAGCGGCTCTACGGCGGTGAGCCTCTTCCTGCAGGGAAAGGTGAGCAGCCACGGTGTTAAGATCAATATGCCGGGCGGACAGCTCATCATCGATATCGAGCACGAGGGCGACAGGATTCAGGATCTCTTCCTGACCGGTCCCACCAACATCGTCTGTAAGGGCGAGATCACGGACGAGGATCTTGGACTTATATGTAACTCATAGTTTTCGTTTGCAAGGAGGGAGTTTGTTATGCAAAAAAAAGATGTCACAAGAAATTATGTGTTCCTGGGCATCATGCTCGGCAGCATGATTCTCGGCTGTATCGTGGGCTGGTTCTTCCCGGCTACCGATACGAGCGCGGGCGCTACGGTGCTGGAGCCGCTGGGAACGGTCTTCATCAACATGATGTTTTGTATCGTGGTGCCGTTGGTCTTCGCGTCCATCGCGGGTTCTGTGGCGAACATGAAGAGCCTGAAGCGCGCCGGTAAGATCATGGGCGTCACGATCGGCACTTTTGTCGTCACCGGAGCGATTGCGGCTGTGATCATGTACATACTGATGCAGGTCTTCCCGCCGGTGCTGACGCCGTGGACGGAGATCGCGGCGGAGGAGATGGGAGAGTACGCGACGATCCCGGAGCTGATCGTGAACTTCTTTACCGCGGAGGATTTCAGCGGACTTCTGACACGTAAGGCCATGTTGCCGCTGATCGTGTTCTCCCTCCTCTTTGGCGTGGCCGTGAACCTGAATGGCGGCGCGGAGACGCCGGTCGGAAAGCTGCTGGCAGATCTTACGAACGTAATGCTGAAGTTTGTCAAGATCATCACCTACTACGCGCCGGTCGCTTTCTTCGGTTTCTTCGCGAATCTGGTCGCGACCTATGGCTCGCAGATCACGCAGTCTTACGGGCGCGCGATGCTGGTGTATTATCCGCTCTGCTTTATTTACATCTTTACAGCCTGGCCGCTGTTCGCCCGCTTCGGCGGCGGTAAGGGCGCGGTGAAGACGATGTTCAAACACATCACGAGACCGGCGATCGTCTCGCTCGGCACCTGCTCCTCAGTCGCGACGATTCCGACGAACATGCAGGTGGCGGAGGAGACCGGTATCTCGAAGGACGTCAGTGAGATGGTGCTGCCGCTCGGCGCGACGATGCACATGGACGGCTCCTGCTTCTCCTGCGTGCTGAAGATTGCCTTCCTCTACGGCGTGTTTGGCATGGATTTCGGCGGCATCGGCATGCTGGTGACGGTTGTGCTCGTGGCGGTGCTCTCTTCGGTTGGGATGTCCGGCGTGCCGGGCGGCGGCTACATCGGAGAGTATATTATCTGCTCGATCTTCTTCCCGAATCAGATGGAGCTGGCCTTCCCAATTCTGGTCACGATTGGCAATCTGGTCGACCCGCCCGCTACGATGATCAATTCAGCCGGAGACTATGTTGTGTCCTATATTGTATCCCGCTTTGTGGATGGTAAGGACTGGCTGACGAAACAGTTGAAAGGAGAAGCGTAATCTGTGAAAAGGATTGACGATCTGCCAAGGCTGCATCTTGGCGTTTACCCGACTCCGCTCTATAAGCTGGAGGCGATCAGTGAGAAGTATGGTAAAAATATCTGGATCAAGCGCGATGACCTCTGCGGTGTGGCGCTCGGCGGCAACAAGGTCCGCAAGCTGGAGTTCCTGCTCGCGGACGCGAAGCAGCAGGGCTGCGACACAGTCTTCACGACCGGCGGCGCGCAGTCGAACCACGCCATGCTGACCGGTGCATGCGCCGCGCGGCTGGGGATGAAGTGTTACCTGCTTCTGAAAAAGCGCGGGGTCACGGAGCATCTGGGAAATCAGGTGCTGAACAGCATCTATGGCGCGGAAGTCCGTTTTATTGATACGGACAGTTACGACGATATCTACGAGGAGATGCACCGCATGGGAGCGGAGCTCGCAAAGGAAGGGCATAAGTCCTACTACATCCCCTGCGGCGGTTCGAACGCACTGGGTGCGATCGGCTACGCGGCGGGTGTGCGCGAGCTGGCGCAGCAGGCGGAAGAGATCGGCCTGAAGATTGACCATATCACTTCTGCAACAGGCTCAGGCGGTACGACGGCCGGTCTGCTGCTCGGCGCAAAGATGTTCCTCCCGGGCGTGAAGGCGCTGGGGCTCGGTGTTGACGACGATCCCTTTGACAAGATCGTGTCAGAGCTCGCGCAGGAGGCCGCTGGTATGCTTGACTTCCCGCTTGAGCGGACGCCGGATGATTTCCGCATGGTCTACAATCTGGGCGCGGGCTACGCGATCCCAAACGCGGAGGATACGCCGTACATCGAGGAGATGGCCCGGATGGAGGGCATCCTGCTCGACCCGGTCTACACCGGGAAGGCCTGGGCGGGTCTTATGAAGCTCGTACAGGACGGCTGTTTCGACGGCGAAGAGAACATCGTATTCTTCCACACGGGCGGCGCGGCGGCGCTGTTTGCGATGGATCTGGGCTGACACAAAAAGAATAACAGAGGATAGCGCTGGCCTGCTGTGTCATCGCTGTCCTTTTTGCGGTATTCCGGGAGGTATGAAAATGGCGAAGGCAATCATGATACAGGGCACGATGTCGAATTCGGGCAAGAGCTTCCTGACGGCGGGACTCTGCCGGGTGTTCAAACAGGACGGCTACCGGGTAGCGCCCTTCAAATCCCAGAATATGGCGCTCAATTCCTACATTACAAAGGACGGCCTGGAGATCGGGCGCGCGCAGGCGATGCAGGCGGAGGCCTGCGATATCGATCCGACTGTGGATATGAATCCCATTCTGCTCAAACCGACCAGCAACGTCGGCAGTCAGGTCATCGTGAACGGCGAAGTACGCGGCAATATGAAGGCCATGGACTATTATCAGCGCAAAAAAGAGCTGATCCCGGATGTGATGGCGGCTTATGAGCGTCTAAGTGCAGAGTACGATATCATCGTGATCGAGGGCGCTGGCAGTCCGGCGGAGATCAATCTCCATGAAAATGATATTGTCAATATGGGCATGGCGCGTATGGCGAAAGCGCCGGTACTCTTGGTCGGGGATATCGACCGCGGCGGCGTCTTCGCGGCGCTCTACGGCACGGTGAAGCTGCTGCCGGAGGACGAGCAGGCGATGATCAAGGGCCTGATTGTCAACAAATTCCGCGGCGACGTGAAGATTCTTGAGCCGGGACTCGACATGATCGAGGAACGCACCGGTATTCCGATGGTGGGCGTCGTCCCGATGGAACACCTCGATATCGACGATGAGGACAGCCTTTCCGATCGGCTGAACCAGACCGCGCGGGGAGCGGGACTCGACGTGGCGGTCATTCATCTGCCGCATATTTCCAACTTTACGGATTTTTCCGCCTTTGAGCGCATGGACGGCGTATCGCTGCGCTATGTGAGCCAGCCGGGCATGCTCGCGGATCCGGATCTCATCCTGCTTCCCGGCACCAAAAATACGATGGACGATATGCAGTGGCTGCGCGAATCCGGCATGGAGGCGCTGATCCTGCGGCAGGCGGAGAAACGCACGCCGATCATCGGTATCTGCGGCGGCTTCCAGCTTCTCGGGAAAAGGATGGAGGACCCGCACGGCGTTGAACACGGCGGGAGCATGCGCGGCATGGGCCTTCTGGATACGCGGACGGTTTTCGAGGAGGCGAAGACGCGCACACAGATTCATGGCGTCATGGAACAGGGCGCAGGCCTCTGGTCGGACTGGCAGGGGAAGGCGGTAAGCGGCTATGAGATTCACATGGGAGTCTCGGAGAACCTTGGCGGCTGCCGGGAGCTGATCCGGCTCGCGGACGGACGGATCGACGCGCTTAGCAATGAAGACGGCAGCGTGATGGGAAGCTATCTGCACGGCCTTTTCGATACGGACGGCTTTGCGGAGAGCATGATTCGCAGCCTGATGAGGGCAAAGGGGCTGGATTACGGAAGCTGGCATTTTGATCTGGCGGCGCACAAAAAGCAGGAGTATGACAAGCTGGCCGATCTTGTGCGAAATTCCTTTGATATGAAAAAAATCTATGAGATACTTGAGGAGGGCGTCTGATGCTGGACAGAATAGAGATTGTGAAACCGATGGAGATCGAGAAACGGAGTATGGAGATCATCACCTCAGAACTCGGCGGGCGAACCTGGCCGGAGCCGGAGTTTTCGATCGTGAAACGCTGCATCCACACATCGGCGGACTTTGACTATGCGGACAATCTGTGCTTTTCCGAAAACGCGGCGATACTCGGCGTCGAGGCGCTGCGCAGAGGCGCCTGCATCGTGACGGACACGAAGATGGCCTGGTCAGGTATTAATAAGAAAATTCTCGCGGACTACGGCGGCGAGGCCTTCTGCTTCATGAGCGATGAGGATGTCGCGCGGGAGGCGAAGGAACGCGAGTGCACGCGCGCGGCGATCTGCATGGAACGCGGGGCTGCCCTCGGGCGGGAAGTCATCTTTGCGGTAGGAAACGCGCCGACTGCGCTCATTCGTCTCTACGAGCTGATCCAGGAGCAGAAGGTGAATCCGGCGCTGATCATCGGCGCGCCGGTCGGCTTTGTCAATGTCGTCGAGGCCAAGGAGCTGATTATGACCGCGGGTGTGCCCTATATCGTGCCGAGAGGACGCAAGGGCGGCAGCAATATCGCGGCGACGATCTGCAATGCGATGCTGTACTGGAAATCTTGACGGACATTTTTGTTTTACGGGGACGAAAAGATCAGATTGTTCTTGATGGATATAAGAGAACAGGGAGAGCAGAGATGAACATAGTTGTCAGGAAATATACGGAACGGGATATTTCTGCAATGAATATTATATGGAACGAGGTCGTCGAGGACGGCGTCGCGTTCCCGCAGGAGGAGCTTCTGGACGCCGAAACAGGCCGCGCGTTTTTCGCGGAGCAGACTTACTGCGGCGTTGCAGAGGATGCAGATACCGGTATGGTTTATGGGCTTTACATCCTGCATCCGAACAACATCGGCCGCTGCGGCCACATCTGCAACGCGAGCTACGCGGTAAAAGGGGACAGCCGCGGCCTGCACATCGGCGAGCAGCTGGTATCGGACTGCCTTGCGCAGGCGAAGCGCTGCGGTTACCGCGTGCTGCAGTTCAACGCGGTCGTTGCCACGAACACGCACGCGCGGCATCTCTACGAGCGTCTCGGCTTCACACAGCTCGGTGTAATTCCGGGCGGTTTCCGTATGAAGGACGGGCATTATGAGGATATCTGCCCGTATTATCATGTACTGTAGCGCGAAATAGAAAAGTCGATTGCTACGCTCTTCGAGCAGCTACCGCATAAGTTCGGCTACGAAAATCGAAGATTTTTATAGTGAAATGAAAGTAGAAAAGGTGGGTAATATGACACTGCTGGAAACGTTGCGGCAGGAAAAGGAAGGGAAGGTAAAAGGCGGTATCTATCACAGACTGCAGGTTGAGATGACCTATAATTCCAATCATATGGAGGGCAGTCGCCTGACGCAGGAACAGACACAGTATATCTACGAGACAAATACAGTTGGTGTGGAAGGAGAGGCACTGAATGTGGACGATATCGTGGAGACGGTCAATCATTTCCGGTGTATTGATCTGGTGATCGAAGAAGCGGAACACCCACTGAGCGAGGAATTGATCAAGGACCTCCACCGAACGTTGAAAACAGGCACCAGCGATTCCCGTAAGGACTGGTTTGCTGTCGGAGAATATAAAAAGCTGGCGAATGAAGTTGGAATGACGGAGACGACCGCGCCGGAGGAGGTACCGCGGCGTATGGAGGAATTGCTGCATTTCTACACAGGCGAAGAAAATAAAACACTGGAACAACTGCTGGAATTCCACTATGCGTTTGAACGGATTCATCCTTTTCAGGACGGAAACGGGCGTGTGGGGCGGCTGATTCTTCTGAAAGAGTGCCTGCGTAATAACATTGTTCCGTTTATCATCAGTGATGACCTGAAGTATTACTATTACAGAGGACTTCGTGAATGGAAATCGGAGAGAGGGTATTTGCGGGATACCTGCCTGACGGCGCAGGATCGGTTCAAAAAGTATCTGGATTACTTCGGAGTACAGTATACAGACGCAGAGTGAGTTGATGCTTCGTATTTCCTTCATTTGGACAAGCATTGTTTTTGGAAAGGAAACGTCTTATTATGCTATTATACCATGCAAGCAAGGTAGAGGTTCCCTGGCCTGAGGTTCGAAAATCGAGATATACCAAAGATTTCTCATGGGGATTTTACTGTACAAACAAGAAAGAACAGGCGATCCGCTGGGCAAACAGGGGAAACGGGACGCCGGTGGTCAATCGCTATGAGTATGAGGAGAATTCAGACCTGCGCATTTTAAAATTTGAAAAGATGACGGATGAGTGGCTGGACTTCATCGCTCGATGCCGACTGGGAAATGTCCATGACTATGATATTGTAGAAGGACCGATGGCAAATGATACAGTGTGGAACTATGTCAACGATTTTGTGAACGGCACGATCAGCAGGAAGCAGTTCTGGGCACTTGCGGAATTTAGGTATCCGACGCACCAGATCAGCTTTCATACGCTGAATGCATTGAACTGCCTGACATTTCTGGGAAGCGAGGTCATCTATGACAGATAAAGAGAAAAATGATTATTTCTATGTCTGTTCGTTGATTGAATTCACGGCACGGAGAACAAATAATAAAAGGGGCATTGTTGTAGATGCTCTTGGACTTGATGGCGTTAGAAAACAACTCAAGGACGCGGAGGTCAATCACTGCCTTTCCTTTGAACAGGTCTCGGATGAGCTGATCGAAGCGTATGCTGTAGCGGAGGGAAAATTTGATACGATCACGGGTTGCAAATATCGTATCCCCGGCTTCATGGATATTGGGAGACTTTACCTGTATCTGATTCAGGATCTGGCAGAGCCTGGAGCTGAAGCAGAGACACTGATGGAAGTATTTAAGTCTTTCCTCAGCGAAGAGATATCGAATTTCCGTAGCGGTATATATTATGAGAATCTGAGTTATCTGGAAGAGTCCTATAAAGCGGGACATTTATTAGAATAACGAAATAAAAAATCTGTAGGGAGTATATAGAGATGGGAGATTTACATCATATTATTTCGGAAATCAAACCGATTGACCGGGACATTATGGAGGCGACCTGGAAGTGCTGGGACTCGCTCGCAAAGCCGCTGCGGGGGCTGGGCTGGCTCGAGGAGGCGCTCGTGCAGATCGCCGGTATCATGGGTACGACGACCCCGCATCCGGACAGACGCGCCACCGTCATCATGGGAGCGGACAACGGCGTCGTTGCGGAGGGCGTGACGCAGACAGACAGCTCCGTGACGCTCCAGGTGCTGGAAAATATGGGCGACGGCATGTCGAGCGCCTGCATCATGGGAAAGCTGGCAGGCTGTGATTCCATTCCGATCAATATCGGTTCCCTGACCGATGCGAAGCATCCGAAGGTTCAGAATCGTGTAGTCCGTTATGGCACCGGAAATATCGCGACCGGTCCTGCCATGACGCGCGAGGAGTGTGTACAGGCGATTCTGACCGGCGTCGATGTAGTCCGTGAGCTGAAGAAGGATGGCTATCAGCTCATTGTCACCGGTGAGATGGGCATTGGAAATACGACGACCAGCGCGGCCTGTGCGGCGGTACTCTTTGAAAAGGATCCGGAGGAGGTCACCGGGCGCGGGGCGGGACTTTCCACAGAAGGCCTGAAGCGCAAGGTGGACGCGATCCGTCGTGCGATCGCGGTCAATCAGCCGGATAAGGAGGATGCGATCGACGTGATTTCGAAGGTCGGCGGGCTCGACATTGCCGGACTGGTCGGCTGCTATCTCGGAGCGGCGCATGAGCATATGCCGGTGCTGATCGACGGTTTCATCTCGGCGATTTCCGCGTATCTGGCCGGCATGCTCTGCCAGACGGCGAAAGAGTATATGATCGCGACGCACGATTCGACGGAACCGGCAGCGCATATGGTGCTCGAACAGCTCGGTATGAAAGCCCCGCTGCAGGCCGGTATGCACCTCGGCGAAGGGACCGGCGCGATCATGGGACTTGCATTGATCGATCAGGCGATGAACGTCTACTACCACATGGCGACCTGGGACGGCGCGCATGTGGAAGCCTATGAGCACCTGAAGTAACGGTTCCGGGGAGAAGCAGAGAATCGTTAAGCCTCAGATATATGATGCGCAAGCAGCGTGCGGCTTTCGAAGAAGGAGGTCTGTGGCCTGCTGTTCTGAACAATTATAACTTGAAGAAGTAACTGCCGGGAGCACTCAATGGAAGAATTTGTCTATAAAAATCACAAAAAACTGCGTTACGGCTACACAACCGGTTCCTGCGCGGCGGCCGCGGCGAAAGCCGCGGCGCTTATGCTGCTCGGCGGGCGTGAGGTCTCGTATGTCGAACTGCTGACGCCGAAGGGCGTTTCGCTCCATCTGGAGGTGCTGGATATCCGGTGGGAGCGCGACTCTGTGAGCTGCGCGATTCAGAAGGACGGCGGCGACGATCCGGATGTGACAAATGGAATTCTGGTCTATGCGAAGGTACAGAGGATCCAGGGTTCGGAATCTTCCGCTGGCATTCGCACAGTGACGATGCAACCAGGCAGCAGTCAGGGGGAGTGTGAAAGCAGAGCAGATGCGGCTCATGACTCTGATCGTATTCATATCGACGGCGGACAGGGCGTGGGCCGCGTCACGAAGCCGGGTCTGGAGCAGCCGGTCGGCGCGGCGGCGATCAACCGCGTGCCGCGGCAGATGATCCGCGAGAATCTGGAAGCAGTCTGTGAAAAATACGGTTATGATGGGTGTCTTGACGTGCTTATTTCGATCCCGGCGGGCGAGGAGCTCGCGGCGAAGACCTTCAATCCCCGGCTTGGCATCGTGGGCGGCATCTCGGTGCTCGGCACGAGCGGCATCGTCGAGCCAATGAGCGAGCAGGCGCTGATCGAGACGATCCGCGTGGAGATGCGCCAGAAGCTGGCGAACGGCATGGAGTACCTGCTCGTCGTTCCCGGCAATTACGGTATCGACTTCCTATCGCAGTACGGGCATGGTCTTGACCTTGAGGACGCGGTCAAGTGCAGCAATTTTGTCGGCGAGGCGCTCGACGCGGCAGTGGAATTCGGCGCAAAGGGCGTATTGCTGGTCGGCCATATCGGAAAGTTTGTCAAGCTGGCGGGCGGCATTATGAATACGCACTCGCACAATGCGGACGCGCGTATGGAGCTTCTGACCGTCCACGCCGCACTTCTGGGCGCGCCGGTGGAGCTGCTGCAGAAAATGATGGACTGCGTGACGACCGACGACGCGTTGAAATATCTCGATGAGGCGGGGCTTATCAGTCCCGTTATGGAGCGGCTGATGGAGCGCATGGAGTTCTATGTGAATCAGCGCGCGATGCGGAAGCTGGAACTCGGCGTGATTACCTTCTCGAATGTGTACGGCGTCCTCGGACAGACCAGGAAGGTGCCGGAGCTCATAGAAAAGATTGTGGCGCAGGGATGAGCGCGCAGTGAGTCTTTTGCATGTTCCTTTTCGTCTGTTCTCAAGACAAAAAGGAACCATGCAGGCTGTATGTTGTATGCGTGTCTAATCGAGTTGTCCTTCCGTATTTATGGAGAATGCTGCAGCGAAAACAATATTGACAGGTAGCGATTATGAAGATAGCAATTATCAGTTTCACAGAGCATGGAGCCACATTGGGGCAGATGCTCGCTGCAGGGCTATATGCTCAGAATATATGCAGCGAGTGCTGGCTGAAAAAAAAGAATGCTTCCCCTTCGGACTTTCCCGATATTCAGATTCTCACAGACCCCCTTCCCGCGTGGACAGAGACGCAGTTTCACGAGAAGGATGCGCTGATCTTCATCGGTGCGACGGGTATCGCGGTGCGCAGCATCGCGCCGTATGTCAGGAGTAAGAAGACGGACCCGGCGGTGCTCGTCATGGACGAGCAGGGACGGCATGTGATCTCGCTATTGTCCGGACATGTCGGCGGGGCGAATGCGCTGACGCTGCTCGCGGCGAAGATCACGGGCGCGGAGCCGGTCATCACGACGGCGACAGACCTGAACGGAAAATTCGCGGTCGACGCCTTCGCGGCGCGTCGCGATCTCTATCTGGACTCCATGCCGCTTGCGAAGGAGATTGCGGCGGCGCTGGTGGAGGGACAGCGCGTCGGGATGCGCAGCGCGTTTCCGGTCTTTGGGACGGTTCCGGGGGAGCTTGAGCAGGAGGGAACGCCGGAGCTTGGTTTTACAGTTACATTTCAAAAGGATATGCCCTTTAAGAGAACGCTGCACCTTGTGCCGCGTGTCATCGTACTTGGCGTCGGCTGTAAAAGAGGAACCGGGGAGGAGCAGATCCGCGTGCTGGTCGGCAGGACGCTCTCGGAATATGAGATTTTCCCGGAAAGCATCGCGAAGATCGTTTCCATCGATCTGAAAAAAGAGGAGGCAGGGCTGATCACCTTCGCAGAGAACTGCGGCTTGCCCTTTGAGACTTATACTTCAGAGGAATTAGCGGCGGTGGAGTCGGACGAAGCGTTTGCGGAATCTGATTTTGTGAAATCGGTGACGGGCGTGGGAAATGTCTGTGAGCGCGCGGCTCTGAAGGGCAGCGGCGCGCGCCGTCTCCTGGTTCCGAAGACGGCGGAGCAGGGCGTTACGGTGGCGGCAGCGGTGATGGACTATACGCTGTGTATGGAGGATTAGAAAGTTTGAAACTGGAACGTAGCGGTTAGAAAGCAAAAAGGGTATGGCAAACAAA
>JAJBTX010000128.1 GCA_020860645.1 Lachnospiraceae bacterium | reverse complement strand
CTCCCGAAAATCAAGGTTTAGGCAACAAAAAACGAGGTAGCTTTTGACACTACCTCTAAGAAACAGGGGGAAAGAGAATGAAACTACTGAGATGGCTGGACGACAATCTGGAGGAGACGCTCCTGATCCTGCTGCTGTTCTGCATGGTGATTATCATGGGAATCCAGGTATTTGCGCGCTATGTCCTGAACCAGTCCTTAAGCTGGTCGGAGGAGCTGACGCAGTATCTTTTCGTGTGGGCGACCTTTATCAGCATCAGCTACTGTGTGAAAAAGAGGATTTCCATCAAGATCGAGCAGGTGATTAACAGCCTGTCCGACCCGGGAAAGACGTTGCTGCGCCTGTTCCGGCACACGCTGGTGCTCGCTTTCTGTATTATCATGCTGCCGTTCTGCTACACCTATGTGCAGCAGGCGGTGGAGTTCGGCTCTACGAGTGCGGCTCTGAAGATTCCGATGTACTATGTCCAGTCCGCGCCACTCGTCGGCTTTATCCTGCTGACAATCCGTGTCGCGCAGGCGTGGATCCGTGAGGCGAAGACGATGAGGGGGTTCTGGTCATGACAGCATTGATAATGATTTTGTTTGTGATACTTCTGGTGCTGGCGGTGCCGGTTGGTCTGACGGTCGCGATTACGAGCATGATGCCCAGCCTTTTCTCCGAGTCCTTTACCGTCAGCGGCGTCTACGTGCTGCGCGCGATGCTTGGCGGCGTGAATTCCTATCCCCTGCTCGCCATTCCAATGTTTGTGCTCTCTGGTATTATTATGTCGAAGGGCGGCGTCTCGAAGAAGCTGTTCGAGGTTTTCACTTATTTTATCGGCAGGCGCACCGCGGGCATTCCCTGCGCGGTCGTGATTACCTGTCTGTTCTTCGGCGCGATCTCCGGCTCAGCTCCGGCGACGGTGGCGGCGGTCGGTTCCATGACGATTCCGCTGATGCTCGAGATGGGCTATGATAAGAAATTCAGCGTCGCGCTCGTCGCGACGGCCGGGGGCCTGGGCGTCATCATTCCGCCGAGCATTCCCTTTATTCTCTATGCGCAGGCGACGGGGACTTCCGTGAGCGATATGTTCCTCGCGGGTATCATTCCCGGTGTTATGATCGGCGTGATCCTGATGGGCTACGCATTTTATTACTGTAAGAAAAATGGCGAGGACCGGGAGAAGATCGATGTGATCGTGGAGGAACTGCACGGGCGCGGTTTCCGCAAGGTGCTTTTTGAGAGTCTGTTCGCGCTGTTGACGCCGGTGATCATCCTGGGCTGCATTTATACCGGCGTGACGAGCCCGACCGAGGCGGCGGTCATCTCGGTGTTCTATTCGCTGATCATCAGCCTGTTCGTGTACCGGACGCTGAAAATCAGGGATCTCTGGGGGATTGGCCGGGATGCGGTGCGGACCTTCTGCCCGATTCTCTTTATCCTGGCGGCGTCGGTCGCGTTCTCGCGCATCCTGACGCTGATGCATGTGCCGCAGACCGTGTCCGCGTGGATGACGAGCTCCTTCACGAATAAGATCGTGCTGCTGCTCGTGATCAATCTGCTGCTGCTCGTCGTCGGCATGGTCATGGACACGAGGTCCGGCCATCCTGATTCTCGCGCCGATTCTGCTGCCGATTGTGGAGACCTACGGCGTGGATCCGGTGCACTTTGGCATCATCATGGTCGTCAACCTGGCGATCGGTTTCGTCACGCCGCCGATTGGCGTCAACCTCTTCGTGGCGAGCTCGCTCTCGAAGGTGCCGGTCATGGAGATCGCCCGCAAGGCGATGCCAATGATTATACTGTTCTTTATCGCGCTGCTGCTGGTCACCTATATCCCGCAGATCAGTCTGCTGCTTGTCTGAAGTATGCAGTTTCATGTCATGCTCTTTAGAGTATGTAGTCTACATGGACGTGGTCAGGGACTTTTGTTAAGTAAAATGGTTCGTAGAAGACACTGCAGCAAACTGGACTGAAGAGAAGCAAAAGGGCGGCTTGTGGGCAGTAAAGAATGATCAGGAGAATAAATATATGAGAAAAGGAATTACATTTTGCCTGCTTTGCGCGATGGCTGCGGCGCTCACGCTCACAGGCTGTCATGAGAGCAGCCAGACCTACGCCTGGGTGCTGGGAACGGCGAGTCCGGAGGACACGGTCACACAGATTTATGCGGAAAAATTTGCCGAGGAGGTCGAGCGTCTCTCAGACGGCGCAATGCGCATCGAGGTCTACGCAAACAGCTCGCTCGGCGGCGATACCGAGCTGATCGAGAGCTGCATGACCGGCGACATTCCCTTTGTCGTGCAGAATACCGCGCCGCAGGTCAGCTACCTGCCGCGCCTGTGTCTCTTTGACCTGCCCTGTGTGTTCAGCGATATCGAGGAACTGCACGAGGTGCTGGACAATGAAGCATTTATGGAGAAGATCAATGAAATCTATGCGGAGAAGGGCCTGGAGCTGCTTGGCATGAGCGACCAGAACTTTCGCGTCATGAGCTCCAACGTCAAGGTTGAGAGTCTGGAGGATTTCTCCGGCATCAAGATCCGCACGATGGAGAATTCCTATCACATGGCGTTCTGGAAGTCGATCGGCGCGAATCCGACGCCGATGTCCTTCTCGGAGGTCTACATCGGCCTGCAGCAGAACACGATCGACGCGCAGGAGAACCCCTACGAGGTCATCGTCTCGAATAAATTCTACGAGCAGCAGGACTACGTGATCCAGACAAATCACCTGCCGCATCTGCTGAGCCTGATTGTGAGTGAGGACTTCATGGAAAGTCTCTCGGAGGAGCAGCAGGAGATCATTCGCGAGGCCGCGACAACTGCCTGCGCCTACGCGCGCGAGCAGGCCCAGGCCCGCGTGGACGATCGCATCGCGATCTGCGAGGAGGCCGGAACGACGATCGTGGAAGTCCCGGATGAGCTGGTCGAAGAGATGCGCGCGGCGTCGGCGGAGCTCTACGAGGAGATCCGGGAAGCGGTCGGGGACGATGAGCTGTATTATATGTATGTTGGGGAGTGATGGGTTTGATATTATGAAAAGGTTCATTGAGTTTAATTTTGGAGATTAACTATAAAAAACATGCTCATTTATGAACTAGGGTGGAATAAATAATCAGAGGGGAGGCTAATTGTGGCAAGTTATAATTTGGAGTCTGAAGAGGCTATTATACTGCAAAGTTCTTGTGTAATGCATGGAGGACTCATGTCAGCATACACTGATGAAATTATTTTAACCAACATGAATTTCATCTATGTGAGCAAAGGAATATTTGGAAATGTTAAAAACATTATGAAATACCCGCTTGAAAGTATAAAAGTCTATCAAGGAATAGCACAGGCTCTCGTAGCGAAAGCACAAAATGGAGACGAGGCTCTTCAAATTAACTTTGAACAAGGAACGGAGATCTACTGTTTTCAGAATGATCCTGAAGAGGAAACAGAAAAATGGGTTAATGGGATCAATCGAATAATTACGGGGTCACCCTCACCATATATTCAGCCAGAGGATGATGAATGGTTTTTTGCTGGGGCTATAAGAGATACCGTTGGAGTCTTTAAAGATGCTCTTGGGTTTAAGAAAGAGAAAAAAAATGATAATTCCAAAGTTCTCACGCCCGTGGAGCCCTGTAAACCAATCGGGCTTAAGAGAGAACAGAAAAAGGATAATTTTGAAGAGGCTGTTGCATCCACAAATAAAGTCAGTTCTGAATCAGAAAATGTCACTAAAAAATGTATTGGATGTATGGCACCGCTTTCCGGGAAAAAGGGCGACTACATAATATGCAAATATTGTGATACTGAGCAGACTTTGTAAGAGTAAAAGGGGGAGTAAACGATGGGGATTATAAAAGCTGTTACAGATTCCGTTGGAGGGACATTTGCTGATCAGTGGAAGGAGATAATCACAGCCGGAAAATTTAATGAGCATACAGTTGTTGCTCCAGGCATTATAAAGAAAACAAATAATGCCAGAGGAACAAACGTCCGGGGCTCTTATGGTGTGATTTCAAATGGTTCCAGAATTTTTGTTCCTGAAAATACGGCAGCTTTTATTTTTTCACAAGCTGGAATTGAAAATATAATTACAGAGCCAGGTAGTTATGATTTTCAAGAGGGTGAAAAAAGCTTCTTTAACGGAGATGGTTTCGGTGCCGCCATCTTTGGACAAGTAAAAGATAGGATTGGTTATGGTGGTATATCATCCTCTGAACATCGCATTGCATTTGTTAATTTAAGAGAAATTAGGGACATTAAGTTCGGAACTCGCGGGCCACAGGTTTATAACGATATTTTCTATGGGGTGGATCTTGAGGTATATGCATATGGCTCGTTTTCTATAAAAGTTGTGGAGCCAGAATTGTTTATCAAAAATTTTGTTCCTCCAAATACAAGCAGATATTCATTTGATGATGAAAAAGTAAGAGGACAGGTTCTTTCAGAGTTTTTACAATCTTTTATGGTCGCACTGAATCAACTTTCAACTACATATAGAATTGCGCAGGTTCCAGCTCATGCAAATGAGATTTCTTCACAAATTGCTAATGATGCGTTTAACGCGGGCACATGGAAAACACGATTTGGCTTTGAAGTTGTTAAAGTTGCGATAGAAAATATAGAGTTTTCTCAACAGTCCAGAGAACTCATCCAACAGTATGCTACAAACAAGATGAATGTTCGGGCATATGAAGAGGTTTCCCAACGCGCATCGGATATAGCAGCTCAACAAAAAATAGCACAGGGTATCCAAGAAAATGGGCTTGGCAATGCGGGTGGAATGGTTTTTGGAATGAATATGGCTCAAGAGTTTGGAGCAAAAGTAGAAACAAAAGTCCAGTCCACAATGTCATTTGATGAACAAGTAGAAGCTCTAAAGAAACTGAAGGAACTTGTAGATATGGAAATTCTTACGCAGGAAGAATTTGACAAGAAGAAAAAAGAAATTATGGAGATGTAGTGTTAATCTTTACGAAAGTGATCAACGATCAGGTCAGATTATATGGGCGGACGAGGCAGGCGGTTGTGGAAGCAATTCACGTTTGTAAAAACCAGAATGTATTGAAAGAGTATCTGGAAAGCCGTGAAAAGGAGGTTGTTGATATAATGATTACGCTATTCGATCAGAACGAAGTATTGGAAGACTATATTGCAAGCGACAGGAGAGAACAGGCACAAAAGAGTGCGAAGAATTTATATGCTAACAATGTACCGGTAGATATTATTGCGAAGTCGCTGGGATACAGTGTGCAGGTTATTGAAAAATGGCTGGGGCTTGTACCGCAGGTATAAAGACATGAAGCAAGGTCTCCTGACCGTTACGGGTTGGGAGACCTTGCTTCATATGAATTATGCCCCTCAAAAAATTCTCTACAATCTTTTGGGTTTGTTAGCCATTGTCCTGACCTCCGTTTTTCCATTTTGGGAGTAAATTTCATGCTTACCCCAGTTGAAGCTGTTTTTTTAAGGCGTCCTGAAGCACCTGGGAAAAATTAACTCCGGCTTCTGAGGCTGCCTCATTCAGCCATTCCGGTATGGAGAGGGTCTTTTTGACAGATTTGTTATTGTACATTTTTCGATAGGCGAGGGTGTCGCATGCAATGAAGTTTACAAATTCACCGTCGTTTAGTGCGAAATCTGTCATTGCGGAGGGGGCAGGAATGGCACGCCCATCGGACTCATATCCATAAAGGATGAGAGCCAGAGCGTCTTCAGCCATCATGAGCCCGTCAGCCATATCATCTCCACACGTATAGCAGCCCTCAAGCACAGCAAAAACAATGGAATATCCACCATTTGCTTCTGGTGTAAAAATTGCCGGGTATGCGTATTTGGCCATGTTTAGACTCCTTTCGTTTGGTGAGAGGAAGTGGTTTACCCAGTTCCCGCGTCTTTCAGTATCAATCTGGTTCTTACACATATTACCAATAGAGAGTAACATTGTAAATATGTAGTTTTTCTGTATAATACAGTGTACAGGATGTTAAGGTGTGCTATTTGCGAGGGGATTGTGTATGTGCAGTAAACAGGAGTTGCAAATCATTTCAAGCGAGGTAGTAGATTCCGCATTGGAGATGTTCCATTTTATTGTAATGTTATGCGGGAAGGGGTTGAATTGTATGCTGCAAATTAATTTAGATTTTGCTTGACATTTTTGTTCACATGGGATAGGATGATAGACAGGAAATCGAACAAAAGTTCGTGTTGTGAAATACGAGATTGAAGGAGAGTATTCATGGCAAAATCAGTAGAGGAAAAGACGATTTCAAGACCGGCGGATCAGAGCGAGCGGCTGAAGGCGCTGGATGCGGCACTTGCACAGATTGAAAAGCAGTACGGGAAGGGCTCCGTGATGAAGATGGGAGACCAGTCGGGACTGCAGGTAGAGACGGTTCCCACCGGCTCGCTGAGCCTGGACATTGCGCTCGGCGCAGGGGGCGTGCCGAAGGGACGGATTGTCGAGATCTACGGGCCGGAGTCGAGCGGTAAGACGACCGTGGCCCTTCATATGGTAGCGGAGGTACAGAAGCGGGGCGGTATCGCCGGTTTCATCGACGCGGAGCACGCGCTTGACCCGGCCTACGCGCGCAATATCGGCGTCGACGTTGACAATCTCTATATCTCCCAGCCGGACAATGGTGAGCAGGCGCTGGAGATCACGGAGATGATGGTGCGCTCGGGCGCAGTGGATATCGTGATTGTAGACTCCGTCGCGGCGCTTGTGCCGAAGGCGGAGATCGACGGAGATATGGGGGATTCTCATGTAGGTCTGCAGGCCAGACTGATGTCCCAGGCGCTGCGGAAGCTGACCTCCGTTGTGAGCAAGACGAACTGCATCGTGATCTTTATCAACCAGCTCCGCGAGAAGATTGGCGTCATGTACGGCAATCCGGAGACGACGACCGGCGGCCGCGCGCTGAAATTCTACGCGACGATCCGTCTGGACGTGCGCCGGGTCGAGCAGCTGAAGCAGAGCGGCGAGGTGGTGGGAAACCACACCCGTATCAAGGTCGTGAAGAATAAGATTGCTCCCCCCTTCAAGGAGGCGGAGTTTGACATCATGTTCGGCAAGGGTATTGTGAAGGAGGGCGACATCATCGATCTGGCGGCGGACTGCGGCGTTGTGGCGAAGAGCGGCGCCTGGTATGCATATAATGGAGAAAAGATCGGGCAGGGCCGGGAGAACGCGAAGCAGTACCTGCGCAACAATCCGGCGGCCTGTGATGAAATTGAAAGGAAGGTGCGGGAACATTATGGATTACCAGTACCGGCAGAAAGCCCGGAACGACAGAGTACAGGATCCGGAGATGACGGATCCGGAGCAGCCGATGGATCAGGAGAAGATTCGTGAGGCCAGGAAAAAGGCGCTTAAAGTTCTGGAGCGGATGGACCGATCAGAAACGGAGCTTCGCGGGAAGCTTGTGAACGCCGGTTTTGAGTCGGAGTATGTCGATGATGCGGTGGATTATGTAAAGTTCTACGGCTATCTTAATGATGCGCGTTATGTCCGTGATTACATCACTTATCGAAGCGATCAGAAAAGCCGCCGTCGGCTGATGCAGGAGCTTCAGTTCAAGAAGGGCATTTCCAGGGAGCTGATCGAGGAGGTTTGCGAGAAGCTTGAGCCAGTGGATGAGCGACCGCAGATCCACCGTTATCTCGAGAAAAAGCACTATTGCCATGCTGAATTCGGAGAGGGGCAGCGCCGCAGGCTGATCACGACGCTTACCGGGCGCGGTTACTCGCTGAGCGATATTCTGGCAGTTATGAAAGAGGAGTTTTAGTTTTTTTCCTCACTCTGCACAATTTTCTTCGTACACTACTTGACATAATTGTAAAATTAGATTAAAATTAATATGTTGTGTTTGTACAATGAAAATTAAATAAGGAGGTGCTCCTGTATATGGGTCCGATCATGATAGCAGTTGTGGTCGCGATCGTTCTGACAGCGGCGATTACCTGGCCCTGTGCGATCACTTACCGTAAAAAGGTAGTGGAAGCCAAGATAGGGAACGCGGAAGACAGAGCGAGGGAAATCATAGACAAGGCACTGAAAGCGGCGGAGACGAAGAAGAGAGAATCCCTGCTGGAAGTGAAAGAAGAGTCTGTGAAGACCAGAAACGAGCTGGAAAAAGAGACCAAAGAGCGCAGAGCAGAGCTGCAGCGTTACGAGCGCCGCGTCCTGTCCAAGGAGGAAGCTTTGGACAAGAAGACGGAGCAGATCGAACGCAGGGAAGCGAGCTTCAATGCCCAGGAAGAAAAGCTGGCAAAGAAGCGCGCCGAAGTGGAACAGCTATCCGCGAAGCGCTTACAGGAACTGGAAAGAATCTCTGGCCTTACCTCCGAACAGGCAAAAGAATATCTTTTAAAAACAGTTGAAGACGATGTAAAGCATGAAACTGCCAAACTGGTGAAAGAAATGGAAGCCAGGGCAAAGGAAGAAGCGGACAAAAAGGCGAAGGATTATGTCGTCACCGCGATTCAGAGATGTGCAGCCGACCATGTGGCTGAAACCACGATCTCTGTCGTACCGCTTCCCAACGATGAGATGAAGGGACGCATCATCGGGCGCGAGGGACGGAATATCCGTACGCTCGAGACGATGACCGGGGTCGAGCTGATTATCGATGACACGCCGGAAGCGGTTGTCCTTTCCTCATTTGATCCGATACGACGCGAGGTAGCCCGCATCGCATTGGAGAAACTGATTGTCGACGGTCGCATCCATCCCGCGAGAATCGAGGAGATGGTGGAAAAAGCCCAGAAGGAAGTTGACACGAAGATCCGTGAGGAAGGAGAAGCGGCGACACTCGAGGTCGGCGTTCACGGCATCCATCCGGAGCTGGTGCGGCTGATCGGGCGTCTGAAGTTCCGCAGCAGTTACGGACAGAATGCATTGAAGCATTCGATCGAAGTGGCGCAGCTGTCCGGGCTCCTGGCGGGTGAAATCGGCGTTGATGTGCGTCTGGCGAAGCGTGCCGGACTTTTACATGATATTGGCAAGTCCATCGATCACGAGATGGAAGGATCCCACATCCAGATCGGTGTGGACCTGTGCAGAAAGTATAAGGAATCAGCTACAGTGATCAACGCAGTTGAATCACATCATGGTGATGTAGAGCCTACTTCTCTGATTGCCTGCATTGTGCAGGCGGCTGATACGATCTCCGCAGCGAGACCGGGCGCGAGAAGAGAGACACTGGAGACTTATACAAACAGATTAAAACAACTGGAAGATATTGCGAACTCCTACAAGGGAGTGGAGAAGTCTTTTGCTATTCAGGCAGGAAGAGAGATTCGAGTTATGGTAGTTCCGGATCAGGTAGACGAGGCGTCGATGGTGCTGATGGCGCGCGATATTGCCAAGCAGATTGAGGCAAGTCTCGAATATCCCGGTCAGATTAAGGTCAATGTCATTCGCGAGAGCAGAGTGACCGATTATGCGAAATAAAGTTGCGTAGAATATAAAAGCCTGAAAATCTATGAAGATTTCCGGGCTTTTATCTTTTCCAACAGTTCAGAACAGCACGAAAGGAATACAAAAGAATGGAGAAAATTGGTTTTATCGGGATGGGAAATATGGGAAGGGCAATCCTGAAGGGGGCGCTGAAGACGTTCCCAAAGACGGATTTTGTGTTCTCAGCCAAAACGGATGCAACAAAGCAGCAGGTTCATGAGGAGACCGGCGTCGTGTACGCCGATTCGAACGCGGAGTGCGCGAATCGCTGCAAATACCTGATTCTGGCGATCAAGCCGCAGTTCTACGACGAGGTGCTGAAGGGCATCCGCTACATGCTGACGCCGGAGCATGTGATCATCTCGCTGGCGCCCGGCAGGACGATTGAACAGCTGAAACAGAATCTTGGCAGCGACAAGCGGATTGTGCGCGCGATGCCGAATACGCCTGCGATGATCGGCGAAGGGATGACGGGGATCAGCTGCCGGAAGGAGGAGCTGAGTACGGAGGAGCTGGAGACGCTGATGCGGATTTTCCGCTCTTGCGGGAGCGCGGAGTTTATAGAAGAACGCCTGATGGATGCGGTCGTCTGTGCGAGCGGCAGTTCGCCGGCTTTCGTGTATATGTTTATCGAAGCGCTCGCAGACAGCGCGGTGCGCTGCGGGATGCCGAGAAGTCAGGCCTATGTGTTCGCGGCGCAGGCGGTAAAGGGCTCCGCGGCGATGGTGCTGGAGAGCGGCGAACACCCGGGCGTCCTCAAGGACCGGGTCTGCAGTCCTGGCGGGACGACGATCGAGGGAGTGGCGGCTCTCGAGGAATGCGGCTTCCGCAGCGCGGTTATGAAGGCCTCGGAAGCTGTCTATAAAAAATGTACAGAGGTGTAATCGAAGCGCCTCCTCGTCCATATACTGGACGGGGAGGTGTTTTTTTATGCGTAAATACGGCAGCGCCCGTTTTCTCTTCCTCCTGTTTTCCGGCCTGTTTGTGGGAATCGGGCTGGTGCAGATACAGCGGGAAACGCAGTTTTCCGGAATTTTCAGTGAATATTTTCTGAGCCAGTATGCATCGCTGCGAATTGACACAGGAAAACTGTTGGCTTATGTAAGCCGCTGCAGGGTAGGACAGTATATGCTGCTGGTCTGTCTGGGCGGCCTTACCGCGGCATCCGCAGCGCTCGGAGTCATGCTGTTCGGCTTTGGAATCCTGCTGGGAACGATATTGAGCGTCTCTGCTCTGCGCCTTAGCCTGAAGGGAATTCTGATCTGTGCCGTTGGCGTGCTGCCGCAGCTGTTTTTCTATATTCCCGCTTTTGGCTGGGTATTCCTGTGGATACGGCAGGGAGGGAGAAGCCGCAGGAAGTATCTGTATCTTTCGCTGGCGGGGGCATTATTCCTGTTTTTTGGCATTCTGACGGAGGTTTATGTCAATCCGCCCCTGCTGCAGAGGGTATTGAGAGGCCTGTAAGGATGACAAGTAAAAATGTGTTGAAATACTGGCGATTCTCCGCTATACTAAAATTAATTATGAAAACCGCGCGGCGGTTTTTGTGGGGGATTGTTATGGAGAAGGAAATACAGGAGTTTACAGAATATCTGGAGACTGTGAAGCGGCTTTCGCGCAATACGGTTCTGTCTTACCGGGGGGATCTGATAAAGATGGCGGCCTACCTGCAGCTGCAGGGGATCGCGCGCGCCGCGGATGTGAGCGCGACCGCGCTGAGTTCCTATGTGCTGGATATGGAGAAAAAGGGAATGTCCGCGGCCACGATCTCGAGATATGTCGCGTCGATCAAGGCGTTTTTTGAGTATCTTCTGCGGGAGCATAAGATTGCGGAGGATCCGTCGTTTTCCCTGAAGCCGCCGAAGGTGGAAAAGCACGCCCCGGAGGTCCTGACAGAGCAGGAGATGGAGTGCCTGCTTGCGCAGCCTTCCTCGAACAGGCCGAAGGAGCTGCGGGACCGGGCGATGCTGGAGCTCCTTTATGCGACCGGGATGCGGGTCAGCGAGCTGATCGCCCTGCGCGTGGAGGATGTGAACCTGCGATTTGGCTGGCTGATCTGCCGTGACGTGGGACGGGAACGCATGATTCCCTTTGGAGAAACGGCGGCGAGGGCCATGCGGGATTACCTCGAAAAGGCCCGCGACACTTTTCTGAAAGACGGGGCGCAGCCGATTCTCTTCCTGAACTGTTCAGGAAAGCCGATGAGCCGGCAGGGTTTCTGGAAGCTTCTGAAGGGCTATGCCGCGAAAGCAGGCATTGACAAGGATATCACGCCGCGAATGTTCCGCCATTCCTGCGCGGCCCATATGGCGGCGCGGGGCGCCGGACTCTCGGTGATCCAGGAGATACTCGGTCACACCGACATCGCGGCGACACAGATTTATGCGGAGTTTCAGCTTGGCATGAAGACAGAGTACAGCAAGACGCATCCGCGTGCGTGACGCGAAAAGGAGCGCTGATGGAGCACAAACTGATATCGACGAAGGCAGGCACACTGTTCGCTCTGCGCAGCCTTGTGAAAAAATCCTCGATCGAGGAGATGTATATTTTATGGAACCGGGATTATCAGGCGGACAAGCTCGCGGTCTGTCACGAGATTATGGCGCAGTTCCGCGGGCGGCGGATTGTGGTTCGCAGCTCCTCCTCGGAGGAGGATTCTTACCGCAATTCAAACGCGGGACATTATAAGAGCATTCTGGACGTAGACTCGTCCAGTGAGGAGAAGATCATCGCGGCGGTTGACGCGGTGATCGCTTCTTATGCGCGCGATATTCACAATCTGGAGAATGAACAGGTGCTGATCCAGTGCCAGGCGCAGCATGTCGTCTACAGCGGCGTCGTATTCACGAGAGACATTCAGAATAACAAGCCCTATTATCTGATCAATTATGATGAGACCGGTTCGACGGACAGCGTGACGAGCGGTTCCGCAGGCCGCATGATGAAGGTCGTGAGGAACGCGGACGTGACGCGACTGCGGCAGCCGTGGAGAGCGCTGCTGGAGGCGGTGCAGGAGCTGGAACACATCATGGACGGGCTGGCGCTCGACATTGAGTTCGCGATTAACCGGGAGGGAAAGGTCATTCTGTTCCAGATGCGCCCGCTCGTGGCCAGCTACCGGCAGGACAATACTTACGATGACCACAAATTTTACAATATGCTGGAAAACGCGGGAAAGATGTACGAGCAGCACAAGAATGTGATCACCGGCACGCCGATGATGATGTCCGATATGGCTTTCTGGAATCCTTCCGAGATTATCGGAAATAACCCGCGCCCGCTGGATGACTCGCTGTACCGCGCGATCATCACGCACCGCGCGTGGAATCAGGGGATCGAGGGCCTGGGCTACCGCAGGCTGCAGCAGGATCTGATGCACCGGATCGGAAATAAGCCTTATATCTGTCTGGAGTACGCGTTTTATTCGCTGATCCCGCAGGAGCTGGATGAGGATCTTTCCCTGCGGCTGGTCGCCTATTATCAGGATGCACTGCGCCACAATCTCACGGCTCACGATAAGATTGAGTTTGAGATTGTATTTACCAGCTATGATTTCAGCACGCAGGAGAGGACGCAGCGGCTGCTGGAGCACGGTTTCAGCGAGGAGGAGCGGCAGCAGCTCCTTCGCAGCCTGAAGCATGTGACCGAGCAGGCGATCCTGCGTTTTGACGAAATCCTTGCGGCGGATCGGGAAAGCCTGAAGAGGCTGGAGGAGGTGCGCGTCAATGAGGAGAAGCTTCTTGACGATCCGAACGCCTCCCTGCACCGGATTCTGGCGGCGGTGCAGTCTCTGCGCGCCAGTCTGCAGCACTACGGGACGCCGCAGTTTGCGCGGCAGGCCAGGATGGCCTTTATGGCGCGGGCCTTTCTGCGCAGCCTGACGGAGAGCGGCCCGGAGGGCTGCGGGGGCGAGCCCTGGTTCACGGGGGAGGATATCGACGCGTTTATGCAGTCGATCACGACGGTATCCACGGAGTTCGAGGAGGATTTCCGCGCTTTTTCCATGGATGAGATCAGCCGTGCGGAGTTTAACAGAAAATATGGTCATCTGCGGGTCGGCACCTATGATATCCGGACCGAGCGCTACGATCAGATGAATTTTCGCCCGGGACAGTCGCGAACCGCGCGGCCTGAGGTCGGGAGAAAACGTCTGGACGCCGCGCGCCTTGAGACGGCGCTGCAGAAGACGGGGCTGTCGGTCAGCGTCGAGGAGCTCGTCTATTTTATCTATCAGGCGATCAAACAGCGTGAATATTTCAAATTTGAGTTTACAAAATCTCTGAGTCTGATTCTGGAGCTGCTGGTTCGCGGCGGCGCGATTATGGAGATCACCAGAAATGACCTTTCCTGGCTGGAGATCGAGGATTTCCGGCTCCCGCAGTACATGACGGTGGAGGAGCTGAAGGACCGGCTCGAGGTGCGCATTGAGCAGAGACAGCGTGACTATCAGGAGTATCAGGAGCTTTTTCTGCCGGAGGTGATTCTGGACCGGAGCAGTCTGGACGTCGTCGAGGTATACGAGGCGAGGCCGAATTTTATTACGACAAAGCGCGTCGAGGGAGAGGTTGTGCTGCTGGATGAGGAGCCGGGCGCGGACATCCGCGACAAGATTGTGGTCGTGCCGAAGGCGGATCCCGGCTACGAGTGGGTGTTCGCGAAGGGAATCAAGGGTTTCATCACGCGCTTCGGCGGCGCGGCCTCGCATATGGCGATCCGCTGCGCGGAGTTCGAGATCCCGGCGGCGATCGGCTGCGGCGAGAAGATCTACAACTATGTGTCGTCGCTGTCCTACCTGGTGATGGACTGCCGCGCGGGAAAGATCGAGGCGGGGCTGCAGTACCGGAATTTGAGCGCACTGATCACGCAGCGTGAGGGCGTGAATCAGTACGGCGACCCGGTGGACATCCTGGAATCCGGCTACGTGCGCTTTTATGAGCTGCTCGGCTTTATTCCGAAGGCGATATCAAATTTTACAAAAAATGTGGAGATGGTGTTCAACAAGAAGCGGGATCTGCTGATCGTAGTTGGCGGCGGCTCCCTGCCGCCGCGGATGTATGACCGTCCTCATGAGGATGAGCTGCAGCCGCACCGCGACCACATGGAGGAACAGGTCATCCACTACTGTCTGGCGCACGGCATCCCGATCATTGCGACCTGCCGCGGTATGCAGTATATAAATGTCATGTTCGGCGGAAAACTCTGGTATCATCCCAAGCTCGCGGTGCGGCGGACACGCGGCGTCGACCATGAGGTCTGGCTTGTAAAGGAGCAGCGGAGCATCTGGGTAAACAATTATCACTCCGACTGCATCTATGAGGAGGGGCTCGCGCCCTGCTTTGAGCCGCTCGCGGTTGACCGCGAGAATCATGTCGTCGAGGCCTTCGGTTCCGATGAAATGAAGGTGCTCGCGCTACAGTGGCATCCGGAGCGGCGTTTTGAGACGGGCAGCGGATATGAGGAGACGCGGAAGATCATTCTGG
Organism: Lachnospiraceae bacterium; assembly: GCA_020860645.1. Classification (GTDB taxonomy): domain Bacteria; phylum Bacillota; class Clostridia; order Lachnospirales; family Lachnospiraceae; genus Hominiventricola. Next base: position 2,441 of record JAJBTX010000128.1, on the reverse strand, counting down.
ACTTCATCCAGAAATATGTTAGATAACAGTTCAGAACAGCATTTCGATGCTGTTCTGAATTAAGATGATACTAGCACTCCTCCGCGATGTCATAAATGAGCCGTTCTGACTTTTCCCAGCCAAGGCAGGGGTCGGTGATGGATTTTCCGTAGACCTTGTCGTGCACGCCCTGGTTGCCATCCTCGATGTAGCTCTCGATCATAAGCCCCTTCACAAGCCGGTAGATATCGGGGTTGTGGCGGCGGCTGTGCAGCACTTCCTTGGAAATGCGGATCTGCTCGAGATATTTTTTATTGGAGTTCGAGTGGTTCACATCCACGATGCAGGCCGGATTCTGCAGATTCTTCTGCTGGTACAGCTCGAAGAGATTCAGCAGATCCTCGTAGTGGTAGTTTGGCAGGTTGGTGCCGTATTTGTTCGTTGCGCCGCGCAGAACCGTGTGTGCCAGCGGGTTGCCGTCGGTATTGACATCCCAGCCGCGATAGATGAAAGAGTGGGCGTGCTGCGCCGCCAGAACCGAATTCAGCATGACGGTCAGGTCGCCGCTGGTCGGATTCTTCATGCCGGCCGGCACGTCGAAGCTGCTGGCGGTCATGCGGTGGTGCTGGTCCTCCACGGAGCGCGCGCCGATCGCTACATAGGACAGCAGGTCGGCCAGATACCACCAGTTCTCCGGGTAAAGCATCTCGTCCGAGGCGGTCAGCCCGGTCTCCTCGATATTGCGGATATGAAGCTTGCGGATCGCGATGAGCCCCTCGAGCAGGTCGGGCGCGGCCTCCGGGTCCGCCTGATGGAGCATCCCCTTGTAGCCCTCGCCGGTTGTGCGGGGCTTATTTGTGTAGATGCGCGGAATGATAATGCATTTGTCCTTGACTTTCTCCTGCACCGGCACCAGACGGTTTAGATAATCCATGACAGCCGTCTCGTTGTCCGCCGAGCAGGGGCCGATGATGATGAGAAAGCGATCGTCCGCCCCGGTGATCACGGCGCGGATCTCCTTGTCTCTTTGTTCCTTGATCGCCGCGCACTTCGCGGAGACCGGGTACATCGCCTTGATCTCCTTTGGAATCGGAAGTTTTTTATTAAATGTGAATCCCATAACAGCTCTCCTTCGTGTGAAATCGTTCGCAGCGCGAACAGAATAATTATAATATACTTTGAAAAGTTTGTAAATGCGGCTTGCAAAAATCCGTTGAATCGGTTACACTGAACTTCAGATATAAAACGAGTCTGTGCTCTCGCACAATATTTCCCGGATATGAAAGAGCAAAAGGAGGAGAGAACTAGAGAAACGGAAAGGAAATCGCATGACTTATGACAGATTTTTGGATCTCCTGGAGGAAGAAATACGCGGCAGGCTGCTGCAGGGCGAGCAGGTCCGCAGGGTTCACGTGCTGAAGAATAATAATGTGCATCTGGATGGATTCAGCTGTATGCTGCCGGGACGCCGGGAACAGCCTACGGTCTATGTGAATAATTTTTACCGGAGCAGTCCGGACCCCGGCTATATACGGGAGATCGCGCAGACGGTGCTGAGTCTTCAAAGAGAGAGTCGGGCATTGCCGGGAGAGGAGGTGAAAAAACTGCTGGAATCTGACCGGGCGCGGGAACTGATTTACTGTCGGCTGATTTCCGCGGCGCGCAATACAGAGCTTCTGGAGCAGGTTCCCTGCAAAAGATGGCTGGATCTGGCCATCGTATACTATCTGAAAATTCCCGATCATATAATAAAGAACGCGACGGCTTTGGTACATAAGGAGCACATGCAGAGCTGGGGGATGACGCCGGAGGAGCTGCATGAGACCGCTGTGCGGAACATGCGCCGGGAACCGGCCTTTTTCCAGCCGCTCGAACAGCTGTTGGGGGAATATGGACTGGAGGATAAGAAAAGCAGCCTCTATGTTCTGAGCAACAGCCGGAAGGAGTACGGCGCGGCCTGCATCCTGGATCCGGGCGTGCAGAGAATGTGCGCGGAACGTCTGGGCGGGGATTACTATGTGCTGCCGAGCAGTATTCATGAGGTGATCCTGCTTCCGGTCGCCGAAGCGCCGCAGGACGCGGATCTGGAGGAGATCGTGCGCACGGTGAACAGGCGCTGCGTGAGCCGGGAGGAGTACCTGAGCGGGAATGTGTATTATTATTCGGCGGCGGAGAAGAGAGTGCTGCTGTGGCGGAAGGGGTGATTGGAAGGTAGTGGCAGTTCAGCGCGGCAGGTTCGCCGGGTAAGGTTTTGGCGGTTCAGCGCGGCAGGCCCCCGACAGCCCGTGGGCTGTCGGGGGCTACTGGGCGTTCCGCCCGGCTTACAAAATAAAAAGCCAGCCTTTTGCAGATAAATCTGCAACGGCTCCCTTTTCATTTTTCTGCCGCGCTGAACTGGTAAAAAATATTGCTGAAGTGAAAAGTTTACTTCCACTTTGAAAAGAGGGCCAAATGGAGTGGCA
>JAJBTX010000050.1 GCA_020860645.1 Lachnospiraceae bacterium | reverse complement strand
CACATCGTTAGGGGCGACTCTGTCCGTTTGATTCCTACAATAAACTTACGCTATCCGGCTCCACTGCACAGCTTGCTTTTCGCAGCGTTTTGTGATATAGTGTTACCGGATTGGATTTTTCATTTGGTTTTAACCGGAATGCATGGGGGAGCACTACGACTCCCCCTCATTCATCCATAATCCATAATCCAATTATTTTGTACCTTGATTCCTTAATAACAGAAAAAGCCCCAAAATTAGGAGCTTTTGCCATGTTTTTTATCATGTAATCTTTGTTCCAATTCTATCCCCTTTTCAAATGCTTTCTTCGATTTCTCAATGTTATTCAAACTCTTATCAGATGTTAAATCGCTTGGTTTTGTTCCGACCGTTTCGATCTTTCCATTTTCCCTTTCATAATCTTCGATGTGTTTTTCTATGAGCCATTCCAATTCTTTTGCTACGCTTCGCTTATTCGCTCTGGCAATAACTTTCATTTTCTCAATGTTTTCCTGTGATGTATTCGCTTTTATAACTGGCAATTTCGATGGCATAATATCTCCTTTATTTCAAAAAGTAGGTTGACAGTCGTACTACTTATGTGCTACTTTATAGGTAGGTCTCAGGTAGTACGACTTTTATACTACTGTCGACTGTCTGAAAAAATTATACTTTAGATTTTTGAGGTAGTCAACAAATGTTTTTGTCCCGCTGAATGCTACCACAGTATAACAGCAGAGAGTCAGCCCGCAGGGCTGACATAGGCGCCGCTTTCTTCTGGCGCCGTAGCAATCAAACTTGAATACATGTGTTCCGCCTGTGATGCCCTGTCGGCGCGGCGATGATCTCCGCTTTCCACTTGGTCACTTCGGCTTAAGTGTGAATATAAATCTCTCACCAGAAAGGAAGGTAACAAGCATGGATTATATGGACACTTTTAAATCGCATTACCGCGGCGTGCTGTCGCAATCCTCCACCTCGGCGCTTGTCAGGGTGGACGACAATCTTTCAAGGCTCATTGACAGTGACCTTACAGAAGGCTGCATGCTGCTCGATGAAATTCAGGCTCTGCATGGTCTCTGCCGTGACGAATGCATGCACCGTCTGGCTTCATCTGTCCGCAGCGGTTCGGATGTTGAATCTTTAGGCCAGTGATACGATCGGGCGGCGCGCCCCCGCTCCCGCTTGGCAGAGCGGGGCGCGCCCTCCGCACAATACACTTTAAAGGGGGTAATGATTTTGTATCAGTTGAATTTTTCTTATGAGCAGATGGTGGAGCTTGATGCATCCCTCAAGATTTCTATTGATGCCGTCCGCAAGCTCCTTGTGAACGACAGGAAGACGGACTCTGCTCTTGCTCAATGTGACGAGTACCGCTTGGCACAGCTTCAGGACGTGCATAAGGCTGTCCGCTCCGCTCTCTCCGGGAGACCGTAAAACAGGCCTGTATCTATTAACTTGATTATGACGTCTTATTACGAGAATTTTTTCGTGTGGTGAACATATGGAAGTGAAGCGTTTAAGTGAATGCCCTCCCAAAAATCCCGCTTTACTCGTTAAGGTAACAGAAATGGGAAACGTGCTTGAAACTCAATATATGAGTCGGCGCAACTGTAAACAGACTATCCAGATGCTCCCCGGCGGTGATCAAATGCTCGTGCTCTCAACTGGTGAACTGGTTGATATCAAGTATCATGATAGTCGTGCAGAGAATCAGAAGAATTTACGGAAGACCTTTTCCAGACTACGCGCCGTTATCAATACAAATGTAGCGGATGTTTCTAAAGCCCGTTGGATTACTCTCACCTATGCGGAAAATATGAAGGATGCAAAACGGCTGTACAAGGATTTTGAGAAATTCAATAAACGCTTTCAATATCACTGCAAAAAGAAAGGCTACGGAAAAGCGGAATACATCATTGTGATGGAGCCGCAGAAGCGCGGCGCATGGCATGCACATCTGCTGTATATCTTTGATGCTGCCGCTCCGTTCATCCCAAATGATGAGCTTTCCCGGATTTGGGGGCATGGTTTCGTGAAGATTAAAAAGCTCGACTCCGTAGATAATGTAGGCGCTTACCTTACGGCGTATCTCGGTGATCTGCCGCTGTCAGAATGTACGCCGTCTGAACGTGAAGGCGCAGCTATTAAAGAGGTTGAGGTGATCGACGAGGCTACAGGGAAGCGACAGAAGAAACGCTTTGTGAAAGGTGCCCGGCTTCACATGTATCCCCCAAAATTTAACCTGTACCGCTGTTCCCGTGGCATTAAAAAGCCGACTTCCAGAATGTGCTCACAGGAAGAGGCGGACGAGATTGTAAAGGATTCTGTAAAGACATACGAAAAGACCGTGATGCTCCAAGATACAGAATCCGACTTTGAAACGGTAATTAACACTGTATACTATAACAGGCAGAGAAAGCGCTGCTCCGCCTCCCTGCCAGATAAACAGAGGTCACAGGATGTCAATAAAGGATTCCTTCGACAAGTTCATAACGAAAAAGAGATTGAAGAACCTTTCGCCCAAAACAATCTACGCTTATGAGTGCTTTGTGCTGCCGTTTGTGCAGTTCGTGGGCGCATCCTCCGATGTGATGGTGATCGATACAGATATCGTCCTGAATTACATTGTCACGCTGTTTGAACGCCCTCTGGCGGACGCTACGCGCGCTACTTACATACGCCATATAAAAGCATTCATCCGCTGGCTCAAGGATTACTATGCAATCCCTGTCGCGCTGTCTGAGATTGAAATCCCCAAAACGGAAAAGAAGTTTGTCCGCATTCTCAGCAATGAAGATGTGAAGCACCTGTTTTCCTGCATCCAGTCTAAGCCTGCATGGATTCAGGCAAGAGACCGCGCTATCATTGCCCTTATGCTTGACTCCGGCCTGCGGCAAAATGAAGTTTCCACGCTCCTGCGCTCCAATGTGTATGCATCCTATGCCATTGTACAGGGAAAGGGCAGTAAAGAGCGCGCCGTGCCGATCGGCTCGATGGTTCGCCGCTTTCTTGATGCGTACTATAGCCTGTGCCCCTTCCAGTCGGAATACGTGTTCGCGGATCGCCATGGTTCGCAGCTCTCCAATAACGCAATCAAGCTGATGGTGCAGAAGGTAAAGCGCGCGTCTGGTATAGACTTTTCATCCCATAAGCTCCGCCACAACTTCGCTACAAACTACTGCATTGATTCTCTGGAGACCACCGGACAGTGTGACGCTTATACCTTAAAAGCCCTGATGGGGCATGAAAGCATTTCGACCACTGAAAGATACATGCACTATGCCCAGTCCCTGATCGCTTCGAAAAACAATCACTCGCATCTTGACAGCGTGTTTGGTGTCTAGGATTTTGTACCCGTTTTGTCCCTTTCCGCTCCGCCAGAAGCTCCGCGCCGCGCGCTCCGGAGCTCTTCTTTCACTCTGAAAAAACGTTGATTTTCCAAGCTTTTAGGCAAAAAAAGAACACCGCCCCCGGACGACAAATCCAAAAACAGTGCTCTGCATGCATCTCCAGGGGTTCGAACCCTGGACACCCTGATTAAGAGTCAGGTGCTCTGCCAGCTGAGCTAGAGATGCATTTTTTTATGTTCGCTTCACGAACAAAAGTTATTATACTCAACTGTTTGTAAAAATGCAAGCACTTTTTTATATTTTTTTCATTTTTCCCTCATATAATTTATAAACCCACAGATTTCAGGCAAAATCGGAACATCTGCAAGACAAAATGTCGCCCGGGCTTCATTCAATGCAGTCCGGACGACACTTTTCCGCTCACAAAATGTAACTATCTTTCAGGCGCAGACGCCGCCAATTCATTTCAGCAGACCCAGCAGCGACTCTCCAATCGTTCCCTCCGGCATCTTCATGCCAAAGTTGTCCGTCACAGTCGCTCCGATAACCGCGAAGGTCTCGCACTCCGGCAGCTCGCCGCTGCCCTCCAGCGAGGCAGAGTACGCGAGGAACGGCACCTTTTCCCGCGTGTGATCTGTCCCTGTGTAGGTAGGATCATTTCCGTGGTCTGCGGTAATGATCAGAAGATCGTCCGCACGCAGCGTATCCAGCAGCACGCCCAGATTCACATCAAACTTCTCAATCTCCTGCGCGTAGCCCTGGGGATTGCGGCGATGACCCCACAGCGCGTCGAAATCGACCAGGTTCACGAAGCACAGCCCGTGGAAATCCCGCTTCGCCGTCTCAATGGTCTGCTCCATGCCATGTACGGAGCTCTTCGATTTGAGCGCCTCGGTAACTCCTTCCCCGGCAAAGATGTCGTTGATTTTTCCGATGGAAATCACATCAAAACCGGCGTCTTTCAAAGCGTTCATCGCGGTCCTGCAGAAAGGCTTCAATGCGTAGTCATGACGATTACTCGTACGCACAAACTCACCGCGCCGCTTTCCCACATAGGGGCGCGCGATGACACGGCCGACCTTCCACTCGTCCCGCATCGTCAGCTCGCGCGCGATCTCGCAGCAGCGATACAGCTCCTGCAGATCGAAAGTCTCCTCATTGCCGCAGATCTGCAGAACCGAATCCGCCGAAGTGTAGACGATCATATGCCCGGTCGCGATCTCCTCCTCTGCCAGCTCATCGAGAATCTCGGTACCGCTGGCGCTCTTATTTCCGATAACCTTGTGTCCGGTGCGCTGTTCGAGCTCGTGGATGAGCTCCGGCGGGAAGCCGGTCTCCGTGAACGTCTGGAACGGGGTCTTTCCTTCCAGCCCCATCATCTCCCAGTGCCCGGTCATCGTGTCCTTGCTGCAGCTCTTTTCACGAAGCTTCGCATAATATGCCAGCGGCTTTTCTGTCGGCTCCACCTGCTTCAGCGGGCAGAGATTCGCCATACCCAGCTTTCTCAGATTCGGAATCTCAAAGCTGTCCACCGACTCCGAAATGTGCTGCAGCGTATTTACTCCCACATCACCGTAGTCCGCCGAATCCGGCATGGCTCCCACGCCAAGGGAATCCATGACCACCACAAAAACTCTTCTGAACTTCTCCATCTGAAATATTTCCTCCTTCTTCTTCATTCCCATTTAATACCCGGCTGTCCCTGCCTGCGGTGTTATCTTCCGGCATCCTCCCGGATAAGCTTTCGCACTGCTTCCACCGCTGTCCGCACCGCCAGATCCGTATCATGCACAACCGGATTCACCAATCCCAGCTTCTCACGCTCCTGATTGGCCATCACCAGGAAGACGCTCCCGACCCGCACATGCAGCGTGCTCGCCACGATGAACAGTGCCGCCGACTCCATCTCAGAGGCCAGGCAGCCAAGGCGCTTCCACGCCTCCCATTTATTCAGCAGCTCATAGCTCACCGGCTTCGTCTCCGGGGAATGCTGCCCGTAGAAAGAATCCTTGCACTGCACCACGCCCGCATGCGCCCGCGCTCCCAGCGTTTTCGCCGCGCTCAGAAGCGCAGCAGTGACGCCAAAATCCGCCACTGCCGGAAATTCGATCGGCGCATACTCACGGCTCGTTCCTTCCATGCGGATCGCCGCCTGCGCGATCACCAGATCGCCGCTCTCTATATCCGGCTGCATACCGCCGCAGGTGCCGACACGCAGAAAAGTGTCCGCCCCACAGTTCACCAGCTCCTCCATGGCAATCGACGCTGAAGGGCCGCCGATCCCCGTCGAGGTCACGCTGACCTTTACACCGTCCAGCGTGCCGGTATATGTGATGTATTCACGATTATCGGCAATCAGCCGCGGCTCATCAAAATACTGCGCAATCTTCGCGCAGCGCTTCGGATCTCCCGGCAGGATGACATAGCGTCCCACCTCGCCCTTCGCCACCTGAATGTGATACTGCTTCGTCAGGTCTTCCGAGTAATTTTTCATTGCCCTTCTCCTTCACAAAAATCTCATGGTTTATTGCTTCACATTTACCCGGTACAGCCGGTTCATCTCCTCCTGCAGACCCTCGTAGAACCGATGCGTCTCCGGATCCGGCAGATACTCCCGGGATGGCGCGCCGCGGCGAATCCGGTTAAAGGCCTCTTCCACGTTCGCATAACAGCCCATCGTGACCGTAGCCACCATCAGGGCGCCAATGGCCGTGCTCTCCGGATTCTCCATCCGGACCACGGGCTTTCCATAGATATCCGCCTGCATCTTGTTGAAAACGTCATTCTTGGAAAGACCTCCGCTGATCAGAATCTTCTCCAGCGGAATATATTTTCCAAAGGAACCCAGGTTATTTCCAATCTCCATACAGATGCTCTCGAGCAGCGCCTTGAGCATATCCTCCCGCGAGGTGTTCAGGGTCAGTCCGCTGAACTGCGCGGTGGCGTCGCTGTTCCAGTCCGGCGTGGAACGTCCCTGGAAATAGGGCAGCGCCCGACAGCCGTGGGATCCCGCCGGAACTTCCGTGAGAATATCGCTCAGTTTTCCATAGAAATCCGTCTCCTCCCGGTAGAAATTTCGCTTAAACCACTCCATCGCCGAAGTGCAGGTCAGCATATTCGCCTCCAGTATGTAAGCGCCCGCGTCCGAGGAGGCATTGCAGATCACGTCCCAGTCGAGATTTTCCGGAATCTCCTCGCAGGTCGTCAGAAGGAAACCGCCCGTCCCGAGCGTCAGGGAAACCTGTCCCTGCTTCACGACGCCCTGCCCGAGCATCCCGCACTGCTGGTCGCCGCCCGCGCTGATGACCGGCGTCCCCTCCGGCAGCCCCGTAAGCTCCGCGAATTCCTTCGTCGTGCGTCCCAGAATGCTGCCTGGCGCTTTCAGCTCGCACAGCTTTTCCCTGTCCACCTCAAAGAGTTCGAGAAGCCGGTCATCCCACTGACAGCTTTTCAGATTCATCAGCAGCGAACGGCTGCCGTAGGTGTAATCGGTACTGAATTCCCCGGTCATATGATATACCAGATAATCGGGAATCACGATCAGCTTATAAGCTTTCTCGTAGAGCTCCGGCTGGTTCTGGCGGAGCCACTTCATCTTGATACCGGAAAAGACCGGATTGACCCGGGAACCGCAGAGCTCGAAAATCTCCTGATGATACTCCTCCATCGCGTGCGCGAGCGGCACCGTGCGCTTGTCCTGCCACATCTGCGCGTTTCCGAGATGATTGCCCTCGCGGTCCACCGGAATCACCGAGGAGCGCTGCGAGGTCAGAGCCACCGCGTCGATCGCCTCCTTCGTCTGCGCCGCGAACTGCGCGGATTCCTTCACGATCTCCGTCATGCTCTCCAGAAAATCCAGCGGGTTCTGCTCCACCCAGCCGTCGTCCATCGCAATCACACGATACTCCTTCTGTACCGTGTGAAGCGTGGTTCCGTCCTCCCGGAACAGAATGCCCCGCATACTCGAAGTGCCCACATCCAGAATTAAAATATTCATCGTATCCCTCCCCTTCTCCTTCTATCCATCGGGAAATTTTTATAATAAAACCGTATCACCTGAAATACGTTTCGTCAAATAGAAAATACGGAAAATAATGATTGACATTTTCTCCTTTTAAATGTAAACTCTTTTCGTCGGCATGGTTTACATTCTGGAGAGTGCCGTCGAAAGGAGACCTTTTATTTATGGAAAAGAAAGCAACTGCCACCGGAATGATCCAGGTTCGCGACATGACGAAGATCGCCATTTTCACCGCGCTGCTGTGCATCCTGGCGCCCATGTCCATCCCCATCGGACCGGTTCCGATTTCCCTGACGAATCTGGTGATTTACCTCTCTCTTTATATTCTTGGCATGAAGAAGGGTACGATCAGCTTCCTGATCTACCTGCTGCTGGGGCTCGTCGGACTCCCCGTCTTCTCGGGTTATGCCGGAGGACCGGCGAAACTCGTGGGGCCGACCGGCGGCTATCTCGTCGGCTTTATCTTCATCGCGCTGATCGGCGGCTTCGTGATCGACCGCTGGCCGGAGAACTACGCGCTGCACTTCATCGCCTACGTCGCCTCGACAGCGCTCTGCTATGCGCTCGGCACTGCCTGGTTTGTCTGTCTGATGGACTGCACCGTCGCCTACGCGCTGGGCGTCTGCGTATTTCCGTTTATCATCGGCGACCTCTGCAAGATCGTGGTAGCCATGTTCCTCGGCGTGCAGGTGCGCAGACAGCTTCGCAAGGCAAATCTGGCATAATTCCGAAGGAGATTGACATGTCAGATGTACGCAAACTGGCTCGGGAAATCATAAACGGGCGGAGAATCACGCGTGAGGATGACCTCTCTATTTTCCTCACCTGCGATTTGAAAGATCTCTGCGAGGGGGCTGACCGGATTCGGGCAGCCCTCATCGGAGAGAAAGTTGACCTCTGCTCCATTATCAACGGGCGCAGCGGCCGCTGTCCGGAGGACTGTAAATACTGTGCACAGTCGGCGCATAATCACACAGACTGCGAGGTCTACGATTTTCTCCCGGAGGAAAAAATCGTGGAAGCCTGCAGGCTGCACGAGAGCGAGGGCGTCGACCGCTTTTCGATCGTGACGGCGGGAAGGGCGCTGAGCGGTGAGGAATTCGAGAAAGCGATTCACGCTTACGAGACGATGGCGCGCGACTGCAAAATTGAGCTCTGCGCCTCCATGGGGTTTTTGAATGCGGAGCAGCTCCACCGCCTGCATGAAGCCGGCGTCACGAGCTACCACCACAACATTGAGACTTCCAGGCGAAATTTCCCGAATATCTGCACGACACACACTTATGAACAGAAGGTCGAGACCCTGAGACTCGTCAAAGCGGAGGGCATGTGCGCCTGCTCCGGCGGCATTATCGGCATGGGCGAGACCTGGGAAGATCGGCTGGACATGGCTGTCAGCCTCGCGGAGCTCGGCGTCGACTCCATCCCGCTCAACGCGCTGATGCCGATCAAGGGCACGCCGCTGGAGGAACAGAAACCCCTGACAGAGGCGGAAATTCTGCGGACAATCGCCTTCTTCCGCTATATCAATCCGGAGGCAAATATCCGCCTCGCGGCTGGCCGCGCTCTCATGAAGCGCGACGGTGAGCGTGCGTTCTGCTCCGGCGCTTCCGCGACCATCACCGGCAATATGCTGACGACCGCCGCGCGCGCCACGATCCAGAGCGACAGACGAATGCTGACCTCACTGGGGAGGGACGTGACGCCTGCGTGGGCGAGCAAGAAAGTGGGAGCATAATCCTGCCATAAATGGAATGATCTGAGGCTGCGTCCGAGAGGCGCGGCCTCTTTTTATCTTCTGCTTGATTTCCATCGGCTGTCTGATTATACTTGATTTTGAGCAGATTTACAGGATCGTCAATCAGGACTTGCAGCATGAATTGGGTGGATAATCAGGAATACTATTATGAGGATGAACCCATCCGGCTCACGCCGGAGCGGGCCGGGAGCCTCCCGCCAAGGGAATACCGGAAAATGCGGGAGCTTGCTTTCGGTTCGCCTTTTTCGCGCAACAACGACGCCAAAATATTTTACCTGCAGGCCCGCTACATGGAGCATTTCGAGGACGACTGTCCCTATGAGCGGGAGGTGCTGCACTATTTTCCTACCTACCAGAGCCTGTCCCTGGCGGAGCTCCGCGGGTATTTCACCTGGCGGACCAGACTGCGCCGGGGAAATCTGGAAAAGACATCTCTGAGCTACGCCTACCTCTATCTCTATGAGCTCCTGCACCAGATCGGTTCGGAGACGAAGGAGGACGGGCTGGAAGCCCTGCTGTGGTTCTATGAGCATTACAGCGCTCTCGATCCGGGCATCCGACGCTACGCCAGACAGTGGATTGCGGACTACGCCATCTACTATGATCTGCCAACGGAACTGATCAAGGACTTTGTAAACGCAGACTTTGACGAAGCGCTTATTGCCCTTCGCGACTGCGATTCGACAGGCGACGAGACGCTGTTTCCGGCCATCATGCGGCTTTCTTCCTATCATCTGGAAAAGTCGAAAGTCTATAAGAAATACCCGGATGAGCTTTCCCAGATTCTCTGCGGGGCATATCGCAGGCTGAATGATCGATACGCCGCGCGCTATCATCGCCCCTATTCACAGAAGCTCTTCGGGAATCCGGCGCGAGTACCGTATACTCCCTTTCGCTCCGCAGTGTTCTTCGAGCACACGCGGCATGAGCATTATGAGTACCGTATCAGTCCCGTACAGTGCTATCACTGTGAGCGAAATCGATGGAGCGTGGAACGGGGCTATTTCTCCTCACAGCGAGACCGCGCGCTGGGCGTCTTTGTCCGGGCTGCCGACCGTCTCGCAAGGGAGGCCTGGGATGTGAAGCCAGGCCTGAAACCGGGCACGGAAAGCAAAACCATGATACGCTTTATTTCCGAGGCCATCGAGGAACAGAAGAAAATGGCTGTCCCCAAGGTGGAGTTCGATTTAAGCAAGCTTTCCGGTATCCGCAGGAGCTCGGACGCCGTCGGGCAGAAGCTCATGACGGAGGAGGAGCGCTATGTGGAAGCAGAATCTCCTGTGGCACGGAACAGGAATATGACACAGATTCAGACTGCGATCACATCCGGCCAATCCGACATGCAAGCGCAGGAAAGCACAGCATCTCCCCCCTGCATCCTCTCCGGAGACGAGCTGCGCTTTACACAACTCCTCCTGTACGGCGGGGATCTGCAGGACTTTCTCTCGGAAAAGCACCTGATGGCCTCCGTCCTGGCGGAGGCGGTCAACGAGCAGCTCTATGATGAATTCGCCGACACGGTGATCGAATTTGACGGCAATACCCCCATCCTCGTGGAGGATTACCGGGATGATCTGAAAGGAATGATACCAAGTTGAAAATTCCAAAGAGAATTGCGAATACCCTGATCAACGCCCTGAAGGGCGGCGTCGTGCCGCGTATCGGCCTGCCTTATATTACAGTCGGACGCGAGCCGGAGATCACTGCGCTGCTGCGCGATGTGGAGATCATCGCCGACGGCGGGGCGACCTTCCGCTTCATTTGCGGGAAATATGGAAGCGGCAAGAGCTTTCTGCTGCAGATGATCCGCAACTATGTAATGGACAAAAATTTTGTAGTGGTGGACGCCGATCTCTCCCCGGAGCGTCGCCTGCAGGGAACGAAGGGCCAGGGACTCGCCACCTACCGCGAGCTGATCCAGAATATGTCGACAAAGACCCGGCCCGAGGGCGGCGCACTGCCGCTGGTGCTGGATAAGTGGATCAGCGGCGTGCAGAGTTCAGTGGCGATGGAGAGTGGACTGGATTTTTCCTCAGAGGAATTTACCCGGCTGGTACAGCAGAAAATTTTTGCGGTTATCGGCGAACTGAACGGCCTGGTGCACGGCTTTGACTTCGCGCGGCTCCTGACGCTCTATTATCAGGCCTATCTGGACGGCGACGAAGACACCAAGGCAAAAGTCGTCCGCTGGTTCCGCGGCGAGTACGCGACAAAGACCGAGGCGAAGCAGGAGCTGGGCGTGAATGTGATCATCACCGACGACGACTGGTATGAATATATCAAGATTCTCGCCGCCTTCCTGAAAAATGCGGGCTATGCCGGGATGCTGGTGCTGATCGACGAGCTGGTGAACATCTATAAGATTCCTAACTCCATCACACGGCAGTACAACTATGAGAAAATTCTGACCATGTACAACGACACCCTGCAGGGCAAGGCGAAATACTTCGGCATTATCATGTGTGGTACGCCGCAGTGCATCGAGGACACCCGCAGGGGTATCTACAGCTACGAGGCCCTGCGCTCCCGGCTGACGGAAGGGCGTTTTTCCAGCGGAGATACCCGTGATATGCTGGCGCCGATCATCAGGCTCTCACCGCTGACCAACGAAGAGATGCTGATCCTGGTGGAGAAGCTGGCGGACATTCACGCGCAGCTCTTCGGCTATGAGCAGAGTCTCACGCAGGACGATTTCATAACCTTCATCCAGATCGAATACAGCCGCGTGGGGGCGGATTCTCATATCACGCCGCGGGAAATCATCCGCGATTTCATCGAGCTTCTGGATATTCTGTATCAGAATCCGAAGCTGAAGGTTGCGGAGCTCATGGGTTCCGAGAATTTCTCCTACGCGAAGACGCCGCTGGAGGAACAGGCAGCCGATGAGCTGGGAGAATACGCGGAGTTTACACTGTAAGGAGGCAGCGCGCGCATGAACACCTTTGACCGCTATGCGCCTTTCATTCAGGATTATATTTATCAGAACGGCTGGGAAAATCTGCGGGCCGTCCAGGCCGCGGCGGCGGACGTTATTTTCAATACCGATGAAAATCTGCTGCTGACGGCCTCCACCGCGTCGGGCAAGACGGAGGCCGCCTTTTTCCCCATTCTCACCCTGTTTACGGAGGATATGCCCTCTTCCGTAGGCGCAATCTACATCGGGCCGCTCAAGGCCCTGATCAACGACCAGTTTGCCAGGCTGAATGATCTCTGTCAGGAGGCGCATATTCCGGTATGGCACTGGCACGGGGACGTGTCGGCCTCCCACAAAAATAAGATGATGAAACATCCCTCCGGCATCCTGCAGATCACGCCAGAAAGCCTGGAGGCCATGCTGCTGCGCAGGCATTCCGCCATTGGGAAGCTCTTCGGCGACCTGCGCTTTATCGTGATCGATGAGCTGCACTCCCTCATGCGCGGGGACCGCGGCGGCCAGACGCTGTGCCTGATCGAGCGCCTCTGCCGCCTGGCGAATGTAAACCCCCGGCGCATCGGTCTCTCGGCGACCATCGGCGATCCGAAGGACGCCGCGGAATTTCTTTCCGCCGGAACGGGACGCCGGACGATTGTTCCAAAACTGCCGCAGGGCAACGTCAGGTGGCGGCTCTCCATGGAGCATTTCTATACCTTTCCACCGACAAACCCCGGAGCTCCGACGAAAATTCACAATCAGCCTGTCGAAGAAATGCTGCCGGTGGACGACGCGCTCGCGCCGAAGACAGATACCGCCCCGAAGGAGGCGGATCCCGGCATCGGTTATATCTTTGAACACACCCGCGGAAAAAAGTGTCTGGTATTCGTCAATTCCCGGGAAGAATGCGAGGCGGTCACGACAACGCTGCGGCAATACTGCGAGGCCAGGCATGAGCCGGACCGTTTCCTGATTCATCATGGAAATCTGTCGGAATCCTACCGCGAGACGGCGGAGGCTGTAATGAAGGACGAGGAGCAGTTCCAGACCACAGTGACGACCGCCACGCTGGAGCTTGGCATCGACATCGGCCGGCTGGAACGGGCTTTTCAGATCGACGCGCCCTTCACCGTCTCGGCTTTCCTGCAGCGCCTGGGGCGCACCGGGCGGCGTGAACTGCCGCCGGAGATGTGGTTCGTCATGCGCGAAGAGCCGCCGGAGGCGCGCTCCCTGCTGCCCGTCACGATTCCGTGGAAGCTGATCCAGGGCATCGCGCTGGTACAGCTCTATCTCGAAGAACGCTGGGTGGAGCCGCCGAGGCTGGATGCGCTGCCCTACAGCCTTCTGTACCACCAGACCATGAGCACACTGGCCTCCTGCGGCGAGATGACGCCTGCCCAGCTCGCCTCCCGCGTCCTTTCGCTTCGCTATTTTCAGCGCGTATCGCAGGAGGATTTCCGGGTTCTGCTGCGCCATCTGCTGGAGACGGATCATATACAGCAGACAGAGGGCGGTGGCCTCATCGTGGGACTTGCCGGGGAACGCGTCATCAACAATTATAAATTCTACGCGGTATTTCAGGAAAATGAGGAATATACGGTCCGCGCCGGTTCGGAGGAGCTGGGCACGGTGGTGAAGCCGCCACCCGCCGGAGAGAAGCTCGCCATCGCCGGTCATGTCTGGCTGGTGGACGAGGTCGACCACAAGCGGCACATGGTTTACTGTGAGATGATCAAAGGAAAAGTCCCCGCCTACTTCGGCGAGGTGGCAGGTGATATCCATACCCACATCCTGGAGCGGATGCTGGGCGTGCTCTGCGAGGAGAAGTCCTATCCATACCTGATGAAAAACGCGGTGGTGCGGCTGAAGACTGCCCGTACTTCCGCAGAAAATTCAGGTCTGAAGGACAAAAACCTGATCTGCCTGGGCGGCAATATGTACTGTCTCTTTCCCTGGCTTGGAACCTACGCTTTCCTTGCTCTGGAGCGCTTTCTGAAAATCCGCTGCGGCAAACGCCTGGGCGTCAAGGGGCTGGACTCCTCCCGCCCTTACTTCATGCAGTTTGTCATGTCGGTTTCCGAGCGGGAATTCTGGGAAATCCTGGCGGAAGAACTGAAAAAGCCCATCGATCCGATGAGCCTTGTCTACCCTCGCGAGGTGCCGATCTTCGACAAGTACGACGAATATCTGCCCGAATCGCTGGTAAAAAAAGGATTTGCCTGTGGGGTGCTGGATATTGAGGGGATGAAAGAGAAAATGCTGCGACTGTGCGAAAAGGCGCTCATTTCGTGAGTGCCCGGAACATCGATCCTCGGATACTGCACCAACTGCTACTTCAGCTACTTTCTCAAGATAAGTGCGCGAGGAAGCTGCCATCCGGCTGCGCTTCCTCGAAGCACTCCGTCAGATTCTCATCATCCATGATCCGCAGAACCTCCCGCATCCCACCGGCCAGCTCTTTCTTCTCATATTCTTCTCTGGAAATCCAGTAGACGCGGCCCTCCTCGGAGCTCTTCAATTCGCCCTCGTAAGACTCCGCGCGGTAGAGCAGCCCAATATTATGGAAGCCGTCCCGATACCAGTGGTAAATCCCCTTCAGAACCGGGTGATGGATGCACAGTCCTGTCTCCTCCTTCATCTCCCGGATCACCGCCTCTGCGAATGTCTCACCTTCCTCCACATGTCCGCCCGGGAAGGTTGTCCCGCTGTAGCTGCTGCCCGTTTTGTCGAGCGCGAGCACCTTGTCACCCTCGCACAGCATGCACATATTCATGAAAATCGCCTTTTCCGGCGGGTGCAATTCCACTGCCATCAGCTTAATCTCTCCCTCAGCACTTCCACCTTACACTCGTGTCGCCTTGTCTTATCGTCCTTGTCATAGGCGATACCAACCGCGAGCACACGTCCCGTGTATTCCGGCTCCTGCCCAAGCTTTCCCTCAAAGCGCAGGGCATACTGACGATCCTTAATCTGCTGAATCGCCTCTGCAGCCGTGTGATTTACCTTCAGCTCTATAATCATCGCGTCATCATCCTTCTTAAACGGATAAAAGATAAAATCCACATACCCGACTCCCGCCTTTTCCTCGCGTTCAATCCGATAATAATTAATCGCCTCCAGATAAACCCAACGAACGATCGAGGCCAACTCCGCCTCATTACTGTACACCAACAGCGGACTTTCTGTATTATGGACAAACTGCAGAATCTCCGTCATGGTCTTCGTGTCACCGGCCTTTGTGGCTCTCAGCATACGCCCTGATTCCTTCGTAAGCCGATACACATTTCCCAGTGATTCTTCTTTCTGAACCATTTCCGCAAATTTATCCATTAACTCCTTATTGGGAATAGATACATAGCCGTCCTCATAATTTAAAAATCCATAGACGACCATCGCCGAGAAAATCTCATCACGCGTTTTCAGCTCCATGGAGGTTGCGGCGTACTCCCGCACCTTTGCCGGAACCGGAATATCTGCCACCAGCAGGGCAACGTCATCCTTAACCTGATCCACATTCGCACCAATATAATAAAACAATTCATCATAGGGGCCCGAACTCGTCCAATAACTGCCCAGATTATTATTAGTCAGCGCCAAAACCACAGATCGCGGATTATAAACCCGTTCTCCCGATTTCGTATGATATCCGTCATACCAAAGACGCAGGCCTTCCCGTGTAACATTTCTATGCGGAATTTTCTGTGCAAGGTATCTCTGATAAAGCTCATCAACCTCCGCGTCTGTAAAGCCGAAATATTCGGAAAACTTTTCTTCTGTCACCATCGTGTACTCACAGAACATGTTCAGTTCCGAACCGCTTGAATACTTCGAGATGGGGAGGATTCCTGTCATATACGCCAGCTCCACATAAGCCTTATCTTTCAGAAGATTGCTCAGGAATTTCGTGAAACTGTCCTTCTCCTCCTCCGTCACGAATTTCTGGTGATAGATATAGTCCCACTCGTCGAGCACAAAAATAAACCGCTCTCCCCCACAGTATTCGTAAACGTTCGTGAGAGCATCCCACAGCGCATCGTCCTTTTCAATTTCAGCGTCAGGATAAGCCTGCCTGAGATCCGTCATCAGTCTCTTTCTAATCCTTGTAATATACTTTTCATACGAAAGAGGGGCATCTGGCAATTCACTGAATGTAATATGAATCACGTTATGCTTGTTCAAATGCTGCTTATACCAGGCAAAAGAAGATACTTTCAGAAAATCAAAATCCTTACTGCTGTCCACGCCTCTTCCAAAATAAGACGCAATCATATTTGCCATAAGCGATTTTCCAAAGCGACGCGGCCTCGTGAGGCTGATATACTTGGGGTTCGTCTTAATGAGCTGCGTCGCGTCCCCAGAGCGAACGCACTCCGGATCCACAACCGCAACCAGTTCTTCCAGAATGCGCGTCTTATCCACATAGTACGGGAGCTCACATTCGTTCTGAAATAATCTGTAAGCGCTGGTTCCATTTAAATAAAGTCCCATGTTTTCACCCCACACCTTTTCCATAAGTATACCATTGAAGCTCGCAAAGCACAACGAAATATACTGTACTTGATAGGAAGGAAATTGACGCCTCAATACCGGCAGACGTCAATCCAGCCGACAGCGCCCGAATACTGCTCCAGCTCCGCGAGGTTCAGCCCGATGGCGCTGTTTCCGCTGCCCGCCGCCGGATAGACAATATCAAAGCGCTTCAGCGATTCGTCCAGATAGACGGCCACGCCCTCCTTGATCGCGAAGGGGCAGACGCCGCCCGGCGCATGGCCGATCCATTCCTCCACCTCGTCGCGGGGAATCATCTTCGCCTTTGTCTGAAACTGCGCCTTATACTTCTTATTATCCACCCTCGCGTCGCCGGCCGCCACGATCAGGATCGCCCTGTCTCTCTGCAGGAACGACATCGTCTTAGCGATACGGCAGGGCTCACAGCCCAGCGCCTCCGCCGCCAGCTCCACCGTCGCGCTGGAATGATCCATCTCCATCACGCGCTCTTCCATCCCGTACTGTGCAAAATATGCTTTCACCTTGTCAACAGACATGTCAGACTTCTCCTTTAAATTCGAATTTCTTACTCTCCTGATTTTCAACTGCTTCTTCCAGGCCGCTTTTACTGATCACAGTCCGGCAAAAAATAATTCATAAAAATCGTCTTCCGCCTCAAGCATCGGCGAATTCTCCCCGCCTCCGTTTGTGCTTCGCTTCATTGCTGCGTAGAATTCCTCGCCTACCGCAATGACGTCCATCTCATACACCGGGTAGCCGAGCTCGCGGCACTTTGCGCAGAAAGCCGAAAGCGGATTTTCCTGCTCCCTTGTCCGGAGAAACTCTTCCCGAAGTTTCTCGTCTTTCTGCACCCTGCTCAGGAATTCAAACAGCATCTCTTCCGAATCCACA
>JAJBTX010000024.1 GCA_020860645.1 Lachnospiraceae bacterium | reverse complement strand
CCTGTCATGTGGTGATCCTTGGCATGGAGCGTCTGGATGCGGACGCGTGCAGGAAGCTTCAGGAAAAGCTCTCCATGCCGGTATCCACCTTCCTGTCCTCAGATCATAACTGTCGTGAAATAACTGCTGTATTGAGACAGCTTTCTATGCTGGTCACTTCAAGGTATCATGCGGAAGTACTTTCCATGGACGCACAGGTTCCTGCTATTGCGATTTCCATGGATGAGCGGCTGGACAATCTCATGCAGGAAATGAACCTGTGCGAGCATCAGCTGCTGCATGCAGATGACAGAGAGCTGACTTTGGAGCTTATGCGTGCCATGGATTATGTGTATTCTCATCTCCAACAGATAAAGGAGAAAACAGGATGTCAGCTTGTACGTTATCAGGGTGCGCTGGACGATATGGGAGATTTTTTGATTTCGTGGCTGCTTTCACATGGAAGCCCTGCCTGATACGGAATATACGGAGGAACTGTTGATGCACAAGATACTTCTCACCGGTATCACCGGATTTCTGGGAACGGAGATTGCTTCTGAGATCATGCGAACAGGCGAGGATACCATTTACGGCCTTGTAAGAGCCGCTTCTCTTTCGGAGGCCGTCAGTACCCTCTCTGCTCTCTGGTATGGAAGACCGGAGCTGACGGACAATCTGGGCAGCCGTATTATCCCTGTCCTGGGTGACATTACCGAAGAAAATCTCGGACTTTCTGACGAGGATCAGAATTCGCTGATTCATGACACAGACTATGTCATTCACACGGCTGCCCTCATCAGTATCCGGCACAGCCGCGAGGAATTCTGGCGTGTAAATGTGGACGGCACAGCGCACGTTCTGGATTTTGCAGAGCGTATTCAGTCTGATCACCCGCTGAGACGCTTCTCCCATGTATCCACCGCCTATGTAGCCGGAAACAGAAAAGGCCGCATCATGGAGGATTCCCTGGAAGATTCCGGCTTTTCCAGCCTGTATGAGCAGAGCAAATTCGAGGGGGAGCGCCTTGTCATGCAGACGGCGGAGCAAATCCCCGTCTCCGTCTTCCGCCCCGGTCAGATCGTGGGCGATTCCAGGACCGGATATGTCAAGAATTTCAACACGCTTTACTATCCGCTGAAGCTGTATCTGAAGCGGCAAATGCGTATTTTCCCGATTCGGAAATCCATGCGCGTCAATATGGTGCCGGTGGACTATGTTGCAAAGTCCATCGTTCATATTATGCAGGAGGCGGAGGCTGCCGGGAAGATCTTCCATCTGGCTGCGCCGTCTTCCGCGCAGCCGACCGTGACGGAGCTGATCAGCGCCGTGCAGGACTGGGCAGAGAAAAACCTCTCCCTGCGCCTGCCAAAAGCCGTGTTCCTCCCTCTCCCATTCCTGGACAGGGCGGGAGCTTCCCATAATATGTCCGCACACAAATCCGGAAAAAAGAGTGTCCTGACGAATATGCTCTCTCTGGCTCCTTATTTCACAGAGAGCCGAACCTACGATACGACAAATACGGAAAACTTTATGGGGCCGTATCATCTGGGCTGGCGTGAATATCTGCCGCGGCTTTTTGGCTATGCCGCCGACAAAAATTTTCTGGATCACAACGGCCGGACGGTCCATGAGCAGGTGCGCTTCTGCCTGGACAGGAAGTCTGCGCCCATTTCCTATTACGATGTAACGGCGGGCGGCATCCGGGAAAGCAGCGCTTCCTCTGTCTCCGGGCGCATCGACAACGTGCTCTGCTCGCTCCAGGCTATGGGGATCGGCCCCGGCAGCAGAGTCGCCATCAGCGGCATCAACAGCGTCGCATACTTTGTCCTGGATATCGCCATCGGCCTGTCGGGCGCGGCCAGTGTGCCGCTCTATTATACGACGCCCGCGGGCGAGCTGGACGAGCTGCTGCGAAAAAGCGGAGCCGACTGCTTCTTCATCGGCGACACCCGCATTTTATCCCATGTGAGCCAGTTGCACTTTGGCGGAAGCATGATCTCCTTTACGGAGAATGCTCCTCTTCCGGAAGATACCCACCTGATGTCGTGGGAAGATTTCCTCGCTCTCGGAAAGACGCAGGAAATCACGCACATCCGCGTCTCCTATCAGGATATTGCCACGATCCGCTACACCTCCGGTACGACGGGCAACTCCAAAGAGGTGATTTTTACACACGGCCAGCTTCGATGGATGGCAGAGACGATGGCTTCCTTGCTGAGCTTCCGAAGCCGCAGCGAGAGTACGACCTATCTGTCCTTCCTTCCGCTGAGTCATGTAGTAGAGGGAATCCTGGGAATGTATACGCCCTATTATCTGAGCGCGCCGCTCTCGCTCTACTTTCTCAATGATTTCGACCGGCTGGCTGCGACGCTGCCTAAAGTGCGGCCGACCATTTTCTTCTCCGTCCCCCGGTTTTATGAGAAAATCTGGGATCAGCTGGCTCAGAACCGGGTGGGACAATCGTACCTTTCGAGCGAAAGCGATTTATGGAAGAAAATTCTGCGTCCGATTCTGAAAAGAACGCTGCTAAAAAAGGCCGGGTTGGATCGCTGCGACCAGCTCATCGTGGGCTCCGCTCCGGTCAGCCGGAAGCTTCTCGAAGATTTCCGGGAGCTTGGCATTGAGATTCACAATGCCTACGGGCTGACCGAAGCACCCCTCATCACGCTGAACCGGCCCGGTGCAAACGATCTCACGACGGTCGGGCCGCCACTGCCGGACACCGAGGTGACACTGGCGGATGACGGCGAAATTCTAGTAGCGGGTCCGCAGGTCGCCATGGCATACGACGGTCGCGAGGACGCCTGCTTACATACGGGAGACTTAGGAGAAATCACCGCGGACGGCCACCTTCACATCATCGGACGGAAGAAGGAAATCCTGATCAACTCCTACGGGAAAAATATCAACCTGCAAAAGGTGGAAACTCTTTTAAAAGATATTCCCGGCATCAGCGAGGCCTTGCTGGTGGGAGAAAAACGGCCCTACTGTGTCGCACTGCTCTGGCCGGAAGAAGAGCAGCCCATACCGGACGAGAGGACGCTGACTTCGGCCGTCCTGTCCGTCAACGAAC
>JAJBTX010000058.1 GCA_020860645.1 Lachnospiraceae bacterium | reverse complement strand
CCTGTCATGTGGTGATCCTTGGCATGGAGCGTCTGGATGCGGACGCGTGCAGGAAACTTCAGGAAAAGCTCTCCATGCCGGTATCCAACTTCCTGTCCTCAGATCATAACTGTCGTGAAATAACTGCTGTATTGAGGCAGCTGTCTATGCTGGTTACCTCGAGATATCACGCGGAGGTGCTGTCCATGGATGCGCAGGTTCCTGGTATTGCAGTCTCCATGGATGAGCGGCTGGACAATCTCATGCAGGAAGTGAACCTGTGCGAACATCAGCTGCTGCATGCAGATGACAGAGAGCTGGCTTTGGAGCTTATGCGTGCCATGGATTATGTATATTCTCATCTTCAGCAGATAAAGGAGAAAACAGGATGTCAGCTTGTACGTTATCAGAACACGCTGGACGAGATGGGAGATTTTCTGATTTCGTGGCTGCTTTCACATGGAAGTCTTTCCTGATATGGAATATACGGAGGAATTACTGATGCACAAGATACTTCTCACCGGTATCACCGGATTTCTGGGAACAGAGATTACTTCTGAGATCATGAAAACAGGCGGGGATACCGTTTACGGCCTCATAAGAGCCGAATCACTTTCGGTGGCCGTCAGTACCCTCTCTGCTCTCTGGTACGGGCGGCCGGAGCTGACGGACAATCTGGGCAGCCGCATTATCCCTGTTCTGGGCGACATTACCGAAGAAAATCTCGGCCTTTCTGACGAGGATCAGAGCCTGCTGATTCATGATACGGACTATGTCATTCATACGGCTGCCCTCATCGGTATCCGGCACAGCCGTGAAGAATTCTGGCGTGTAAATGTAGACGGCACGGCGCACGTTCTGGATTTTGCCAGGCGCATCCAGTCTGACCACCCGCTGAAACGCTTTTCTCATGTATCCACCGCCTATGTGGCAGGAAGCAGAAAAGGCCGTATCATGGAGGATTTCCTGGAAAATTCCGGCTTTTCCAGCCTGTACGAGCAGAGCAAATTCGAGGGGGAGTGCCTTGTCATGCAGGCGGCGGAGCAAATCCCCGTCTCCGTCTTCCGCCCCGGTCAGATCGTGGGCGATTCCAGGACCGGATATGTCAAGAATTTCAACACGCTTTACTATCCGCTGAAGCTGTATCTGAAGCGGCAAATGCGTATTTTCCCGATTCGGAAATCCATGCGCGTCAATATGGTGCCGGTGGACTATGTTGCAAAGTCCATCGTTCATATTATGCAGGAGGCGGAGGCTGCCGGGAAGATCTTCCATCTGGCTGCGCCGTCTTCCGCGCAGCCGACCGTGACGGAGCTGATCAGCGCCGTGCAGGACTGGGCAGAGAAAAACCTCTCCCTGCGCCTGCCAAAAGCCGTGTTTCTCCCTCTCCCATTCTTGGACAGGGCAGGAGCTTCCCATAATATGTCCGCACACAAATCCGGGAAAAAGAGTGTCCTGACGAATATGCTCTCCCTGACTCCTTATTTCACAGAGAACCGAACCTACGATACGACAAATACGGAAAGCTTTATGGGACCGTATCGCCTGAACTGGCGTGAATATCTGCCGCGGCTTCTTTACTATGCCGCCGACAAAAATTTTCTGGATCACAACGGCCGGACGGTCCACGAACAGGTACGCTTCTGCCTGAACAGGAAGTCTGCGTCCATTTCCTATTACGATGTGACGGCGGGCGGCATCCGGGAAAGCAGCGCTACCTCTGTCTCCGGGCGCATCGACAGTGTGCTCCGCTCGCTCCAGGCCATGGGAATCGGCCCCGGCAGCAGAGTCGCCATCAGCGGCATCAACAGCGTCGCTTACTTTGTCCTGGATATCTCCATCGGCCTGTCGGGCGCGGCCAGTGTGCCGCTCTATTACACGACGCCCGCCGGTGAGCTGGACGAGCTGCTGCAAAAAAGCGAAGCCGACTGCTTCTTCATCGGCGACACCCGCATTTTATCCCATGTGAGCCAGTTGCACTTTGGCGGAAGCATGATCTCCTTTACGGAGAATGCTCCTCTTCCGGAAGATACCCGCCTGATGTCGTGGGAAGATTTCCTCACCCTCGGAAAGACACAGGAAATCACGCCAGTTCACGTCTCCTATCAGGATGTAGCCACGATCCGCTACACCTCCGGTACGACGGGCAACTCCAAGGAGGTGATTTTCACACACGGTCAACTGCGATGGATGGCGGAGACGATGGCTTCCCTGCTGAGCTTCCGAAGCCGCAGTGAGAGTACGACCTATCTGTCCTTCCTTCCGCTGAGCCATGTAGTGGAGGGAATCCTGGGAATGTATACGCCCTACTATCTGAGTGCGCCGCTCTCGCTCTACTTTCTCAATGATTTTGACCGGCTGGCCGCGACGCTGCCCAAAGTGCGGCCGACCATTTTCTTCTCCGTCCCCCGGTTTTATGAGAAAATCTGGGATCAGCTGGCTCAGAACCGGGTGGGACAATCGTACCTTTCGAGCGAAAGCGATTTATGGAAGAAAATTCTGCGTCCGATTCTGAAAAGAACGCTGCTAAAAAAGGCCGGGTTGGATCGCTGCGACCAGCTCATCGTGGGCTCCGCTCCGGTCAGCCGGAAGCTTCTCGAAGATTTCCGGGAGCTTGGCATTGAGATTCACAATGCCTACGGGCTGACCGAAGCACCCCTCATCACGCTGAACCGGCCCGGTGCAAACGATCTCACGACGGTCGGGCCGCCACTGCCGGACACCGAGGTGACACTGGCGGATGACGGCGAAATTCTGGTAACAGGTCCGCAGGTCGCCATGGCATACGACGGTCGCGCGGACATCTGCTTACATACGGGAGACTTAGGGGAAATCACCGCGGACGGCCACCTTCGCATCATCGGACGGAAGAAGGAAATCCTGATCAACTCCTACGGAAAGAATATCAACCTGCAAAAGGTGGAAACGCTTTTAAGAGATATTCCCGGCATCAGCGAGGCCCTGTTGGTAGGGGAAAAACGGCCCTATTGCGTCGCACTGCTCTGGCCGGAGGAGGATCAGCCCATACCGGACGAGAGGACGCTGACTTCGGCCGTCCTGTCCGTCAACGAAC
>JAJBTX010000001.1 GCA_020860645.1 Lachnospiraceae bacterium | reverse complement strand
TTTTGAGCCGGAGCCGTATTCGGTAATGATCGAGACAAGCTTCCAGGCGCAGAAAATTACGAGGCAGATGCAGAGCCCGAGCGCCACGCCCTCGCCGAGTGCGATCAGACGCCGTTTTTGCCTGCGGTCAAGGGAAAAAGAGATCGATATTCTGGCTTTTCTTCTGATTTTTTTCATGTTCATAACCTCACCGTGCTCATTCTACCAGATTTCCCGGATAAATACCAGAGAAATATTTGCTTTCGGTGGACAAAATGGAAAAGCGGTTATAAAATGGTAGCGGAATTATTCAGTACACAGGAAAAGGAGGAGACGCGATGATTCAGGAAATTGCGCCCATGAAATATAACAACCATTACGAGGAACAGAGCCCGTCGCCGGACGACTGGCTGCTGATATACCGCGCGGGGGAGATCCTTTGCAGATATGAGGAGAACGAGCTCTCCTTTCCGAAGGTTTCCGAGCTTTGGCAGACGGGGGCGGATATCACCTATCTGTTCAGCATCGACCGCGAGCGATTTTTCCTCCTGAGAAATGAAGTCAGTACGGAGCTGCCGGGCTACGGCTGGCAGAAAGCGAGCATCCTGCGGCGCGCAAGACCGCAGTACCGCGCCTTCGCGGGCGAGACCGGGATGCAGCTCGCCGACTGGTATCGGAGCAACCGCTACTGCGGACGCTGCGGGAAAAAGATGACGCCGGACCACAGGGAGCGGATGATGCACTGTGAGAGTTGTGGATATATGGCCTACCCGAAGATCTGCCCGGGCGTGATCGTGGCGGTCACGGACGGCGACCGGATTTTACTGACCAAATACGCGCCGAATCCGGGGCGGACGGCGAACTACGCGCTGGTGGCCGGATTCACGGAGATTGGGGAGACGCTCGAGGAGACCGTACAGCGCGAAGTGATGGAGGAGGTTGGCCTGAAAGTAAAAAATATTCGTTATTATAAGAATCAGCCCTGGTCCTTTACCTCCACGCTGCTGTGTGGATTTTTCTGCGAGGTCGACGGGGACGCATCGATCCGGCTTGATACGGAGGAGCTGTCGGTGGGAGAGTGGTTTCGCCGCGACGAGATTCCCTTTGAGGATGACGGCGTTAGCCTGACCAGGGAGATGATCGGCGTGTTTAAGGCGGGAGGACCTTTTCCCGGATGAAGCAAGACGAAACCCGAAATATGAATAACAGGAAAAACAACGATTTCATAAGAATCCTCTCCAACACGGCGTGGATGGTCTTCGACAAGGTGTTTCTGCTGGCGCTGAACCTCTTTGTCTCCGTGAAGATCGCCAATTACTACAATGCGCTGGGCTACGGTTCTTATCAGTCCGCCGGCAGTGGCGGTGCGGTCATCGCGATAAGACCGACCAGCATCGCTGGCCGGATGGGCAAAAAGACGGACATGGGCTGTGATCCGGACGTGGTTGTGGTGACCGCGACGGTGACGAGAATTCTTCTTGCGGCGGTATCGGTTCTGGTCGGAACGGTATTTCTGTTCGTCTACGCGGGAGATGTTCAGTTTTCTGTCATCTTCTTCCTGCTTCTGCTGAATATGGCGCTCGGAAACCTGAAATTCGGCATGGTGAACCGCTTTGAGTATCTGCTGAAATCCCGCAAGGTCGTGGTGGCCTCGGATCTGGCGGCTCTGGTGGCGGCTGTGCTGCAGCTTTTTGCCGTGAGTTTCCACTGGCCCCTCACATCGCTGGCACTGATCGCCCTTACTTCCACCGTGATCAGCACCGTCATTGTCACCCGGCAGTACCGGGTGGAGTTTGGAGGCAAGGGTCTGAAGCTTATGGACTGGAAGCTTTTCCGGACCATGCTGCAGGAGAGTTTTCCGCTGGCGGTGGCCTTTGCCTGCGGGACGATCTATAATCGCTGTGACAGCATCATGCTGGGCGCCATGATGACCTACGCGCAGGTGGGAATCTACTCGATTGCCGCCAGCCTGATCAATGTCGTGCAGATCGCGATTTCGCCCATCCGCGAGTCCGTGTATCCGAAGCTTCTGAGCCTCTACGACACGGACCGGGAGGAGTATGCCAGGTGTTATGTGCGGATTTCCAGCGCCATGACCTGGATTTATATCGTGGGCGTATCCTTCTCCTTCTTCATACTGCCGTACCTGTTCCGCTTTCTGAACGAAGAGTACGCGGAAGCCTTTCCGGTGTACCGGGTGCTGGTGTTGGGCACGTTTTTCATGTACAATGCGGCGCTGCGGGCCGGACATTTCACGGTGATCGGAAAGGGAAAGCTGCTGACCTACTCTCAGGCGGTCAGTGTGATTGTCAATATCGTGCTGAACCTGGTCGGAATCCGTCTGTGGGGTATGTACGGGGCCGCGCTCGCGACGGTGATCACCCAGGCGGTGTCTCTGTGGTTTTTCAATCTGTTCTTCGAGGAAGGACGCGAGGTCTTCCGCTGGCAGCTGAAGGCACTGAACCCGCTCCATATCATCGGATTTCTGAAAATGATCTGAAGCCGGCAGGCTCTTTCCGGATTTCGGCGGATTGTGCAGACGCGCTTGAAAAAACAGGGGCAGTATTGTAGAATAGCAAAAGAGTTTTGAAATAAAACAGGCAGGAAGGTAGAGGACAGTTGGGAAATTTGATCAATCGCTGTAAGGAGGCCGCAAAGAAATTTCCGGTCGTGTGGTATGTATGGTATATCGTGACGGGAAACACGCCGGAGAAACGGGAATACATCGTGGATGAGGAGCAGAAAGTGATTTATCTTATGAATTCCAAGGCGGCCTGCTCTTCCATTAAGGTCAGCATGCTGAAGCGGAAGGATGTGCCGGACGATTATTCCATCCACTATATCGACGATCACAGCAAGATGCAGCAGGATTTGTTCTCGGATGACGACTGGTTCAAATTCACCTTTGTCCGCAATCCGTTCTCCAGACTTGTCTCCTGCTATGAGAGTAAATACCACGCGGATAAAAAATTTGTCGGGAAGACGAAGGAAGTTCTGGATTTTGATGAATACCTGGGCGGCTATATGAAAGAGGATAAAGGCTTCCCGCATTTTGTCGATCAGGTGGTGAAGATACCGGATCGCTTTGCAGACCGGCATTTCCGCAGTCAGTACCGTCTGCTGGCGGGAAAGGAAAAAGAACCGGCCTTCGATTTCATTGGGAAGATGGAAAATCTGGAGGAGGAGTACCGGCCGATCCAGGAGAAATACGGTTTTGACCCGATCAAGGTGTACAATCGGGTGGAATACGGCGACTGGCGGGACTACTATACGGAGGAGCTGGTGCGGAAAGTCTACCGGAAATACAAAAAGGACGTCGAGTTTTTCGGCTACGGGGAGGATTACCGCGATCTGCTCGCCTACTGTTCTCAAAAACGATGATACAGCATACGATATAGGGACGCTGTACGGAAGTGAGACAGTATGACCTGCCGGGATGCGATTCTCTCGAATGATTATATGGACCTGATCGGGAAGACGGATACGGAACTGCCGCTAAAGGACTTTCTGCTGGACGCACAGTGCGTGCAGCGGGTGAGTCCTGTTTTTTCGGTTTTTTATGTAGAAAGGGAACGACTGCTTGGAACACGCATGAGTCTGCCGGTCGGGGATTTTCCGGGTTCGGTCTGTTATGCGCCGATGGATACGGAGAGCCTGGAAAAGAGCGGCGTTTACGCCGTGCAGAGGCAGTCGGCGCTGGAGCTTTCCGGGGAGGGCGTGATCGTCGGCTTCCTCGATTCGGGCATCGCGCTTGGGGCGGAGGTTTTCCGAACGGGCGGCGGACGCAGCCGGGTGTTCGCCCTGTGGGATCAGACCGACCAGAGCGGGACGCCGCCGGAGGGCTTTGCGTATGGGAGCGTCTACAGCACGGCGGATATTGACCGGATGCTGGAGGAGGGGCGGGAGGAGCTGCCGGGGACGGATGAGACCGGACATGGCACAAAGCTGGCGTCAATTGCGGCGGGCTCAGCGCTCCCGGATGCGGATTTCACCGGGGCAGCGCCGCAGGCGCAGATCGCCTTTGTAAAGCTGAAGGAGGCGAAGCCCTTTATGCGGGAGCTGCAGCGGATCCCGCAGGATGTCGTCGCCTATGAGGAGGCAGACCTCATGCTGGCGGTGCGCTGGCTTGACGAGCTCGCGCAGAGAGAAGGAAAACCGCTCGTTCTCTGCATTGCACTCGGAAGCAATGCCGGGGGACACACCGGGGAGACCGCACTCGGGCAGTATCTGCAGGCGTTTTCGCGAAAGCCGGGTCGTGTGATCGTCGCCGCGGCGGGAAATGAAGGAAGCGCCGCGCACCATTTCTATGGGACGATTCCGGCAGAATCGGACTATGTGGACGTTGAGCTGCGGGTGGGAGCAAACGTAAAGGGCTTTCAGCTGAATCTCTGGGGAGACGCGCCGGGACTTCTGACGGCGGAGGTCATCGCGCCCGGCGGCGAGCGCGTGCCGGAGTCCGCGCTGCGCAGAAATGGGCGAGCGCGTTATGATTTCATCTTCGAGCGCACGATTCTGGATATGCAGTATGAGTGGGCGGAGCCGGTCTCCGGCGACGAGCGCCTGCTGCTCGCTTTTCAGGAGCCGACGGAGGGAATCTGGACAATACGGGTGTACTCCGCCGGAGACTTCGCCTGCAGCTTTCATGCCTGGCTGCCGGTTACGGGCTTTCTCAGTACGGAGACGTATTTTCTGCGTCCGGACCCCGACACGACGGTGACCTGTCCGGCGAATGCGGAGGGTGTGATTTCCTTCGCCGGGTACGACGCGCGCCGCTCCTCCGTCTGGCAGGAGGCAAGCCGCGGCTATACGAGAAGCCGACGGCTCGCGCCGGACCTTGCCGCGCCTGCCGTGGAAGTGTCGGCGGTGAATACGAGGGGAATCGTGAGCACGCTTAGCGGCACGAGCGCGTCGGCGGCCATTGGAGCTGGCGCCTGTGCGCTGCTGCTCGAGTGGGGGATCGTCCGCGGGAACGCGCCCGCCATGGACAGCGTCGCGGCACAGCGCTATCTGGTCCGCGGCGCCGTGAGGCCGGAGCCCTTCGCCTATCCGAACCGGAACTGGGGTTACGGGCTGCTGGATCTCTACGGGGTGTTTCGGACGCTGTGAGAGCGATTCGCAATCCACAATATTTGCCGATCTCGTTCTGGCAGGGGGCGGAAATTGCGTATTTTTGATAGCTTACAACTGATAGCGTGTGAAAGTAATACGGCTTGACATAGCGTCGGACAGAGGCTATAATAAGATTCGTGCAGAAGAATGCTGTGTCAAGTGCAGATCGGCGGAAGCCGATGTGAGAAAGGGAATCAGGTGAGAATCCTGAACGATCCGGTCACTGTATTCGGAGAGCCTGCTCTCGTTATCCCATTGCAGAACCCAAAGACGTGCGAGAAGGGGAGGGCAGACGTTTGTATCCGTAAGCCAGGAAACCTGCTTGACATATGAGATGAGTCTCCGAGCAAGGCTTAACATCCAACAGACGATGTGAATGGCGCGCTTCGTCTTTTGAAATGTCGGCTCGTGGGTTGAGGCGATGTTTTTATGTGAAATCTCGGGCAATATGCACAGTATAGAGGAAAGGCGTTCATGTGAATCCTCCATTATACGTCGGCCGCACGCGAAGTTGCAGCTTCCTGTGGCCGTACGTTTCCAACACATGAGAATGGCACGCCGGACCGAATCAGCAAAAACCCCTCCGGGCGCAGGTTCCTGAACATCCTGCCTCCCGGAGGGGCTTTTGCATCAGTGGTTATCCTCCTCGGCCATGCGGTAGCCGATCCCGATCTCCGTGAAAATATAAATGGGTTCCGCCGGGTTCGGCTCCAGCTTACGGCGGATATTGGCCATATTGACGCGGAGGATGGTGTTGTCATTTTCTGAATAGGGCCCCCAGATGTGCTCGATCAGGCGGTCATAGGTCAGCACGCGTCCGGCGTTGCGCGCGAGCAGCTCCACAATTTTGAATTCATTCTGCGTCAGGTGGATTTCCTGCTCTCCCCGCGTCACCTGGCGCTTCGCAAAGTCGATGCACAATTCGCCGCAGCGATACGGTCCGAAAGCGGTCGCAGCGTCCGCCTGTCGCTGGCTTCCGTGCCGCAGCGCCGTGCGGATGCGCGCCAGCAGCTCGGAGTTGCCGAAGGGCTTGGTGATATAGTCGTCGGCTCCGAGGTCGAGCGCCTGCACTTTGTCGTCCTCATCCGTGCGGGCGGAGATGACGAGCAGCGGGATCGCCGCCCATTCCCGGAGCCTTCGGATCACTTCCGTCCCGTCCATGTCGGGCAGTCCGAGATCGAGAAGGATGAGGTCGGGGCAGAGCGAGGCCGCGAGCGAGAGACCTTCCTGTCCCGAGGCGGCGGGGACGACCTGATAGCCCTGCGCTTCCAGGACGGAGATGAGGAAGCTGTGGATATTTTTTTCGTCTTCTATAATCAGAATCTTAGCGGTCGGACTCATAGGCCTTTTCCTCCTTTGGTATGCGGAAGCAGAATTCTGCACCCGGTTCGCAGTTGCGGACCGTGATTTCGCCTTCATGCGCGGCAATGATCGCCTTGCAGATCGACAGTCCGATACCCATCCCCTTGCGGGTGTCGGAGGCCGACGTCGGGGCGGAGGGGGCGGCGTCAAAGATACCGGCGAGCCGTTCCGGCGCGATCCCTTCGCCAAAATCACGGATGTGGACATTTACGAAGGTATCTGTGCTGTCCAGCGTACATTTCACAGGCTGCGCACTGTGGGCATGAAAATAAGAATTTTCCAGCAGATTCAGGATCACCTGCTTGATCAGCAGCGGGTCCATCGGAGCAACGAGCAGTTCATCCGGAATCACAGTTTCGACCTTCAGATCCGGATAGCGCTTGCGCGATGTGGCGATCGCGTCGAACAGCACCTCCTCCATCGGCTCGGACGTCTTTTTCAAAACGCCTGCCCCACCCTCGGTGATGCGCGTGACAGAGAGCAGATTTTCAACCATGTGGAGCAGCCAGTTGGCGTCCTCGTAGATCTGCGAGATGAGCAGTCTCTTCTCCTCTGCAGTCAGGGAATCCTCATTTTCCAGGCAGGACGAGCTGGCGCCGATCATCGAGGTCAGCGGCGTGCGCAGATCGTGCGAGACGGCACGCAGCAGGTTTGCGCGCAGCTTTTCCTTCTCTTTTTCTTTTTCCGTTTCGACAATCCGCTTTTCGCTCTCCTTGAGCTTTCGCGCCTGCTCCTTCATGCGGAAAACGGTCGCGCTGGACAGGATGGAGATGATGTACATGATCGCGAAGGTGATAGTGCTGCCTGACACTTCAAAGCTGATCTCCCAGTAGGGGTAAGTGAAAATGCCGTTGATCAGAAAGACGCTCACGAGTCCGGAGATCACCCCATAGCGATAGAGATCCGTGTGATAGGAGATCAGTATGATCGCCAGAATATAAATCAGGGCGACATTGATGGAATCGGTCGCGTTTAACTGCCGGTAAAGGGCGGAGAGCACCGTGGCGGCCAGCATTGCGCTTACGGTGAAGAGCAGGCTGTGGTGCGCGTCAAAGGTGTGGGAGAGGGAGACCCTGTCCGTGATCCGGGTAAACAGGTTCCAGATGCGTCTTTTCAAGGAAGTCCCTCCTTTCTTTCTGTGGATGGAATCACCAGCAGCTTCCGTCGGTATTCATTCTGGAATGGCGTTCCATGCAGCAGAGAACGCACCGATTCATACAGGTGATCTGCATAAAGCGCATCCGCCGGTAATGTAGTATCCGAAGGAGCCAGGATCAGCGGAAGCGTACTGTTTTTCTTCAAAAGTCCGATGAGACTTTCCGCCTCCTTCCGAAAGCCGAGCACGCGGAAAGCCTCCGGTTCCCGCCATCCTCGGATGTCGAGGAGGATATGCAGCAGCGCGCGGCTCACCGTCGTACGGGTCAGATTTTTCGTCTTGAGAAGATCAATAAACTGCGGGAAGGAGGAAAAGAGATCCAGCTTCTCCCAGATACGATTCGACAAATCCGGGCTCACGTCAAAAAAGCAGCCAAGCGGGG
Source organism: Lachnospiraceae bacterium (assembly GCA_020860645.1). Classification (GTDB taxonomy): domain Bacteria; phylum Bacillota; class Clostridia; order Lachnospirales; family Lachnospiraceae; genus Hominiventricola. The sequence continues at coordinate 9,746 of JAJBTX010000001.1, read as the reverse complement.
CGTCCTGCATGGCGCGCAGTCTTTGCAGCAGTAAGAGAGAGAAGGCGTCCTCCGTGAGCGGCGTTTTTCCCTCATAGGAGAGAAAGGGCTCCGGGCAGGGAAGCTGGGAGCGGATTTCCTCCGTGAAATGGCCGCCGGATGCGAGGAGCGCGGCCCGAATCGCGCCCGCGGAAGCGACAGATTCCGCTCTGAGCGTCAGCTCGTGATAGTCTCCCCCGCGGCGTGTGATCGTATGCGGACGGATATCGCTGTCCATGCGGATGAGCGCCTTCAGATATTCGATGCCGAGCAGATTGTTCGGACTTTCCAACAGCTCCGCACGAAGGGAGGAATCCAGTCCGGCAAGCGCAAGCGAGCGCGCTCTGGGAAAGCTGTTTCCCCCGCTGAGAGAGGAGCGCAGCAGCGCGCGATATTCCTCCGGTTCGTCTGCCAGAATCTCCGCGATGCGCTGCAGGTCCGGGAGACTGCCGCACTCGCTGCCGAAGCTTAAGTCCGTCACAAAGCCGGTCTTTTCGAGCAGCGTGACCGCACCGGTGGCAAAATATTCTGCGCTCGCAGTCGCCGAAGTGACCGGAAGCTCCAGTACGAGATCTGCGCCTCCGCGCAGCGCCGCCTCCGCGCGCGTGTATTTATCGAACATGGCCGGAGTCCCACGCTGCACGTAATTTCCGCTCATAACCACGACGACATAATCCGCGCGAGTCTGCACGCGCGCTTCGCGAAGCTGCAGCGCGTGACCCCGGTGGAAGGGATTGTATTCTGCGATGATGCCGACGACGTTCATGGGAGCCTCCTTTTCTGGACAAGTATAGCATAAATGTGCTACAATTTCACCGGGAAATCGTAGAAAGAGAGAATGCATGAGTAAATTTTTATATATCGCCGAGAAGCCGAGCGTGGCGCAGGAATTCGCGAAGGCGCTGAAGATCAGCGGCAGCCGGAAGGACGGCTACATCGAGTCGGAGGACGCGGTCGTGACCTGGTGCGTCGGCCACCTGGTCACGATGAGCTACCCGGCGGCATACGATGCGAAGTACCGGCGCTGGTCGCTCGACACGCTGCCCTTTCTGCCGAAGGAGTGGAAGTACGAGGTGATCGACAGCGTCAAAAAGCAGTACCGGATCGTGAGCGGCCTGCTGAATCGTGAGGATATCTCGCGTATCTATGTCTGTACCGACTCCGGGCGTGAGGGAGAGTATATCTACCGGCTGGTCGAACAGATGGCGGGAGTGCACGGCAAGGAGCGCCGCCGCGTCTGGATCGATTCGCAGACGGAGGAGGAGATCCTGCGCGGTATCCGCGAGGCGAAGGATCTTTCCGAATATGATAATCTGTCGAATGCCGCCTACCTGCGCGCGAAGGAAGACTATCTGATGGGCATCAACTTTTCGCGCCTGCTGACGCTGCGCTATGGCAGCGCGATCTCGGACTTCCAGCACATGGAAAAGCGAGCGGTCGTTTCGGTCGGGCGCGTCATGACCTGCGTGCTCGGCATGGTCGTGCGGCGGGAGCGCGAGATCCGCAGCTTTGTGAAGACGCCGTTCTATCGCGTGCTGCTGGCGCAGGAGCTCGATGGAAAGCCCTTCGATGCGGAGTGGCGTGCGGTGGAGGGCAGCGCCTTCTATCAGTCGCCGCTGCTCTATAAGGAGAATGGTTTTAAAAGAAAAGAGGACGCTGAGGCGCTGTGCACGAAGCTGAAGGCCGCAGAGCCGCAGCTTGCTGAGGTTATAAAGATCGAGCGAAAGAAGGAGCAGAAATATGCGCCGCTTCTTTTCAATCTGGCGGAGCTGCAGAACGAGTGCTCCCGCCGCTTCCATATCAGCCCTGACGAGACGCTGAAGATCACACAGGAACTCTATGAGAAGAAGCTCGTCACCTATCCGAGGACGGACGCGCGCGTGCTCTCGAGTGCGGTCGCGAAGGAGATTTACAAAAATATCGGCGGCCTGCGAAACTATGCGCCTGCGGCGGGCTTTGCTTCCGAAGTCCTGGAGAAAAAGAGCTGGCAGGGCATTGCGAAGAGCCGCTATGTCAACGATAAGCAGATCACGGATCACTATGCGATCGTACCGACCGGACAGGGACTTGCGGCGCTCGCGCGCGTCGCGCCGACGGGGCAGCAGGTTTACGATCTCATTGTACGGCGTTTCCTGAGCATTTTTTACCCGCCGGCGGTCTATCAGAAGGCGGCGCTGGTGACGGAGCTGGGAAAAGAGCAGTTCTTCGCGAATTTCCGGATTCTCATGGAGGAGGGATATCTTGCGGTAGCCCCGAATAGCTTTGAGAAGAAGAAAAAGGACGACGAGGCGGAGGAGACGGGCGGCGACGCGGCGATGCTTGAGGCGCTGATGAAGCTGCGGAAGGGCGCGAAGCTTCCGGTAAAGGATGTGAAAATCAAGGAGGGCGAGACCACGCCGCCGAAGCGCTACAACTCCGGTTCGATGATCCTCGCGATGGAGAACGCGGGGCAGCTTATTGAGGACGAGGAGCTGCGCGCGCAGATCAAGGGCAGCGGTATCGGCACGAGCGCGACCCGCGCCGAGATCCTGAACAAGCTGGTCAAAAATAAATATATCGCGCTGAACAAAAAGACACAGATCATCACGCCGACGCTGCTGGGCGAAAATATTTTCGATGTGGTAAACGTCTCCATCCGTTCTCTGCTGAACCCGGAGCTGACCGCGAGCTGGGAGAAAGGGCTGACCTATGTGGCAGAGGGGCAGATCACGCCGGAGGAGTATATGGGAAAGCTTGAAAATTTTGTCTCGCGGCACACGCAGCAGGTGAAGGAGAGCCGCCAGCACACCGCGATGCGGCCTTATTTTGAGGCGGCCGCGGCGTATTATAAAAAGGAAAGCCGTACAGGGAAGAAATGATAGAGTAAGAAGGGAGCGAAAGAATATGAGCGAGATTAAGATTGCGGATTTGTTCGATTTAAACGAGACGATCGGGGCGGAGCTCTTCGAGGGCCTGACCTGGCCCTGGGAAGCGCTGCCGAAGATCGGGGATTTCATCCGGAAGCTCGGTGCGACTCTGAGCGAGGAGGAGTATGAGAAGGTCGGCGAGGATGTTTGGATCGCGCGCAGCGCGACGGTATTCCCGAGCGCCTATATTCACGGCCCGGCGATCATCGGGAAGGACGCGGAGGTGCGCCACTGTGCGTTTATCCGCGGAAACGCGCTGGTCGGCGAGGGCGCGGTGGTCGGAAATTCGACCGAACTCAAGAATGTCGTGCTGTTTAATAAGGTACAGGTGCCGCATTACAACTACGTGGGTGACTCGATTCTCGGCTACCGCGCGCATATGGGCGCGGGTTCCATCACCTCGAACGTGAAGTCGGATAAGCTGCTTGTGAAGGTGCACACGCCGGAGGGCGATATCGAGACAGGCATCAAAAAATTCGGCGCAATGATCGGAGACAGAGTGGAGGTCGGCTGCGGCTCGATTTTAAATCCGGGCTCGGTGATCGGGCGGGAGAGCAATATCTATCCGCTCTCGAGCGTTCGCGGCGTGGTGCCCGCGCATTCGATTTACAAGAAACAGGGCGAGATCGCAGAGAAGTTATGAAAAGCAGATTTGGTATCAGCGGGAGCGAGCTCAAGTGGATCGCCGTGATCACGATGGCGATCGATCATCTCGGGGCCTGCATTCTGGAGAATTTTGTGCTGAACGGAAATGGAAATTCGCCGCTGGGCAGTACTTTTGCCGGACAGTGGGGTGTGATCCACGCCCTTGACCGGATCCTGCGCTGCGTAGGTCGTGTGTCCTTCCCACTGTTCTGTTTCCTGCTTGTGGAGGGCTTTTTCCACACCCGGGATGTGAAGCGCTACGCCATGCGGCTTGGCTTCTTCGCGCTGCTCAGTGAGATTCCCTTTGACCTGGCGCTGCGCGGAAAAGCCTTTGTCTGGAGTTGTCAGAACGTCTATTTTACGCTGCTGATCGGACTTCTGACGATCTGGTTCATGGAGGGGCAGAAAGAGCGTCGGTGGCTGCAGCTGCCCGGATTTCTCGTGGGCTGCGGCGCGGCTTATCTGCTCCATACGGACTACGATGTGTTCGGAATCGCGCTGATCGCGTTTCTCTACCTGCTGCGTGAACAGCGCCTTGTGCAGAGCGTCGGCGGCGCGCTGCTCTGCCTTTGGGAGGAGTGGTCGGCGATCTTTGCTTTTGCGCTGACCTACTTTTACAACGGACGGCGCGGTCGGCAGTCGAAGTGGTTTTTCTACTGCTTCTATCCGGCGCACCTGCTGTTATATTATCTGATAGGAGCGTATCTGCTGCCGGTAATATTGTAGGCAGACAGAAAGGGGTTTTCCAGGAGGGAAAATGAAATGAGGCTGGAGCAGCTGCGGTATTTTCTGAAAGTCGGTACACTGGCTTCCATCACCAGGGCCAGCGAGGAACTCTATACATTGCCGCAGAACATCAGTAAAGCGATCAAGCAGATGGAAAGCGAGCTGGGCGTAACCCTGTTCCATCGGTTTAAAAACGGCATGTTTTTGACGGAAGATGGTCTGACCGCTTTTGAGATAGTCACGAATATCATCCGTGAGGTTGACCGGCTGTCCGCGACTTTTGACAGGATGGCGCCTCAGAATATAGTGGAAAAAACGGCTACACTGCGGATTGCAGCCACACCGCTGATTTCCGATCTGGTGGTTTCGATATTGAATATCATGGCAAACAGTGGCTACAAGTTTTCAGAGCTGCAGCTGAGCAGGATTGATATCATGGAGATGAACCGCTGCCTGATCGAGAATAAACCGCAGGTACTGGAACGCTTTGACTGCGTTTTTGCTGCGATGGATCATGAGGAATTCAACAAATACAGAAATGCTCTGGTCAACGACTACGTGGGATACCTGCTATGGACGGATCGCGTTTGTCTGGAGGTGGATCAGAGCGACGATCTGACAGCATATTCCATCATTCCTGTCTCTGTATTGGAAAAGTTGCCTATTGTAACCTATAATGACAATGCTGTCCAGGACTGCTTTGTTGAATATGTGTTTAAGCGCAGGGGTATTCACCTGAATATCCGTTATCGGATTGCAGGAGAGACCGGAAAGCACTTTGCCATGATGCAGCAGGCCTACAGCATTCTTGGTTCGCCCACCAATGAGCTGCGGCAGAATACCGGCAAGGTACTCATTCCCATAGAAGGCAATATACAGACGGATCAGTGGCTTCTGGTGCCGCGCAGCAGAGCGAATCAGCAGCTGCTGGTGGATTTGCGGAATATTTTAGACGACCTGTTTTCCCTGAAGGTACTGTTTTAAATCCGCTCGCGCAACGCGCGGAATTCCTCTGCAAATGCCACAGGGTCTTCCGTGAATACGATAGCAGTCAGATCAATCAGGACAGAACTGCCGCTATGCGCCGTCACATTACAGGGGGTTCCGGCGGCGCTGAGTACCCAGCGGATAGTTTTCTCGCTGACAGCGGCCTTGATATGACCTGCCATTCCGCCGGATTCTTCCAGCCGGACAGTAAGCATATCAATTTCTTCTGTCAGCAGCCGCATGGCTTCCTCCGGGGCGCGTGTGCTCTGCCATTGCATGGAAAATACCTCAGCGCCATCCTGCGTTAAATGCTCCACGCCCCTGGGCATCACTGGAGAGGCGCAGTCAAGCAATGGTTTGAAATTGCTGATTCTTCTCATATCGACACCCCCGCCAGCTGCGCGATCTCCGTGTCTGTCATGGGCTTCCCCGCGGACACTGCAAAAACCGTTACGCCAGTCTGTAATTCCAGCTCTGTCTGAATGGCCCGGGCCTCCGTATCCCCCACCAGATCAACCTTATTCAGCGCCACCGCATCACAGCCCTCAAGCTGTCCGTCGATCAGCGCCGGCATGGCTTTTTTCAGCCGCCGATACCGGTTGGCGTCGACCAGCGTGAGCGTCCGGACAGACCCTTTTTCACCTGCTTCGAGCAGGGTGGTGCGCACAGCATGGGGAAGAGCCAGTCCGGTGGCCTCGATGAGCAGCCAGTCCGGATTATATTCTCTGCGTATTTGCCGGACATTACTCGTCAGCTCCGCCGTGCCGGAGCAGCAGATGCAGTTTGCAAATATGGAGCGAACTGTCAGCCGGGTGTTCTGCAGACTCTGGTCATCGATACTGATTTTTCCAATTTCATTTTCCAGAATGACAATTCTGGCGGTGCGTTGGGACAGGAACTCTGTCAGCTGTAACAGGAAACTGGTCTTACCCGCGCCAAGGAAACCTCCGAGGATTATAATATTCATAATAAACCGTCCTGTTATTTCAGACTGGACGCATGAATTCTGTCATGCGTCCAGCTTCTGCTTAACGATAATAATTTGCGCCATATTCCCGGACAGTCTCCCGAACCCAGGCGTTTTTCTGCTGGACGATCTTGTCGCCAGGCGCGCCGAGAAAGCTGGCACAGCAGCTGTAACCACCGCCGGGAGCCAGTTTATCGATGGTCTTCTTCACAGCGTCTACGACCGCTTCTTTGGGACAATTTGGGTCAGCCAGTTCCGGGGTCATATCAAAACCGCCGCAAATCACGAAGGTTCTGCCATACTTTTCTTTGATGGCCAGCAGATCGTTGGAGACCTGAGCGGGCTGCCAGGCGGTTACGCCAAAGTCGAGCCAGTCGTCGATGAAGTCCTCACAGCGACCGCAGCAGTGCATGTCGATGGGCAGACCCCGGTCGGTGGCGAACTTGGCATGGCGGGCGTACAGCGGCTTAAGCATCTCGCGGTACAGTTCCGGAGAGATGAATGGATTCGCCCAGGTGGCGATATCGTCTGTGATGCCGATAATGTCCGGTTTGATATAATCTATGATATGTTCCAGATAGTACATATAAAAATCGGACATGTAATTGAAAAGCTCCTGGCAGGCCTCCGGTTCTTCGACCAGCGCGCACAGACCTTCATTGAAGCCCATAAAGGACATCAGCCCCTGAAAAAATCCCGTGTGCAGTACAAACGTTAATGCTGTCTGGCTGCGGTCAACATTCCACCGCGCAAGATCCTGTTTTGCCACCTTCTCCCAGTCAAAATCGGATACATCCGGTGCATGAATCACATCCTGCCATTTGGTCACGTCTTCCAGAATGAAGTTGTTGGGTTCCGGCAGGTCGCCGCCCTCCACATCTACATAAGTCACTCCCCACAGATCTTTGGCAGGTTTTTTGACCATTCGATGGGGAATCAGCGGCCCGGAGAAGCATTTGATCTGACTCGTGGGCGTGCCGTCGGGATTAGGGCCAAACGCATACATGGGAATCCACTCCGGAAATTCTCCGCGGAGCAAACGCAGATAGTTTTCTTTTTCCGTCAATTTTGTCATGATTTTACCTCCGTGAATAAAAGTCTGCTGCGCTCATACAGATAGCTGCGCATGGATTCATTGGGACGCACATCCTGCAGGTACATGGGCCTTTCGGCAAAACCGTCCTGCAGCCGTGACAGAAAATCATCGATGTCCGTCTTCATTTCCGCCTCGGTTTCGGGGAAGAACTGGATGCCGATGATGATGTTCCTGCCGAAGTCTTCCCGAAGCCGGTACTTGTCGTTCATGACCTGGCCTGACCATGCGTCCACACCCATCTCTACCATAGCCGGCGCCAGCGCCTCACTTTTGCCGCAGCAATGAAGCTCAAAGAAGACGTCGTTGGCATGGCAGTAGTCGGTGATCCTTCTGATGGGCGGAAGCAGCATTTCCCGGCATACACCCAGTGAGAAAAACGGCGCGCGCTGCGACCCCCAGTCGTCATGGAAATAGAGGCCGGGAATGGGAAAGTAGTGTTTCATTTTCCCAATAATCTTGATATACAGATCAGCCAGGGCGTTAAAAAGCTCATGGACATCATCCTTCTGATCTTCGTCAATAAGTGCCACAGCCGCATCTTCAAAGCCCATGAAGGAGATCAGCCTCTCAAACAGACCGGTAAAAATCCAGGTCTGAAGGAATCTTTCATGGTCAATGTAGCTGACATTCCTGGCAGCACAGCCTTCCCAGTCCCAGCTGTCCACATCCGGAAACCTGATTACCGATTTCCAGTCACTGATGTCGTTCAGCATGGTGACGCCGGGCTTTTCCATGGAGCCGCCTACTACGGGAACGTATTCCCATTCGACGCCGAACATATCAAGACCGCCCTTTTCCTCCTCTTTTAAAGAGTCTGCCTCCATAACCATAGCCCGCGCCTTATTGTCCGGGCATATCCGGGGCAGGAAAGCCTGGACATCGGAATACATGGGTACCCATAAGGGGAGCTCCCGGCGGTACATTCGCCGGGTATTTTCCCTGGGGGTGATCGGAAACTGATATACAGGAACTCCGGGACGGAATTCGCGCGTACTTTTGAATTCTTCTTTTTTAAATGGATACTGTTGTATATTCATAGAATTTTATTTCCTCCGGACAGTTTACTGAATCAGCACCATTGCCAGCGGTACGCCGACCAGAATGGTCGCCAGCGCCGTAGCTAAAATCGCCACACAGGACTGGACAAAGATTGCCCTGCTGCTGACCCATTCCTTATTGCCATGGAGAAGAGCTCCAAGAGGACAGGCACAGGGAAGAATCAGGCCAACATTGGAAGTGATAGCGATCAGGGCTGTCAAGGCCAGCGGGTTAATGTTGATTTCCGCGGAGAGCGTATACATGACAGGAATCATGACTGCACCGACGACGGCGTTGTTGATAAAGTTGGTGATGATCAAAGCGCCAACCGCGAATATGCAGGCAAAGAAGAATGGGCTCTGGCCTTCAAATATCGGAAGAAGGAGATTGCTGAATAAGGTGCGGATGCCGGTTGCGTCACTCGCCAGGGCGGTTCCGAGGGTCATGGCCGCGCCAACCATAAACAGCATTTGCCACATAACGCCTTTGTCTGCCAGCTCTTTGAAAGTGAAGTATGGCTTGCCGTCACGATCGCGTAAAAAGATGATGGCGCAGACAATAATCAGAATAATCGCGTTGGTGCCGATCGCATCAAGGAAGTTTGCTACGGCAGTACCGGGAATGCAGCTGGGCAGGAACAGAAATACGATCAATGCTCCCAGGCCGCCCAGAGCCACTTTCTGTCTGGTGTCGAGGGGAGTGGGTTTCCCCATGGAACTTACATCTTTGAAAGCTTCCATGTCCGGACGAACCAGAAATCTGCAGGCTACAAAATAGAAGATCATAATAACTGCACCAAAAATCAGCGCCCAGATGGCATAGTGCATATAGCTGAAGGTGGAGTACAGCCCATCGGATGCGGCGCTCAGGTAGCCAAATGTGGCAATTGTACCCTGCTTGAAGGGCATGATTGCGCCGCCGATGGTTCCGGCGAAGACGATGCCTACTAACATCATGTTTGGCCATTTAGAATTCTTTTTAATGTTGAAATCAGAACACAGGGTATAGACAAAATTCCAGCAGATCAGGATGCCCGCGAAAGCACTTGCAAACATGGAGCAGATGTAGGAGGCCAGAATGATGCAGATACTGAGAACCCAGGGACGGCCTTTGGTCAGCTTCCAGTTTACCAGACGATTGGCGATCTGCTCAGAAATGCCGGTTAAGGTCAGGGTGGCGGAAATAATGAGCAGCCATAAAATCAACTGGATGGTACTGTTGCTGAATACGGAGGTAAATACCGCGGCAACTGATTCTGAATAGCTGCTGAAGCCAAGGAAAACCAGCGCCAGCACGCTGGGCCAGATCATGTCAACGTTGCTCAACCCCCAGAGAGCGCCGACGCAGATGACCAGTATTTCCA
>JAJBTX010000104.1 GCA_020860645.1 Lachnospiraceae bacterium | reverse complement strand
GTTCTTTACTTTTCATGTTATTCTGAAATGTCCGGAATACGGATGAAAAACAGAAAACAGGATTGGTTGACCGACTGTTATATCAGGGACAGGCTGGCTCCTCTGCCGAAACCACCGCCTGTATAGTTTATCATACTACAATCCGACCACTTGTGCAAGTGAAATTTTTCTGCACCAATATTTATGGAATGATAACTTACAGATTATCAGAAAAGGGCGTTGCAGAAATACTCGCTCATGTTTTTGTAACAGTTGCCTGATATTTCCCTCATTTTTTTGTAATAATCTCTTGTAATCTCCCCCATTTTTTTGTATCTTTATATCGAAGGGGGAATACAATCCATGATTTACCTGAAAAGAAAGATCGACCATTATCTCACAGAATGGAAAAACACTCCGGGCCACACCCCGCTGATCGTAAAAGGACCGCGGCAGGTTGGCAAAACAGAGTCCATCCTGCGCTTCGGCCAGAAAAACTATGACCATATCGTCTATATCAATTTTATTGAAGAACCCAAATACAAGGGGATATGCGAGGACGGTTACCGAACCGACAATATCATTAAAAACATTTCCCGAATCGATCCATCCAAACGCTTTGAGGCCGGTTCCACTCTCATTTTCTTTGACGAACTGCAGAGCTTTCCCGACATCGCGACTTCTCTTAAATTCTTCAAACTGGATGGACGCTTTGATGTGATCTGCAGCGGCTCCCTGCTTGGAATCTCGTATCAGCGGATTGAGAGCAACAGCGTCGGCTACAAGACGGACTACGAGCTGTACTCCATGGATTTTGAAGAATTTCTCTGGGCAAAAAAGTATACGGATTCCACTATCATGGAAATGCTCGCTCACATGAAAGAACTGACGCCTTTTTCAAAGCTGGAGATGGACATCTATCAGGAATTATTCCTCGATTACTGCATACTGGGCGGAATGCCGGCAGTTGTGCGGGAATATATAGAACGCGATACCTTTGAGGGCACGCTTGCCCTGCAGCGTCAGCTGATCGAAGACTATAAAGAGGACATCCGCAAATATGCTGATGGCATGGATCAGACAAGAATTTTGAATATTTTCAATCAGGTGCCCGTCCAGCTGGCAAAGGAAAACAAAAAATTTCAGATTTCAAAGGTTGCGAAAGGCGCCCGCTTTAAAGATTACCGCGGCTGTATCGAATGGCTTGAAAGCGCCGGCGTCATCCAGATATGCCACTGCCTCCATTTCCCGGAGCTGCCTCTGCGAGGTAACTATGATGAGGCCAAATATAAGATTTACCTGCGGGATTCCGGACTTCTGACCTCCATGCTGGACAACGAGGCGCAGGACGATCTGCGAGCCAACAAAAATCTGGGCGTGTATAAAGGCGCCCTTTATGAAAATATTGTAGCCGAGGCACTCTCCAAGTGTGGCTATTCCCTCTATTACTATAAACGGGAAAATTCCACACTGGAGGAGGATTTCTTCATCCGTACCAGAAAGAGTCTTGTTCCGGTTGAAGTAAAGGCTACCAACGGAACCGCAAAGTCACTGCGCAACCTGATCAGGAGCGACAGCTACCCTGACATTCAGCGGGGCATCAAACTGACATCCGGCAATCTTGGTTTTGAGGAAAACATTTACACCTTTCCCTATTTTTGTACCTTTCTGCTCCGGCGATATCTCGCTGACGCTACATGGTAAGGAGATGGTTCTACTGAATATCCGTCTCCTCGCTCACCCAGTAATAATCCGCCGGGGTGCTGGTGATGCCGCTCACATTGCCCGTCGTGACGAAGTTCATGATCGGATAGCAGAAGTAGATGCACACGCTCTCGTCCAGCAGAATCTGCTCCGCCTCCTTCACGAGCTCCACGCGCGCATCCGCATCTGAAGTGGCACTCAGCTCCTCCACAATCGCGTCAAACTCCGCGTTGCGGAAGCCGAAGGAATTGTAGGTACCGTCGCTGGTGAAATAGGTCCGCAGATGGCTCTCCGGGTCACCGATATTCATGATGTTGATGCTCACGCAGCAGAGGTCATAATCGCCGCTCTGCAGGAGGTCCATGACCGTCTGAGAATCGTACACCTGCGGTGTGATTCTGATGCCAAGATTCATGCACTCCGCCTGCATTGCTTCCACGACGATCTGCTGCTCCGGGCGGCCGGTATAATAGATAAACTGAAGGTCGATCTGCTCCCCGTCCGGCGTCTCGCGATATCCGTCCCCGTCGATGTCGAGGTATCCCGCGTCGTCGAGAAGCTGCACCGCACTCTCCGGATCATAAGCATTGATATCGGTCAGTTCGTCGTATCCATAGTTGGAGGCTGAGGTCACCAGCGTCTTGCCCGGCACATACTGGCCGTTCAGAAGGGTCTCACAGTAGGTGTCCCGGTCAATATAGCGCAGCAGTGCCTGCCGAAGCACCTCGTCGCCGAGCAGGCCATTCTGATTCATGAAACCGTGTGTTGTACGCCCGCTGGCGCTGCGAATTACATTATAGTTCGGATCATTTTCAAAATCGCCAACCGCCGTCATGCTGAGATTATACACGGCGTCCACATCGCCGGACTGCAGGCTCATTGTCAGGGTGGACTGATCCTCCGTGTACATAAAAGTAATCTGATCCATCGCGACCTCTCCGGCCCAGTAATTCTCATTGCGGGAAACCGTGATCTCTTTCGTCGTCACATCAAAGGTATCCACCACAAACGGCCCCGTGCCAACCGGTCCCTCGTCCGCGATATTTGTCATGTCAACGGACGTGTCAATGATGACAAACAGCGGATCCGCCAGTTTGTTCGGCAGGATCGGCTCCGCCTCCGCAGTCGTGATCGTCAGCGTCTGGCCGTCGGCCTCGATGGACTCATAAGTAAAGTACTCCGGTCCTCTGGTCCCGTTCTCAAACACGTTCTCGATCGAAGCCTTCACCAGCTCCGCCGTCAGCTTCGTGCCGTTGGAAAAGACCACGTCATCGCGGACTGTAAAGATCCAGACCGTATTGTCATCGGACGAGGTATAGTCGTCCTCCACCAGCCAGCCGGAGACAGAAAAATCGTCGTCAAACTTTGTCAGCGTCTGGCCGATACCAAAGCGAACCGTATACCAGCCGTCGTAGTTCAGCACCGGATCGAGCGTTGTGCAGCTCTGGCCGGTTGCAATCACCATACTCTTTTCCCCCGATGCGGAAGAACCCTCCGCTGTCCCTGTCCCAGAATCGTCTGCGGAGCTGCCGCCGCAGCCTGTAAGGAGTGTTCCCAGCATCAGCAGGCTCAGCAGAAGCCCCGGCATTCTTCTTGTACTTTTCATTATTTCTCCCTTCAGAATACACTGTAAATTCTGTCTACATTTTAGCATTTAAAAATTTCTCACGGAAGCCTCCCCGGGGGATGAATTTACTATAAAAGTCCCGGACGGCGGCTATGTGGACTGCATGCTTGCATGCAAGGACACATAGACATCGGACGGGCTAGCCTGTATGATAAGTGAGACAGAAAATCTTTGATTTTCGTAGTCGAACTTATGCGTAGCTGCAAGTAGCGCGATAGCGCGGATTGCGACGCGAAGCTAGTCCTTTAGGGCGAATGCAGGCGGCGATTGCGAGATAAGTGAGGCAGAAAATCTTCGATTTTCGTAGCCGAACTTATGCGGTAGCTGCTCGAAGAGCGGAGCAATCGACTTTTATTGTAATAATATCCCCCGGTGGGGCTTGCGGACTTTTTCGAGGCCTGTTAAAGTGAAGTGCGGAATCAACATAAAGTCTGAAATAAGCACTCATGGAAAAAGGAATGGTGTCGCCCGCACGATTTCTTTTTCCATGTGCAGATAAAACGACAGAGGAGACAGCACATGGAAGAGATTAAGACGAGAATTCACGGTTACTGGTCGGGACGCAGCGAGGAATTCGTCCGGATGCGAAGGGAAGAGCTGGATAGTGGAATGGCGGGACTCTGGCTTGCGGAAATCCAGTGCTGCCTGCCGACGGATAAAAAGCTGAAAATTCTGGATGTGGGAACCGGAGGCGGTTTCTTCGCAATTCTTCTCGCACAGCAGGGGCATGCCGTATGCGGTATCGACCTGACGGCGGGAATGATCGAGGGCGCGCGCCGCCTCGCAGAGGAGAAAGGCGTGAACGTCGATTTTCAGGTTATGGACGCGGAAAAGACGGATTTTGAAGACGAGAGCTTCGACCTTGTCGTGGCGCGTAACCTGACCTGGACGCTGCCGCACCCCGCGGAAGCCTACCGCGAATGGAAGCGCGTCCTGAAGAAAGGCGGCATTCTCCTGAATTTTGACGGAAATTATGGAAAGGCAGATTTCTGCAAGGAGGCGCGCGATCCTTCCGGTCAGAATGCGCATCGGAATGTGAGCGACGAGCAGCTTCATGAGTGTACGCGGATCCGTGAGGAGCTGGATATAAGCAGGGAGGAGCGACCGGCGTGGGATGAGAAGGTGCTTGACGCCCTGGGCTACACGGAAATAGAAATCGACCGCGAGGTGAGCGGCCGCATTTATACCGGCGATCTGCGTTTTTATAATCCGACGCAGCTGTTCCTGATAAAGGGAGTGAAGGATGATTGCGCAATTTCCTCTTTATAGAGAGTGATTGAATTCCGTATTACTGATAAAATAGATATTGCCATTTATGGTTATTTACTACATGTGTGACATCTAAGCTGGCAAGCTAAAAGAAGCCGGGGAGTTCACAGAAGACTTCAGTTCCCCGGAGTCTGGGCTGCTCCCCCGCCGCCGGGCTGCCCAAAGCCTCCGCTGCCCGCGCCGGAGGGGCGGTCATCCGACGGAGTCTGTGGAGATGGATTGCCGTCCGGCTGCGTAGGCGCTGTCCCACCGGCGTCCGGCTGTGCCGGAGTCGTTTCTTCCGCGTCCGGCACAGTGTCATCAGAACTATGACTGTTCGGCGCAGTCAAATCAGAGCTTCCATTGTCCGGCGTCTGCGTAGAAGGAGTCCCGCTGTCCGGCGTCTGGGACGGCTGCGTGTCACTCGTGGTCTGTGCGCCTTCCGTATCCTCCAGATTATAATACGCTGTCCCTTCGCAGGATGGAAGCTGCACGGACAGATCCGTCCGCGTATGCGTCCTGCCGAAAACGGAATCCGGCAGATTGAACCAGGCATAGGTCGAAGATGTGGCGTCGTCCCAGGTCAGATCCACATTATAATAGCCGTCTGAGAGTTCCACAATGTTCCACGCGTGATCACCCCCTGCATAGCCCACACAATAATATGTCGTGATGTCGAGCTCCTGCATAATATACTGAAAAGCGCGTGCATATCCGGCGCAGACCGTTCTGCCCATTACCAACGCACTGTAGGCGCTCTGGCTGTAGCTATCGCTCACACTCTCATCGTAGTCGGCAAGCGCGATAACCGCGTCATGGACGTATTTTTCTTTTTCATAATCGCTCTCCAGCGTCTCCGCACAGCTGATAATCTCCTCCGCGGCGGAGTCAAAAGCCGTCTTTGCGGTCGTGAAATCGTCCGCCGTTTCATTGAAACAGAGCGTAATCTGCACACAGACATCGTTCGAGGTATAGCGGTAAGAATAGGCGGTTTCAATCCAGAAATATTCCGGATGATCGTTGAAGACCGATTCGATGGCATCCTGCATCTCCGAGACACTGATATCCGTCTCCGGAATGAAGGTCGTCTCCATCGCTTCGATATTGGCACAGATCTGCTGATAGACGGTCTGCCCGTCTGAAGTCAGGAGACTGTAATAAACGTATTTTTCCGTGTCAACGGACGCGTTGTCACCGGTAATCCCGGAATCATCCAGAGAATCCAGATCTCCGGAATCGATGAGCGAACCGTCGCCGTCGACCTGGATCAGACCGCCCCGGTCTGGGATATCCGTCCCGCTTATAAATCCATAAATTGTCGTATATAATTGATTCACGCAGCTGCGAACCGCCGGAACGCCAAAATACAGACCGACCGCGAGGGCCAGCACCGCCAGCGTCACAAAAAATGCGCTTACTAACCGTCTTAAATATTTCATTTCATGCATACTCTCGGATTTCAGGCAGCTCTTTTCCCATATTCTGCTCCGTCATCCTGTCGTCTAGCGACCGCCGCCCTGGCCGCGTCCGCCACCGCCGCCCATTCCGCCGCCGTTTCCGCCGGGCATTTCGGTGCTGCTGCCAGGCGCGTCCCCGGAATCGTCCGGCATCTCTCCGGTATTTCCATCGGGCGCGATTCCGGAATCTCCTTCCGGCGCAGTGTCCGTGCCGTCACCGCGGCCGCCGCCCATTCCGCCCATTCCGCCAGCTCCGCCCATGCCGCTGCCGGAGCCGTAGACCAGACTGTCCATTGTGATTTCCGCTGAGTAGCTACCCGCCGTCAGCGTATAGGTGGAACCTTCCGTGATCTCCGGACAGCTCAGCACCACGGAGCTGTAAGCCTTATCGGGCTGCCAGGACAGAAGCTCCGTTCCGTCACTGTCGCAGAGCGTGAGCGTGCTGCCCGCGGAAGCCGAGTCCACCGTCACCATCATGACACCCTGCGTCGAGGAGGAGCCAAAGTTCTGCGCCATACCGGAGGAACCCGCCGCGATGAAAATACCGCCGCTGATCACCGCCTCGCTGGTATAGTCAAGCGCTCCGTTCGCACTGTCGGTCGGGCCAGACACATAAGTCTCCCCGCCGCTGACGTAGAGGGCTCCGTTGGAGTCGATGCCGTCGCCGGAGGCGTTGACATGCAGGCTGCCGCCCGCAATGCTGATATACGCACCCTCCTCGGCGGAAAAGATATCGCCGCCTCTTCCGCCGAAGCCGCTGCTGTCTGTGCCGCCCGCCGCGTTCAGCCCGTCGTCGCTGGCGACCACGCTGATATCTCCGCCGGTGATATCGATAGAAAGACCCTCGATTCCCTCATAGCTCTGCGCGATGTCGATCGTCCCCGCAGCAATCGTCACCGCCGAGTCCGCGTGAATCCCGTCGTCCCCGCTCTCGATGACAAAGTTGCCGCCAGCGATATAGAGATAACCCAGACTCTCGTCATCCTCATTTGACGCGTGAATCCCGTCCTTTCCGGAGACGATCGTAAACGTCCCGTCCGCGATGCGCACGCTGTCCTTGCCCGAAAGGCCATGACTCTCCGCCGTAATCACATACGTTCCGCTGGTCGCTTTCAGATCGTCCTTTGAGACGACCCCGTGCCCCGCCGCCGCGGTGATGGTAAGCATTCCTCCGCCGTTCAGCACCAGGTCAGCCTTGGAGAAAATCACCGCGTCGATATTGTTGTCGTCGATGGCCACATACTCGCCGCCGTTCGTGAGCGTATTCTCCGAGCCGGACGCGGTCGTGACAAACACCTTATCCGCCTCCAGCACATAGATCGCCGCGGAGGCAGAGCTCGTAATATCGACACCATCCAGCACCAGCTGCACCTTGTCCGAATCGCCCGCGTCCACGATAATCATGCCGTCGTCCAGCGTACCGGACAGAATATAAGTACCCTCATCCGTAATCGTGACCGTGCTGCCCGAGACCTCCACCGCGTTCGTATCGGCGGACGCGCTGTCCCCGTCAAGCTCAATGTGCGCGCAGTCTTCCTCGTCGTAGCTCCAGTCAATATCCCGGTCCGTAAACATATCGGAGGTGTCCACCACGGTCGCGGTCACAGCCTCCGACGCATCCGTATCCTCTTCCGTTCCCGCGCTGTCCGTTTCCGTCGCCGAACCGGAAGCGTCGCAGCCGCTCAGAATCATCGTCAGCGCCAGAAACAGCGCCAGCATTTCTTTTCTCTTCATTCCACGCACCTCCTACAGTTCTCCCTGCACGGTCTCCTGTC
This sequence comes from Lachnospiraceae bacterium, assembly GCA_020860645.1. Classification (GTDB taxonomy): domain Bacteria; phylum Bacillota; class Clostridia; order Lachnospirales; family Lachnospiraceae; genus Hominiventricola. The sequence goes on along the minus strand of JAJBTX010000104.1, from coordinate 10,270 downwards.
TGGAAATTGAAATCTCCAGATTTCCATTCCGGCAGCGGAGCTTATCGATCAGCTCTTTTTCCTTCTTCTCGCTGCGCAGGGTCAGGTCATAGGTCAGCCGGAACAGACTTCCCATGTTGGTCGTCTTCACCTGCACCAGCTCGTAATTCGTCGTATATTTTTTCAAGATTCCGTCAAACACGTCGCTGTAATCCAGGTCCTCCGGAATCGTGATGTGCAGCGTCTTATACCGCGCCGCGTTCTTCCGCTCGCCAAAGTCAAAGCTGCTGTAGAGGACGCTGAAAAGGCCAAGGACAATCGTGAAAAGAAACGCATAGCCCAGATAGCCCATGCCTACGATCAGTCCCGAACCCATTGCGAGAAAGATCGCCCCGATCTCCTTCGCCGTCCCCGGCGCCGAGCGGAAGCGCACCAGACTGAAGGCGCCGGCCACCGCCACACCGGTCCCCACATTTCCGTTAACCATCATGATCACCACACAGACAATCGCGGGCAACAGCGCCAGCGTCGTCACAAAGCCCTTGCTGTATTTACTGTGATACATGAAGCTCAGCGCGATCAGCACGCCGATCGCCAGTGCACAGCCCACGCAGAGCAGGAAATCCGATACCGCGATCACGCTGGTCATATCCGTATCAAAAATCCCGCGAAATAATTGATCAAGCATAGCGGACGCTCCTTTCCTGAAAACCGTTTGCCATCATACTCTGGTAGGCCGCGCCATACTTGGAGAATGAGGTCTTAAAGATACGCTGCTTTGAGAGAATGTGACTCATCCAGAGCGGGATCCCGCCGGAGGTCTTGATCTCCATCAGCGTCTGCCCCCTGCCGAGCAGCGCTTCTCCATAAGCACCGCTGCCAAGCGAGAAATCGTGCTGCCGATAGAGAATATTTTCATCAAAGGTCACCCGGAAATCCCCGCCGTCCAGCGCATAGTAGGCTTCCCGCTCATAGGAAAGAAATACTGCCGGATGCAATGGCTGGTAATATTTCCGGAAATACTCGATCTCACGGCCGATCTGCGAGTGATCCGGCAGGGGGTTCCCGCTGCGGAAACTGTCCATAACCTCGGCCTCCGGCAGGACGAGCCTTCTCTTATACACCACGGAATCATATTTCTTCTTCAGTTCCACGAAGACCGGATCCTCCGGGGAAACCTGCCGGTAGCTGCGCACGCGGAGCTTCTCCTTGTAGGCGGGCTTTTCGAGGGAATGCCGGATCAGCCGGTAATTATCCGTGTCATAGTAAATATTCCGTATCGTGCTGCGCCCGTAGTTGTCCAGCCGCATATAGGGCTCCATGACACGAAGGATCTGCTCCTTCTCCTGCCTGGTCAGCAGATATTTGATTTCGTAACGTTGAAAGGTCATCTGATATGCCATGCACCTTCTCCTTTCCTCCTGCTGTGCATCAGTATAAGACCCTTTCCTTAAACGAAGCTAAAATCTTACGCAGATTTCACACAAAATTCACATTATCCTTACAAAGCTGTCACTGTGGCAGCGTGACCGTGATGATCAGGGACCGCCCGTCCTCTGTAGCCGCCCATATTTTTCCTTTATGAACCCTGACAATGGCGGCGGCAATGGAAAGTCCCAGGCCATAGCCGCCCGTGCGGGAATTGCGGGAGCTGTCCGTCCGATAGAAACGGTCAAAAAGGTGCGCAAGCTGTTCCTCCGATACCGGTTCAGAGGTGTTGTACACAGACAGACGAACGGCGTTCTTCTGCTTTTCCAGCGTCAGGCGTATTTCTCCCTGCTCCGTGCAGTATTTGACCGCGTTGTCCAGCAGGATGCCCACCAGACGGCGGATCGAATTTTCATCCCCACAGAAGGAAATCATCGGCTGGATCTCGCTGGAGAGCGTCTTTTGCTGCGTCAGCGCCAGATTGCGGAAAGAATGCGCGCTCTCCTCCACCACATCGGAGAGCGGAAACTCGATCATCTGATACTGCGCCTGCTCCTCCTCCATACGCGAGAGCAGAATCAGGCTGTTCGTCAGCTCTGTCAGCCGCCCGGTCTGGCTTCTGATATCGTCCAGCCACTCATTGTCTCCGAAATCCATTCCCAGAATCTCGGTGTCCGCATTGATAATCGTCAGCGGCGTCTTCAGCTCGTGACCCGCGTCTGTGATAAAGCGTTTCTGCTTCTCATAGCTCTCGGAAAAAGGCTTCACAATCCGTCCCGAGAGAACGATCATCAGAAGAAACACTGCCAGAAGTCCCGCGGCAGCCACACCGACGCCCGTGACCGCAAAATTTCGAAACGTGTCGAGACTGCGCCCGCAGTCCAGGAAAATCACGCGTGTCCCCTCGTCTGACGTGACCAGCACATAGCGGTAGGCGCTCACGAAGCCCCTCTCTTTGCCGGACGTAAAAATGCTGTTCGCATACACGATGGCAGTGTCCTCATCCACCGCCGCGATCCGCTTCATATCCGTGGAAAGGACATTTCCGTCACTGTCCAGCAGCACGGAAAAATAACGCGACTCATAGGGCAGCTCCGGCGAGACCTGCCGTTTTCCCCGCGGGGCATTCTCCGGCGGCGCAGCGCCATCTGCTCCGTCCTGCCCGTTCTTCTCCGGCAGCGTTTCCGCCCCACCGGGGAAGCTTCCCTCATTCGCGGCCAGAATCGCCAGCGTACTGTCGGCGTCCTCCACGATCTCCCGGTAATTCAGCATGCCGACGATTCCCATGATCACGGCCAGCACAATGAGCAGGGAAAGCATAGAGGCGGCGACCAGTTTTATCCGCAGCTTCTTGATCATGATACTTCCTCCAGAGAATAGCCCGCGTTTCGCGTCGCCCGGATCTGAATATTCGCGTGCAGCGCCGTCAGTTTCTTCCTTAAATAAGAAATATAGACCCATACCACGTTGATCTCCGCCTCGCTGTCATAGCCCCATATTTTCTCCATGAAACGCTCAGAGGAAATCAGATTGCCCGGATTACTCATAAGCAGCTCGAGCATCTGAAACTCCTTGTTCGCCAGCCGGAAGCTGCCCGACGGCGTGGAAAGCGCAAAGGTAGCGCGGTCGAGCGTCACGTTTCCCATCTGCAGCAGGGAACTGGTCTGCGCGCTCCCCGTGCGCGTCATCGCCCGGATACGCGCGAGCAGCTCCTTCGTGTGAAAAGGCTTCGTCAGATAATCGTTCGCCCCGGCGTCCAGCCCCAGCACCTTGTCGTCGATCTCAGACTTTGCGGTCAGAAGGAGCACCGGTACGCAGCTGCCCTTTGCCCGCAGCTCTCGCAGCACCGAGATTCCATCCTTCTTCGGCATCAAGATATCGAGAATCACGCCGTCATAATTGCCTGCTTCCAGATATTCCAGTGCCGCCTCGCCGTCATACACGGCGTCCACGGAATAATTGTTTCGCTCAAGAATCGCGACAAGCGCCCGCGAGAGCGCCTGCTCGTCCTCCGCCAGTAAAAGCCGCATCCTCCTGCGCCTCCTGTTCTGAATAGTTACCTTTTTCTTATGATACCATAACAGAAAAACCTTAAACAGACTTAAATAAATAAAAGGACGACACCGCAGATATACAACAGTGTCGTCCCCGTTTCACAGAACCCGGATCAATCCATATATTCCTCAATCATACCAACAATCACCGGCTTTTGCTGCAACCCGGATTTTCGGACAAGCTCCTTACCATCCCGCATCAGAATCAGCGTTGGATAACCCGTCACTTCATATTCCTCCACTAGATCCTTATTTTTGTCAAAATCCACTTTCAGAATCATTACCTTTTCCCCGCAGGTCTTATCCACATCTCCAAGAATATAAGAAAGCATTTTGCAAGGGCCGCATGTGCTCGAAAAGAAATCCGCAAGCACAAGTCCCTGATTCACAGATTCCCGAAATTCTGCATTAGTAACTTCTTTTAACATTTTATCTTCCTCCAATTATGCAAATCGTCTACTTCAGACCCTGGATATAGTGCGCGGCGCCCTGTGCGGCAATGGCCCCATCCGAACAGGCCGTAACTACCTGACGCAAGTTCTTCGAGATACAGTCTCCCGCTCCGAAGATTCCCGGAATTTTTGTGGTCATCCAAGCATCGGTCTCCACATAGCCGTATGAATTCAATATCCCCAGGTTCTGAAAAGCTTCCGTAGTCGGAGTCAGGCCGATGTATTCAAATACCTGATCGCAGTCCACACACCGCTCTTCTCCATTCTGTGTAGATTTAAAATGAATCCCGCGTATTTTACTGTCTCCATAGAACCCGAGAATATCCTGATAAGGATAAACCGTTACATTTTCCATAGCCCGAAGCTTGTCGCAGACCATCGGATCCGCCGTCAGATCGAACATGGTCACCACGGTCAGGGAATTCGCAATGTCCGCCAGGTACAGTGACTCCTCTACCGCAGAATTTCCGCCACCCACAACCACGACATCCTTCCCCCGGCAGGCTGCCCCGTCACATATGGCGCACCAGCTGATCCCATGCGCGGCATATGTAGATTCGTTTTCAACATGCAGCATGCGCGGTCTTGTGCCCGTACTCAGAATCACCACAGCACATTCATATATGGTATCGTCCTCCACACAATGAACTTCTCTGACATCTCCCTGAACCCGGATCTCTTTGACTGTCTTATAATCAAATGCAACCTGCAGCTCCTGTGTATGCTCATACATCTTAATCGCCAGCTCCGCGCCGTTGACCGTGCCGAAACCGGTATAGTTCTGAATCTCATTTGTATTGACAATCTGCCCTCCTGGCGCGAGCTTATCCAACAGCAACACCCTGAGATTGGCCCTGGCCGCATATATGGCGGCGGTCATACCGGCCGGTCCGCTTCCAACAATCACCAAATCATAATATGCCATTTTTATTCTCCTCATCAGCTTCTGATCCGCACAGCGTATCAGAGACAACAGATCTGAACGCCTGTGTCATACTTTTTGTCATCTACGATAACCCGCAGATCATAGGTTCCTTTCAGACCCGCCTTATTAACGCTCAGCGTCACATTTCTCGGATCCTTTTCAATAAAAGTGCCGCAGCACAGCGCAGTAAATTTATTCTTGGATGTGGAGATGAAATACCCGTGCTCATCCCCGCTTTGTCCATCTTCCAGCATCAACATTACCAGTTGTCCGCCCTCGAAAATGGCCTTAAAGGTAAACCGGTCATCCTCCTCCGTCACAGATGCTTCATAGCGATAGGGAAGAAGTTCTCCGGAGTTATCCATGGGAATCCGCGTTTCCATCTCCATGGTAACGCCCATCTCGCCGAGAATCAGACCAGGCCCCAGCGGCAGGTTATCAGCTTCATGGTAAAGCGACAGCTTTTCAGCCCGATAATAATTGCCAGTCACTTTCATTTCCATAATCACCTTATCCCGCAGGATCTCGACCGTGATACTTTCCGAGCGCATATTGGGGTCATCCGGAAGCAGAGCGGCAGGCTTTTCTGAGGCATGCTCTCCGTAATACTGTATGCCGCCTGAGTGAACCAGATAATGGTCCTCCCCATAATACTCTACATTCCCTATATAGGATGAGAAAAATTCTTCTCCTCTCTCTTTCCCGTACTGCCACAACTGCTCGATCGTCATATCTTCCACATTCAGCCGATAGCGTACACCTCTCGAAAAACTGTCACGATTCAGCAGAAATTTCTCTCTGATCTTTGACCGGTAGTGACCATTATCAAAGCACATCACATCACCGTCCGGCGTCACCAGGCAGGCATGCTGCTCATACGGCCAGTCGAAATCGCCTTCGCCTACGGGTCTGAAAAAGTATTTCTGCATATCATCCGGCCAGGTTTCATTATCCCCCAAAATCCAGTTCAGCTTTCCCGTTTCATAATCAATGTTGATAATCGAGTCTGTATGGCGGCCGCAAAGTGTTATAGTATTGCTGTTTTTGTCATACCAAAGAGCGTTGTTATGGAACCAGTCACGAGCCGTGTATCCTCCGGAAGGACCATCACCGGGCCGCAGGCAATCCTTCAGATCCCACTTTTTCTTAACATCGCCCGTGTCACGATCCAGTAATACAATCTCGTCCTCCACAGTGGCAGATCGCAGATCCTCGCTGAGTACCAGAATATCTCCATTCTCCATCTCCCACTGATCATGATGATAACCGCCGGGAATCCGATATTCTTTTATGATTTTCCCAATCATGGTCATCTCATACAGGCCGCTCATATAATAAGGAAGCTCCAGCAGACGTTCCGTTCCGATTAAAAAATTGCCGTTTTTCAAACGCTTCATATCAAAAACTACCGGCACCGTCAGATGCCAGCGCACATCTCCACGATAGTCAAAGGCCGTTGCCAGCGCATTCAAGGACGGTGTAAGAAAAATCAGATCATCAGACGTGTACTCCGGTTCCGTTTTCATGGACACCAATTGGGGGACATCCTCCCCAAGTGATTCTGTTTCGATGCACAGCGTATGGCTGCGACCCTCATGAAGCCTCAGTTCCACTGTATTTTTACAGTCAGCATACAAACCGAGCACCGGCACAATATGTTCCCTTGCCGAAGGAAATGTATGGCTTATATTTCCCCTCTTTTCTCTTCCAAATACCGTCACCGTGACAGATGTCTCTTCTTCCGTTCGAAATACGACCAGCGCTGAGAGCGGATTGATGAGATATGGATTTACCTCAATAAACGGATGTTCCAGCGTATAATCTCCGCTCTTCCATTCCGCCATCATCTGAGATTCCTTTTCCGCCTGACGCTTAACCAAACCTTTACAGTATGTATATATAATTCCGTCAGTCATATTGTTCCCTTCTTTTGTCGATAACTGCAGCCATATCTTCCCGTCCGATTTCTCAGAGCTGCAGCAGATTTTCAGCAATTCGACTGTCAGTAATCAGACAATCAATCAGCTTTCCACGCAAAGCCGCATAGATCGCATAAGTCTTGTCAAGTCCACCCGCTACCGCTATCACCCGGGGACCGTTTTTCACCTTTTCAAATGGAATTCCTATCAGTTTTTCATTTATGGGATCCGCAAGCAGATTTCCTTTTTTGTCAAAGAAGTACCCACACATATAGCCAACCGCGCCCTTGCCTACCAGCTCCTGCTTTTTTTCTTCTGTGAGGTATCCGGCCCATGTGCCTCCATATTTCTTCAGGGAAATATCCGCGATACCGGTCAGGATATAATCAGCTTTACAGATTTTTTCAATCGTTTTACTGATAATTCCCTCCCGAAGCAGCTCCTTTCTGACGACATCACTGTTGATGTACATCGGAGCATAGAGGAGTGTATATGTCCCCTGAAAACTTTGTGCCATCGTCTGTACCAGGCTTACGATATCAGTACCCTTATTGTAGTAGGTCTCCCCGGCACTCCCGACCAGTTGAAGTACCTCTATCCTGCGTGGTCTGGAAGGATTCAACGCACGGACAACCTGATACAACGTCCGTCCCCAGGACACACCAATCGTATCCCCATCTTTTAAAACTTCATCCAGATAACTGGCAGCCATCTCTCCAAGCCGTTTCAGATAAATGTCCGCATCCTGATGCTCCCGGAAATCCGATACCACCAGCACCTCTGACAGATGAAAGCGTCGTTTCAGCTCATTTTCCAGCATTCTGGATCTTTTCAGCGGGTAATTAATTCGAAATTCAACGATATTTTTTTCCCGGGCTGTCTGCAGGGCGCGGGAAACCTTCGCTTTGGAAAAATAAAACATTCTGGCAATTTCCGCCTGGGTCATGCCTTCCAGATAGTACATCCTGGCTATCTCCGCAATAACCTCCAGATCCTCTTCCCCGTTTCGCTTCATTTTCCAACCTCTGCGTTATCTATGTGCACTTCACTTTTGTTACCCGGCTTTACTCTGCCGATCCGATTCCGCTCTCTTCCAGCTTCTGCTGAAGCTCCTTCTTATTCATAATGTTCTTCAGGCCGACTATCTTTGTGTCGCCAGTGACCTTGAGATTTTTCACGAAATTTTCAGCGACAACCACCAGGTCATAATTATTCACAGCCGTCTTCGCCTCGGCGATGCTGCTGTGATCCACGCTACACTCAACGCCCATTTTCTTCAGCACTGCCTGACAGTTCTGCTTGATCATCAGAGAACTTCCCATTCCGCATCCACACGCTACCAATACCTTTAACATAAAATCTGCCTCCTTTTTTAAAGTGGTCTGAATGCAGAATTTATAAACTGCATCCAGACCATAGTTGCTGCGGCAAACGATTTACCGCCTTATTTTATCTCAATCATCCTCCATACCGAGATTAAAATAATTTTCCTTATGTCTGCGATACTGAAGCTGCGGAATCACAAGCATCAATACGATACACAGAACGACACCAGCCACAGACAGATATTTGATAATAAATCCCATAAGCGGCCACAATGTCGCCCAGTCCAGATTTCCAACATAACCGCCGAAGGACCCCATCTGGAAGAGTATAATTGCTACGGCGCTGCCCAGAACCTGTAGCATTCCGGAAGCGATACAGCACACAACCAGTCCTCTTCTTCCGCCTTTCATCTGCGCATACAGGCCAATAGTCGCATTATCATAGAACAGGGGTACAAAGCCCGGAATGATAAGCAGCGGGGATTTGAAAATCAGCAGACCGGCAATTGCAATCAGCTGTCCAACCGCGCCAAACAGGAATCCGAGAGTAGAAGCGTTTGCTTCTCCAAAGGACAGCGTAGCCGCACAGTCCACCGCCGGAAGCGCACCCTTCAAAACAGAACTGGAAATTCCATTAAACGACTCAACCATTTCATTTACAAACATACGAACGCCGGTCTTCAGGATAACAAGAGCGACCGTGAAAGCACAGCAACGCTCAATAATATAAACCGGGAAGCTGAGGCTGCCGTAGTTAGAAGAATCTACAGACTTCATAACCTCCGGTCCCATGATGATCATAATAATGCCAAAGAAGAGCAGCATGATCAGAGTGACGGAAACCGTGTAATCGTCAAGAATCGACATAAAGCCTCCAAGATTCAGCTCCTTTTCCTCTTTCTTATCTTCCTTTTTGCTCTTGAAAAGCCCTGCAAAGCGATAGGCAAACCAGATACCTACCATCTGCTGATGTCCTACCGCAAAACCCGCGTTATCTGTCAGCTCCTGCGTTGCCTCAACAGTCAGATTCGAGAACACCGACCAGTATGTGCCACACAGCAAGCCTACCATAAGAACCCCCGTCATATTTCTCATTCCCGGAATCAGAAGGAAAATAATCCAGGTCGCCACGGTAGACTGTTTTACCATAATATGACCGGCCGTAAACAGTGTACGAATCTTTGTGGCCTTACGGAAGAATACCAGCAGAATATTCCACAGAAAGGCAATCAGCAGCGTCATCATCGCGTAGGACGCCGTCTCCCCGATGCTTTCCAGCGCCGCAGTGGCCGCGGTCAGTCCAAAGTTGGGATCAATGATAACAGCTTCAAGAGCCCATTTGGCCTGGATCGCGTCCAGCATAGGCTGCGCCGCATTTTTAATCAGCGTAGCACCGGCCTGCAGGATCATATATCCCACAACCGTACGGATGAACCCCGCTCCTATCTCATACCACTTCTTTTTCATCAATGCGTAGCCCAGCACAACGAGCAGACCAATAAAAATAGGTGGCTGTGCCAGAACATTATTGAACAACACAGTAAAGATACTTGTTATAATACTCATACTTTCTCCTTTTGCAACATGCACATCATAGTATTATTTGTTTCATAAAGCATACGACGGGATCCCTCGACACGTGTTAACACATTATAAACATCTTTGTGAAAATTCGTCAACCTCACAAGCTTTATTTGAAATTAATTTCATGTTTTTGTCATTTTTTACCGAAACATCGTGCATTTCAAGCGGCTTCATACGGCGTTTTTATTATAGGATTTCACAAAAGGGAAAAGTATCAGAAAGGCCCTGAAGGAAAGCACCGGTTCTCTTTCGATGCAACTGATCGCCATCTTTATGATCGTTCTTCTGCCATACTCCTCTACCAGTTAGCGCATTGATTGCCGCAGGCCTCCGGACACGGAAATTCAAAAAAAGATTGTTATTGGAAACCACAAAAAAGTCTGTTATAATTTTCTATAAGAACATGCAGGAGATGGAGGCACGAGAATGAATCTGACCTTATACCATGGTTCAGAAAATATAGTCAGAACGCCACAATATGGAAAAGGCTCCAGAAATAATGACTATGGCCGGGGGTTTTACTGCACAGAGGAGATCGAACTGGCAAAGGAATGGGCCTGCTCCCGGGATGCGGACGGCTATGCAAACATATATCAGCTGGAAA
>JAJBTX010000059.1 GCA_020860645.1 Lachnospiraceae bacterium | reverse complement strand
CTCTCCGAGACTGTTCTTCCGCAGCAGATCTTCTCTGCAGACCTGTTCAAAGACAAGCCCCATATAACGGCTATAATCCGGCTCGATTTTCCGCTTCCACACAAGCTCCATGGCGTCCGTCTCGAGCAAGGTTTTGTTACCGGAGACATAGCGATACCAGAAACGGAACATGAAGTCTGATATCCGATAAATGCTCTTTCGGGATGAGGTCTTTTCCCCAAACGGAGTCTGTCTTTCCACAATTCCGAGCTCACAGAGCGATGCAATATATTTCAGGCATTTTGCCGCCGGTTCCCCGGTCTTTGTCGCGATCTCATTCGCCCGGGACGCTCCTCCGGCTATCGCTTCAATGATCGCGGAATAGACCCCTGGCTCCTGCACCTCCTGTCGGAGCAATAGTAACGGTTCCTCATAGAGATAGGCGGTCGGGCGCAGAAAACTGTTTTCAATATTTTCCTTCAAGCCAAGCTGCGGATCAATCTGCTGCAGATATAACGGCGTTCCTCCATACGCTCCATACAACATCAGCTTTTCTTCATCCGAAAAACCTTCCAGAAGCTCACTGCTTGTCCTGTAATCAAAGGGCCGCATATGGAGCTGCGCGGTCCGCCTTCCAAAAAGAGGACTTTTGCTCCCCAGCACTTCCTTTTCCATAAAGCCCATGTAACTGCCGCAGAGTACCAGAAACATCTTCCCTTGCTGCAGCCTGTGATCAATAAGGTGCTGCAGTGTGGACAAAAGCGCCGGATTCGCGGCGGCCAGATAGGGAAACTCATCAAACACCAGCACCAGCGGCTCATCCTTTATCTTTTCATGAATATAAAGAAGCGCATTTTCCATCGAGGCAAAGGGCTCCAGCGCATTCTCCCCAAAATGCTGAAAAATAAGCTCAGAAAACTTGTCCAGATTCATTTTCTCGTTGCTCTGTTCCGCCGAAAAGAAAATAGCGTTTTTATCCCTGCAAAATTCTTTTAACAGCGTCGTCTTGCCAACCCGCCTGCGGCCAAACAAAATAAACAGTTGAAACGAGCCTTTCCGGTAAAGCCGCTCCATTTCTCCAAGCTCTTTCTCACGTCCGACAAACATAGCGTCCTCCACTTATTTACTTTCAAGTAAATAACTTTCGAGTAAATTATAGCAATTTCACACTTCACTGTCAAGCCGCCGAAAACTTCCAGATCTTCCGTATCTGCCACGACAGCTCCTCGTAGGTCCAGACGCGGCTGCTGTTCTCCACGCTGTTGGGGTCGTTCAAGGTGAAGCCCTCGTCCGTATAGCCCGTCAGCACAATGAAATGCCCCCGATCCGTGAAATCGCCCTTGCGCACGGAGCAGACGAGCGGGTGCCCCGCGTCCAGCGCCGCCTTCATGCTGTCCTCGTCGAGCGGCTGCTCCTTCGACTGAATTTCGAAGGCCAGGCAGCCGCTGTTGATCAGCGACCAGTCCGTGCCCTTGCCGGAAATATAGTAGCCATTTTTCTCCGCATACTCCGCGATGTAAAGCGGCGTATAGTCGGCCTCGCCCGTCAGATAGAGCGCCACCATCGAAAGACAGGTCGGCGCGCAGCCAGTGTAGCCGATCAGACCGTCGCCGTAGGAGGCGTAGCCCCAGCGCGCGTCCCACTGCAGCAGCAGCGGCAGCGTCTCGCCTTCCGCCTCCTCGCTGAGGTCGATCTCCTGCTCCTCATCGGAGAGCTCCGGGTAATGATAGACATAATCCAGCGTCTCCTCATTCTTCCCGAGGAGCTCCAGCAAATCCTCCGTGTAGAGCCAGGCATGCTCCTGAACGTAGGTTTCTTTTTCCTCATCGCTCAGCTCGTCCTCCAGTGCCGCCGCTTCGTCCGAGCCGGCATCCGCCCAAAGATCCCCTGTGTCACTGTCCGCCTGTTTCCAGATACTGCTTTCTGCCGCAAAGGCGCGGCCGATACCATATAACGCCTTTCCCGCCAGAAAGAGTACCAGAACGGCAAAGAAAAGCACGGTCAGTGTAATCCTCCTTTTGATTTTCCTGCGCTGCTCTCTCACCTTTCGGATCCTCCTGCGTTTTTTCTCATATGCACTGCTCTCCCGCTCCATAAAAAATACCTGCTTTCTGTACTGTTGCTTACAGAATAGCAGGTATTTGCCTCCTGACTCTGGACGAGATGTGTCAGACCTGTCACAAACGTGCGGAAACTGCCATTTCCCATAGACAGCGAAGCTTCTCGAATATTAGCAGTTCGAGAAGCCTCACGGCAAAAACTTTACTCAACAAATAAAATCCGAGCTATCACAGATTTCTACGCTTCCTCGAGGAAAAGGCAGAGCCACAGCGTATCGCTGTCCGGTCCAAAGTACGCGTCTCCCCGTATCCGGAATGTGCCGTCTGTACTCTCCGACTGCACATAGTAATACTGCAGCTGTTTTCCCACGTCCTCCCGCTGTGCGATGTCCCCGGAAAAGCTGGCGCCGACGAACTGTCCGTAGGCCGAGATCATATTCCCACAGAATTCCTCCGCATCCGTAATCTCCACACCCTCCAGAAGGAGATTCAGACAGATCGGCACGCCGGTGCTCAGATCGAAAATCACCTGATTATCCTCCGTCTCCAGGCCTCCCAACAGGAAGTCCGTGGAAGGGTAGTCGGCTCGTAGCAGCCAGCTGCTTCCCGACTCGTCCAGCAGCGCTACGGCGACCGCGCTGTCCCAGGCGTAGAGAAAGCTCCCCAGCTGCCCATATCCAGCGGAATAGAGCGCGCGCTGCCGGTCGGTCCAGAGCCCGGGCGGAATCAGGATGTCTGCATCCGAATCCGCGGAGCCGGGAACCGTGATTGCTTCCGTGCTGTCATAGATCGCGATATTGCCGTCATACGCCGTTTCTATTTCATAGCCCCAAGTGAGCCCATACTCCTCGTTGACGCTCTGCAGCTGACGGATGGACTTCAGAAGCGCGTTCCGGTTCGTCTCATACTCCTCGCTGTAGACTTCCACTTCCGCCGCGGCGACCGCGCCGCCCTTCCAGCTGTACGAGCTGCGCAGCACCCCAATCAAAGCCCGCGGCAGGAGGACGCCCAGCGCCAGAATGGCCAGCGTCAGCACGGCCGGAAACAAAAATTTCCATCTGCGTTTCATGCTTATAATTCGCCTTTCTGCGAAAGGCACCGATGGGGTTATGAAACAC
>JAJBTX010000091.1 GCA_020860645.1 Lachnospiraceae bacterium | reverse complement strand
TTTGCCATACCCTTTTTGCTTTCTAACCGCTACGTTCCAGTTTCAAACTTCCTCCACCTCCCTGCAGACGGGCAGTGTCAGCTCCGCCGTCGTCCCCTCTCCTTCCACGCTGTAAAAGCGGAGCTGCCCTCCGTGGATGCGCGCGATCTTCTCACAGAGCGCCAGGCCAAGACCCGCGCCGTGTTCGCTGCGCGAGCGGGATTTGTCCACCATGTAGAAGGCCTCCGTGATACGGGAGAGCTCCGCGGCCGGAATCCCGCGCCCGTCGTCCGTCACCTGAACCTGATACTCGCCCCCGCTCCTGCGCCCCAGCACCATCACGCTGCTCCCTCCGGACTTCAGCGCATTGTCGATCAGGTTCAGCAGCAGGGTCTTAAACAGGTCGTATTCAATGCGGATACAGCCCGGCTCGCAGAGGAAGTGCAGCGCCACGCCCTCCCGCGCGCCGCCTTCCCTGTAGCTCAGCTCCACGTCCCGGAACACCGTATCCACCTCCATAACCTCCAGTAGATACTCCTGCCGCTCCAGCGTGAACAGTTCCATCAGCTTGAAGGACAGCGCCTCCAGCCGCAGCCCTTCATTTAAAATATAGCCCGCTGCTTCCCGTACCTGCTCCTGCGGCAGTTCCTTCTGGTACAGGGTGTCAGCGTAGCCGATAATACTCGTCATCGGCGTCTTCAGCTCATGGGCAAAGCTCGCGGTAAAGCTCTCCTTCTGCCGCGCGGAGAGCTCGAGCTGCTGCATCTTTTCCTCAATAGAATCGGCCATCGCATTGAAGCTGCGCGCCAGATCGCCGATCTCATCATCTGAGCGGACGGCAGCCCTGGAGGAATAGTCCCCTCCGGCGAACGCCCGGCTCGTCTGTTCCAACTGTCCCACCGGGCGGGTCAGATACCATGTCATAAAAAGCGCGAGCACCGCCCCGATGCATTCCACCGCCAGAAAGACCAGCTGACAGTTCTGCTGCAGAGACTCCGACTCCCGGAAGAGATTGGAAATGTCCTGCTCCGTCCACAGCGTGAGCGAGAGTTCTCCCTGGGTAAAGCTGCTGACAACAGTGAGGATTTCACGACCTTCTCCCGCGGACAAATCGTTGACCGGGGCGGCTCCCGCATCGGACTCCCCGACAGTTTCCTCTGTGACTGTACCCGCTTCCGAAATGCTGTAGACCAATATCTCCGTCTGCGCGCCCTCCTCCGCCTCCGTGAGCGACAACGTGACCGACAGGCTCTCCGCGGTCTGCTCCGCCATCTCCTGAATCGTCTCCTGCGTCGCCGCGCTGTTCCGCTGCATCGTGAGAAGATTGGAGCGCAGCGCGTATTTCACGATCTGATGCTGCCGCAGGGCGTCGTCCGTCTGCCTGCTCATCGCGTTCTCAAAGGAGGAGGACACCGTATAATACTCCGCGAAAGACAGCGAGGCCGTCAGAAGCAGCAGCACGCACAGATACATGCGGACAAAAAGCTTCATGTCCCCTCCTTTCCCGGATTCCACAGACGATAACCCATGCGGGGCACGGTCTGGATCGTGTCCGTAAAGCCGAGCTTCCTGCGCAGGCGCTGGATGTGATTGTCAAGCGTGCGCGTCTCCCCGGTGTATTCCTCCGCCCAGACCTGCTCGTAGAGGAAGGCGCGGGTTAGCGCCACATTGCTGTGCCGCAGCAGCACGACGAGCAGATCGAACTCCTTGACCGTCAGATCGACCGGCTGCCCCGCCTTCCAGGCGATACGCGCCTCCGGATCAACCGTCACGTCGCGGCAGACAAGCTTTGTATTCCGCAGCGTCCGGCGCAGTACTGACTCGATGCGCGCCAGCAGCTCCCCGATCTGGAAGGGCTTCACCAGATAGTCGTCCGCCCCCATCTTCAGTCCCCGGATCCGGTCCTGCACCTGCCCCATCGCGGACAGGATAATGACCGGCGTCCCGGTCGGACGCATATATTCGAGTAGCTCGAAGCCGCTGTATTTCGGCAGCATCAGATCCAACAGCACCAGATCAAAGACTTTCTCATCGAAACGCGCGAGCCCCTCCTCCCCGTCCATCGCGCAGACGCAGCGGAAGCCCTCGCGACTCAGCGTCCCCGCGATCAGATGGGAAATGGCCTTATCATCCTCCACAATCAGTATGTCCGTCATCGCACTCACCTCGAAAATATCTTAGCATGGAAATGTGTAGGAGTTGTCACAGGCACCTGCGCCGGGCCAGTAAAGTTTGACAGTTCGCGACGGGGAAGTTATAGTAGATATAAGAGTCTGTCCGGGACTTTTAAAAGTCAATTGCTTCGCTCTTTGAGCTCTCGCAATTGCCGCCTGCATTCGCAATCCGCGCTATCGCGCTACTTGCTCATACAGGCTAGCCCGTCCGATGTCTATGTGTTCTTGCATGCAAGCATGCAGTCCACATAGCCGCCGTCCGGGACTTTTACAGTAAATCTTCAGGGAAACGGAGGGAATATTGATGTATTATAACGAATTTCAGGGAATGAAGCTGTCCGCGCTCGGCTTCGGCGCCATGCGGCTGCCGCAGCAGGAGGACGGCACGATCGACGAGAAACAACTCGGAGAGATGACCGCCTACGCCATCGAACATGGCGTCAACTATTTTGATACCGCCTATCCTTATCACAGCGGACAGTCGGAGATCGCGATCGGAAAAGCACTCTCCGCCTACGACCGTGATACCTGGTATCTGGCGACCAAATTTCCGGGGCACCAGATCAGCGCCAGCTATGAACCAGCTCCCATCTTTGAGAACCAGCTCCGCAAATGCGGCGTAGACTACTTCGACTTCTATCTGCTGCACAATGTCAACGAGTCCTCCATCTCTACATACCTTGACCCGAAATGGAAGATTCTGGACTATTTTAAGGAGCAGAAGCGTCTCGGACGCATCCGCCATCTGGGCTTCTCCAGCCATGCCGGTCTGGAAGCGCTGCGGCAGTTCCTCGACGTTGCCGGTGACGACATGGAGTTCTGTCAGATTCAGCTCAACTATCTCGACTGGACCTTGCAGAACGCCAAAGAAAAAGTGGAACTGCTGAACGAGCGGAATATTCCGATCTGGGTCATGGAACCGGTTCACGGCGGAAAGCTCTGCAGCCTGAATGAAAAGGACGAGGCAAGGCTGAAGGCGCTCCGGCCGGATGAAAGCGTCCCCGGCTGGGGCTTCCGCTTCCTGCAGGATATCCCCGGCGTAACCGTGATCTTAAGCGGCATGTCCAATCTGGCACAGATGGAAGAAAACATCGCCACCTTCGAAGCGCCGAAGCCGCTCTCGCCGACGGAAAAAGAGACACTTCTGGACATCGCCGAGGGGATGAAGGACTCCGTTCCCTGCACGGCCTGTCGTTACTGCGTAGAGGAATGTCCGCAGGGGCTCGACATTCCGACGCTGATCTCGATTTACAATGAGCTGCGCATTGCCCCGACCTTCACCACGTCCATGCGGCTGGAGATGCTACCCGAGGACAAACAGCCCTCCGCCTGCCTCGCCTGCGGGAAGTGCGCGAAGATGTGCCCCCAGTCCATCCGGATCCCGGATGTCATGAAGGATCTCGCGGCAAAGCTCGAGACCTTACCGAAGTGGGCCGACATCTCGCGCGAGCGGGAGAAAGCCTCCAGGCGCTGGAACGATCTTGGATAATCGTTTCAGCTCTGCGGCCCGGATATTCAGGGCCGACGTCACAAATCATGACCGGAAATGCGTCTGCCGGATACTTTCCAAAAGTATCCGGCAGACATAAGAAGCTGTTCTTGTAACCCTGTTCTTGTAACCCTGTTCTTCAGGCTGTTCGTCTCCTGATCGCGCTTATAATACCAGATCTTCCTCCTTTTATTCACCTATTCGTGGACACACTGAACCTCCGGATCATAGGTGATCGTTCCCGTCAGAAAACTCTCCACAGCCGTATCCACACTGCTGGTCACGCCGCCGTAAATTTGAATGTCGGCCGATGTAAGCGCGGCCTGCGCCCCGCCGCCGATTCTGCCGCAGATCAGCACGTCTGCCTGTATCGCAGCCAGGATTTCTGCCAGGATACCGTGTCCATGGCCGTTGGTGATGATTTCCTCAGATGCGACAATTTTCCCGTCCTCAATATCATACACCCGGAACTGCTCTGTGCGGCCAAAGTGCTGAAAGATCAGGCCCTTGTCACAGGGGACGGCAATCCTCGTGATTCCGCTCCCTTTAGGCTTTTGAAATGCCTGCTGAATTTCCTGTCTGTAGCAGCCGTCCAGTCCGCAGAACTGATTCCTGCCATTGCAGAGGCGGTATTCCCCACCCTCAATTTTAAGCGGCCGTCCATCCACCAGTACATCCGCCAGCTTTTTTCGGGCAGAATCATAAATTTTCTGTGCCGTGGTGCGGGCGACCTGCATCCGCTGGCTGCACTGCTCCTGGGACAACCCTTCCCTGTCGATCAGACGGATCGTCTCATATTCATCCACGGTCAGGATCACCGGTTCTTTCTCATCTCCATCCTTTGCCGGGATAAACTCCAGTGTCTGTGGAAACCGACAGATCATCCTGCATTTGGTCGGCCTTGGCATTCCATCACCTCTCTTCTCACTTTCTAATGTTCATGATTTCCACATTCACCGGCGTGTTCATGCTCATGACAGACAGAGCCGGTGGACTCCAGTTCTCCACGCAGGTATGCCTCCACAGCGGCTTTTGCATCACCCTGGGCGCCCAGATCTGACTTCCGTTACAGGATACTGCAATTTTCATAATAAAGTCTCCTTTTCGTTTTTGTTTGATAAATTTATGATACCATTCGCCTCTTGTGGATGATCTCATTCATCTGTTTTATCGACGCCCAGCAGGCTACGCACCACGGCGTATATCTCCCGGACCGTCTGACCGGCCGGACAGTCGATATCCGCAACGGTCATCCCTGCATTGACTGCCTTTACCGCCAGGTCGGGCGTCAGAGCAACTGCCCCGGCCGGACACACGGAGACGCATACGCCGCATTTCTTTTTCAGCAGGCCTGCCGGATCACCGGAATGCCGGAAGACTCTCCGGGATTCAGGATACCGGTCACTACTTTAACAGAACCGTGATATCCTGTCTCCAGAGCGCCGATGGGCTTCTCTGTCTCCGTGACCGCCTGTTCCGGACAGACCATCTGACAGAGGCCACAGCTGTGGCAGACATCGGAAAACACCATCGGTTTTTCCCTGACGTACATCAGCGCATGGAAACGACAGACGCGCACACATTCCCTGCAGCCGGTACATTTGGCGGCTTCAAAGGCGGGAAGCAGTGTGCTGACGGTGACGCGCCGGACATCCTCCGGTTTCCAGAACAACCGCCCGTTCGGTTCCTCCACATCGCAGTCAATATAGGTACATTCCCCCTCGTCAGCGGCGGTCTTATGGACGGACTTGTAGATTTTTATATCAGCGGCGGCAAACACATCGGCGGCATTCTGCCCGCGACGGACGGTGATCAGCACATTTACATCGTTATCCACAAGAAACTGAGCCGCCTGGATACCCGCACCGCCCTGCGCCTGGGCAGCCGGATTTTCCACGATGCTTTCCTTTCCGTCATCCTGAAATAAGAAATAAGGCGCCCGCGCCAGTACCACACACATCCTGCCTGTTTTCATCCAATGGGATTGCGATTCGCATTCAGGTTTCCTCCTTTCGCTTGCATCTGAACCCATCATAAAACCGTTTATGGCATATGTCAAGAATTATTTTTGACATATGCCATAAATGTGTTACAATACCCGCAGACAGGAGATGATTCTTTCTGTGTGAAAAAGCGGCAAACGTATCTGCCGGCTTTTTCCATCCAGGGCGGTTTTTCATAGCTGATATCATTTTACCGGGCAACAGCAAAGCGCTTTATCGCTCCCGCGCCAACCAGCTTCTCCATTGCGCCGTTTTCAAGAACGACCAGAGTAGGCGCCTGGCGGATTCCATACTTTGCGACCAGATCGGGCTGTTCCACAGCCAGGTAGCCATGCTCATGGCAAATGGCCTATAAACAATGCCGCTCCTGACACATTGATGCGACGATTGTGAAACAGCCCGTTCAAATCCTCCTGTGCCAGTTTGATCTGACTACGAGCCTCCAGCATCCGCTGCAGATTTTCGACTCCAAAGATGAAATTATAGAATTCTGCCTGGATACGCTGGCTCTTTTCATTCACTTCCCGGCGGGATACGTCTCTTCACACCTGCGCATCCATTCGTTTCCGCACAAAATCCAGAAACTTCTCCGCCCAGAAGCTCTGTTTCTCCCCCGTTCTTTGCATACAGCCAAAAACGACCGGCTTTGTCTGATCACGCAGGGAGACACGGGTATATTGCGCCGATTCATCCTCACTGTTCAGATATGCTCCGCTGATATTCCCGAGATCAGTCCTCTGGAGAAGCCGGTTCATCACGTAATCGCTGTTCGTGATGACGGCGACCTTCGCCCCTCCCAGCGTTTCCTTCCGTTCTGCTGAAAAATCTGCATGGCTGCCCATGGTAAATTCATCTTCATAGCACTGTACGAGATTCACCTTCTCCATCGAAAAGTCTTCATCTGAAGCACCTGCCGCTTTGCCCGCTCCAAAGTAAAGCACCAGCTCCGTTCGTTTCAATTCCAGAAATTCCAGTTTGTTCCGATCCAACCTGTACTGAAACAAAGGCAGCTGCTCCTCCAGAAGATAACAGAATCCTATCTCATCCTGTCCAGACGCGACGCGCCCCATCATTTCCTCAGTACTCACAGACATGATATGCACGCCCACGTTACTCATCTCGTTCTCCTGATAGAAGTCGGCAAATACCGCCGCAAGCCAGGAACTGGGGTTCCAGGAGAGCAGCAGCTCTTCTTCCTTCCTCATACGGAAGGAATCCGTCATTCGCTGCATGTTGTCGATCACGCAGGAGGCATAACGGTATACCTGCTTCCCTCTTTCCGTGAGTTCCACTCCGCGGTTTTTGCGCACAAAGAGCACACAGCCCATCTCCTTCTCCAGAGATTTGATAACCTTGCTCACATTGGCCTGAGAGGTATACAGAACATCCGCCGCCCTGCTGAAGGATGAAAGATTTGCGCATACAACAAAATACTGTAACTGTTTGATTTCAATCATTTTCATTTCCTCCCTCAGGCATCCCTGCAGGGACGCTCCTCTTCCAGTAAACGGCAAGGCAAAGCGACGCCGCAAGCCACGCTGCCGGATAGACCGCGGCCACCGCCTCGATGCTGTCCCACAGAGACGTAAAAATTATCAGAAGAACGGTACGGAATCCGCAGATCGTCGAAAGGATAATCCCCATCGGCGGCAGCGACCTGCCTGTCCCGCGGATGGCGTCCGCCAGCACCTCAAGAATCACATAAACCCAGTAGAGCGGGAAGGTAATCCGGATAATTCTCAGGCCGCAGGCGATCACCGCCGCATCCCGGTCAAACAGCGCGAATATGCCCTCACCCAGATATAGCAGGAGCATCGCGGCGACAACCGCATAGGTAATGCCCATCCCGATGCAGACTTTTACGCCTTTCCGGATGCGGCTGATTTTTCCCGCCCCCATATTCTGGCCGGCGAACGTCGTCATTGCCTGACCAAAGGCCACGATCGGCAGGTAGATCAGCAGCTCTACCTTAAAATATACAGAAAACGCGGCGATCGCGTCCACGCCGAAGGCATTGATCTTGTACTGGATGAAAACATTGGACAGCGTAATCACCATACTCTGAAGGCCGGCCGGAACACCCATCCGAAGAATGCGGTTCAGGATATTTCCCTCTATCCGTATCTTTCTCCACTCAAGGCGATAATGCTCTCCCTTTTTCATCAGAAAAAGCACAGACAAAACAGCGGCAATCCCCTGGGACAGCATCGTCGCCCATGCGACGCCCTCCACGCCCATATGCAGAAAATATATACTCACAAAATCCGCGAGCACGTTGGTCACGCCGCCCACGGACTGTATTAACAGGGGAATCCTGGAGTTGCCAACGGATCGTATGATCCCGGCATTCATATTATAGATGGCCAGCGGTATCATGCTCAGAAAATAGACCCGGACATACGACACCGCAGAATCAAAGATCTCCGTCGGTGTTCCCATCAGCATCAGCACCGGGCGCGACAGCGCAATTCCCAGAACAGTCAGCAGGGCTCCGCCAAGCAGGCTGAGCCCCATCGCTGTATGAATCGTCCGGTTTACATCCTCCCATTCGCCGGACCCTGCCCTGTTGGCAATGATAACGCCCGTCCCGACGGAGAGTCCCGTGAAGAAACCGACCAGACAGGTAATCACAAGGGAACTCGCCCCCACGGCCGCCGTAGCGTCCGTCCCGATAAGGTTCCCTGCGAAGAGCAGATCCACCGTATTATATAACTGTTGAATAAAGCTGGAACCGAGCAGCGGCAGTGCAAACAGCAGCAGCTGTTTCCAGATAGGCCCCTCTGTCAGCTTCTTATCCTGCGTAGCGATCTTCATAAAAAATGTCTGACTGAAATGCGTATCACATCGTGCAACAGCGATATTTTAACATCACGCTGTTTTCCCGCGCAAGCTCCCCGGGGGGATATTCAGATATCCCTGCTATTGAAGCACAAAATGTCCTTCCCGTCGCTCGACCATTTCCAACCCCGGTTCCAGGTTTCTGTCATAATCCATGACTTTCCGATTTCGCTCATAAACCGGGCTTCCTCTCCCGCGGTACATGGATCCGGTAACCGGCTCCCACCAGCTGGAAATCCGATTCCTGACATTCTACCATTGGATCGTCCCCACCTCCTTCATCCTCGGATCAATCTGCTCGTTGACGAGCTGCGCAACAAAGCTGCTGAAAAATACCAGCGCACCGGTGATCAGGACTGAGAGCATCAAAAGGTTATAATCGTGATATTTGGCGCTCTCCACCGCGAGATTTCCAATCCCCGGATAGGCGAACACACTCTCCACCACAACGGTTCCTCCTGTAATGTGAGGGACGGAGATCGCCATGATGCTGACAATCGTCGGCGCTACATTGCGCAGGCAATGCTTCCATACGATCTGGCTCCTGGTCAGCCCCTTTCCCTTTGCGAGAAGAACATAGTCTTTCCGGAGCTCATCCAGCAGCTTGTTCCGGATCATATAGGCGTAATACCACAGAGGGCTTGCGACCATGACGATCAGCGGGGAGATGACCTGCTGCGCGGGCATCTTGTATTTCAGGGAGATTCCAAAATCTCCGTGAAGCGCGTTACAAATCCAGCGGATATACTGCACCGCGATGCTCTGATCCAATCCCAGTCTCGCCCTGGCCGCGTCCAGCTGCTCCTGCGTCATCGTATCCACTGCATCCCCATAAAAGGACTGCAGAGGATCCCCCGGCGCCAGCCTGGCAAGCACAAATACCACCTGCTCCGCAATCCGCCCCGCGGCCTCCCGGGGAATGCTGTTTCTTCCTTCTACTGGATATCTGTATCCTCGCTCACCCAGTAGTAATCCGCCGGAGTGCTGGTGATACCGCTTACATTGCTCGTCGTCACGAAGTTCATGATCGGATAGCAGAAGTAAATGCACACACTCTCATCCATCAGGATCTGCTCCGCTTCCTTCACGAGCTCCACACGCTGATCCGCGTCCGAGGTGGCGCTCAGTTCCTCGACGATCGCGTCAAACTCCGCATTATTGAAGCCGAAGGAATTGTAGGTGCCATCGCTGGTGAAATAGGTCGTCAGGTGACTCTCCGGATCGCCGATGTTCATAATGTTGATGCTCACGCAGCAGAGGTCATACTCGCCGCTCTTCAGAAGGTCCATGACCGTCTGGGAATCATACACCTGCGGCGTAATCTTGATGCCAAGCTCCATACACTCCGCCTGCATCGCCTCCACGACAATCTGCTGCTCCGGACGGCCGGTGTAGTAAATGAAGGTCAGGTCGATCTGCTCCCCGTCCGGCGTCTCACGGTATCCGTCTCCGTCGATATCGAGATACCCGGCGTCGTCCAGAAGCTGCACCGCGCTCTCCGGGTCATAGGCGTTGATATCAGTCAGCTCATCGTATCCGTAATTGGAAGCCGAAGTCACCAGCGTCTTGCCCGGCACATACTGGCCGTTCAAAAGGGTTTCACAATAGGTATCTCTGTCAATGTAGCGCAGCAACGCCTGGCGGAGCACCTCATCGCCCAGCAGGCCGTTCTGATTCATGAAACCGTGCGTCGTGCGCCCGCTGGCAGTGCGGATCACATTATAATTGGAATCATTTTCAAAATCACCGACCGCCGTCATGCTGAGATTGTACACAGCGTCCACATCGCCGGACTGCAGGCTCATGGTCAGCGTGGACTGATCTTCCGTATACATAAAGGTGATCTTGTCCATCTTCACCTCTCCTGCCCAGTAATTCTCATTGCGGGCGACCGTGATTTCCTTCGTCGTCACGTCAAAGGTATCCACAACAAACGGCCCCGTGCCAACCGGCCCCTCATCCGCGATATTCGTCATGTCAACAGATGTATCAATAATAACAAACAGCGGATCCGCCAGCTTATTCGGAAGGATCGGCTCCGCCTCCGCGGTCGTGATCGTCAGCGTCTGCCCGTCGGCCTCGATGGACTCGTACGTAAAATACTCCGGCCCTCTGGTTCCATTTTCAAATACATTCTCAATCGACGCCTTCACGAGTTCCGCCGTCAGCTTCGTGCCGTTGGAAAAGACCACGTCGTCGCGAACCGTGAAGGTCCAGACCGTATTGTCGTCGGACGATGTATAGTCGTCCTCCACCAGCCAGCCGGACACGGAAAAGTCATCGTCAAACTTCGTCAACGTCTGGCCAATACCGAAGCGAACCGTGTACCAGCCGTCATAGTTCAGCACCGGATCAAGCGTTGTGCAGCTCTGACCGGTTCCGATCACCATGCTTTTTTCGCCTGTCGACGCGGAGCTGTCCGAAGCAGAGGAACTCTCTGTTGTCCCTGAGCTGCTGCCGCAGCCTGTCAGGAATGTTCCCAGCATCAACAGACTAAGTAAAAGCCCCAGCATTCTTTTTGTACTTTTCATTTTTTCTCCCTTCTGGATATAAGATTTACTTACTGCTGCATGAAGGTGACCCGAGGGACGACTGATTTTCCCTCGGGTCCTTAACTCGTAACGATATTAGGAGTTTCAGCATGTTTATATTTTAACATTCACATTTTTTCCGGGGAAGCCTCCCCGGGGGATAGTTTGCCATGACTTTATTTTCGGATTTCATAACGTTTTGTAATATCAGCATGAATTCAAGACACCTGAGCCTTGAACACTGATTTTCACAAAATCGTCACCTTCCTTTCACAATTCCTCCACGGTTCTTTCAGAAAGATAAACTATAATTTTTTCAAGGGCAGGCGCGGGCGTCTGCCCTTGAAAGGAGGATTTCCATTTGATAGAAGTGAAACATTTGACAAAGCGATACGGCGATCAGCTCGCCGTATCCGATCTATCCTTTACGATCACACCGGGACAGATCTACGGCTTCCTGGGGCCAAACGGCGCAGGGAAGACAACCACGATGAATATCATCACGGGTTGTCTGGCCGCGACCGCCGGTGACGTGATCGTCGGCGGCTATGACATTTTTGAGCAGCCGAAGGAGGCGAAGAAGCTGATCGGCTACCTGCCTGAGCTTCCGCCGCTCTATATGGAGCAGACGGTGCTGGAGTATCTGTATTTTGTAGCCAGAGCCAAGGGGCTGAAGCCCCGGGAGATCGATGAGGAGATCGACAAGGTCGTGGAAGAGACTCATATCGAGGATGTGGCGGAAAAGCTGATTAAACATCTCTCGAAGGGCTACCGGCAGCGGGTCGGCATCGCACAGGCGCTGCTGGGGAATCCGGAGATCATCATCCTGGACGAACCGACCGTCGGCCTCGACCCCGGACAGATCATCGAGATCCGGGATCTGATCAAAAAGCTCGGTGAAAAGCATACGGTGATCTTAAGCTCCCATATTCTCTCAGAAATTCAGGCGATCTGCGACATGGTGCTGATCATCCACAGGGGAAAGCTGGTGGCCTTTGACCGGCCGGAAAACCTGGGGCAGGCCTTGTCAGCCGGAAATACGATCGAGATCTGTGCCGAGACGAGCGCAGCGGAACTGCGTGAACTCCTGCAGCATATAGAAAAAATAAGCAGTATCGATGTGACGGAGGAGCTAGAAGGCAGCTGCAGCGCTGTCCTGAATGTGAGCGAAGAAGACCCGGGCGAAATCTGCCGGGAAGTTTTTCTGGCCTTTGCCCAGAATGAGACGGTTCTGCGCAAGCTGAATCCGGTTCATGCGACGCTGGAGGACATCTTTATGGAAATGACAGGCGACGCGTCGGAGCCCATTAGCGCCAAAGAGGAGGTGGAGAACGCATGATCGCTGTCCTGGAGCATGAGCTGTCCCTTTACTATCACAGTATGAAGGCTTACGTTTTCGGCACTTTTCTGCTGGTATTTACCGGCATCGGCGCGCTTCTTTATAATATCAACGCCTCGGTCGCAAACTTTGAATATGTGCTGAGTTTTATTTCCATTATTTTCATCATCCTGATACCGATCCTGACCATGCGGATCATGGCGGAGGAGCGCAGCCAGAAGACGGATCAGCTCTTATTTTCTCTGCCGATCTCGACGACGGAGATCGTGATCGGTAAATTTCTTTCCATGGTGATCGTATTTGCGATCCCGGTCATCATTATCAGCTTTTACCCGCTGATCTTCGCCCAGTTTGGCGACGTCTATCTGCCCACCTCCTACGGGTCAATTTTTGCGTTCTTCCTGCTCGGGCTTGCGCTGATGAGTATCGGAATGTTCATCAGCTGTCTGACGGAGTCCCAGAGCATGGCAGTCGGCGTCTGTATCGTAGCGATGCTGTTCCTGTATTTCTGCGACTCGCTGGCGGATTATGTGTCCTCCACGACGGTCGGCTCCATCATCGCCATCGCGGTGGTGTTTTTGATTCTCTCCATCCTCGTCCGTCACCTGACGAAATCGGATCTCGCCGGTATCCTGGTGGCCGTGATTCTGATCGCGGCGGCTGTAGCTGTGTATCTGCACGATCCGACGGCACTGGAAGGGCTTCTGCCGAACGTGATGGCGCAGATCAGTCTGTTTACGCGTTTTGAGACTTTTGTGGACGGCGTGTTCGACCTGACGGCGGTGGTCTACGATCTCAGCGTGATCACCTTTTTCCTGTTCCTCTGTGTGCAGACTCTGGAGAATCGGAGGTACAACGGATGAAAAATCTGAAAACTTCTTTTCGCGAAAAAAGAGAGGCGCTGAACACGCGCGCGGCGAAAGTCGGCGGCTACAGCTTTGTCATGAGCGCCCTGGTGCTCGCGATTCTGATTGTTCTGAACATTGCAGTATCTTCCCTGCCGAGCACCTGGACCCATTATGACATCTCGGCGGCACAGCTCTATTCTGTCACTTCTTCCACCAAGGCGGAAGTACAGGCACTCACCGACGAGGTCACGATCTACTGGATCGTCCAGAACGGGGAAGAGGATTCGGTGATCGAAAAGCTGCTGGATGTGTACGACTCCCTCAGCGGCAATATCACCGTCGAGAAAATCAATCCGGACGTCTATCCGACCTTTGCGGAGCAGTACACCGATGAAACCGTGGTGAACAACGCGCTGATCGTGGAATGCGGCGAGCGTTCCCGCTATATTTCCTACGACGACATGTATGAAGCAGACTATACCAACTATTACACCAGCGGCTCCGCCGCCTACTCCTTCGACGGAGAGGGAGAGATCACGACAGCGATCGACTACGTGACGAGAGAAGACCTGCCGATCCTTTATACGCTGACCGGCCATGGGGAGGCAGAACTGTCGGACAGCTTTGCGGAAAGCATCGAGAAGCAGAATATCGAGACGGAGGAGTTCTCACTTCTGACCGTGGATGAAATCCCCGAGGATGCGGACGCGATCCTGATCAACGCGCCCACGAGCGATATCTCGGAAGAGGAAGCGGATATACTGATCGAGTACCTGGACGGAGGCGGCAGGCTCTTCGTGCTCTCCGGCCCGCAGGAGGACGACGAAATGTCGAATCTGCACGCTGTTCTGGAGCACTATGGGGTGAGCGTGGAGGAGGGTATCATCGTGGAAGGAAGCCGTGACAACTACGCTTTTGACTACCCGTATATCCTTCTGCCAAACCTGGGCGACTCGGACATCACATCCGAGCTCTCGGAAAATAACAACTATGTCATCGTCTCGATCGCGCAGGGACTGACGATCGGCGAGACGCCAGACGACGTCACTGTCACCTCCCTGCTGAACACGTCGACGGAATCCTTCTCCAAGGTGGCGGGATACAGCCTGACCACTTATGATATGGAAGACGGCGATATCGGCGGGCCGTTCTCCGTCGCGGTCTCCGTGGAGGACTCTGAAAGCGGCGGCATGCTGGTCTACATCAGCTCGGATGAAATGATGGAGGAAACCTACATCGCCTATTCTTCCGGGGCGAACTCCGATTTTGTCATGAACGCTGTTTCCTGGCTGATCGGCGAGACGGACGCCATCTCGATCCGCAGCAAATCGATGAGCTACAATTATCTGACGATCTCATCGGCGCAGGCGGGACTGATCAAGATGTTCCTGATCGGTGTAATTCCGCTGATTTACCTGATCTTCGGACTGGAAGAAGTATTCAGAAGGAGGAGGGAGCATACATGAGGCGCAGAAGAAATTTAATCATTCTTTCCGTGGTATTTTTTGCCCTGTGCGGTGCTGCTCTGCTCGCACAGTCCATCACGGAGCATGTGGACAGTGTCAATACGACGGATGAGGTTATCCTGGCGCTCGCGCAGGACGACCTCACCGGCGTCTCCTGGGAATACGAGGAGGAGTCCCTGGAATTTGAGAAGACAGACGACACCTGGTACAACACAGGAGATGAAGACTTTCCGGTCAATCAGGACACGCTCGCGGAGTTTCTGGAGCATTTTGAGGAAGTGCACACCTGCTTCATCATTGAAGATGTGGAAGACTTTGGCCAGTACGGCCTGGAGGAGCCGCAGTGTACGATCACCCTGACGACGGAGGAAGGGGAAACCATTGTGTCTCTGGGCAGCTATTCTACGATCGATGAGCAGCGCTACATCAGTATCGGAGACGACAAGGTTTATCTGATCGAGGACGACCTCCTCGAATATGTCACGACCGATCGGGATGAATACATGCAGCACGACGATATCCCGGAGATCGAGTCGCTGGTAGAGCTGACCGTCGCCGGGGACGCAACGCTGGACGCGGTTTACGACGAGGAGGGCATCTACTCCTACACGCAGAGCTACAACTACTATAATGTGGAGGACGGGAACTATTCGGTTCTGGACGACGAGCGCGTGGAGGATTATCTCAGTGCACTGACGAGTCTTTCCCTGACCGACTATGTCACCTACACCGCGTCCTCCGAAGACCTCTCTGAGTATGGCCTGGACGATCCGGACTACACGATCACGCTGACCGCCGAGGTTGCGGTCGTGGACGAGGAAACAGAAGCGACGGAGGAAACCGGGGAGGACGAAGCGGTCGAAGACGGAGAGACCACGGAAGAGACGGATGAAGAGCCTGAGACGGAGACGAAGGAGTATGTACTCTACATCGGAACCGTCATAACGGAGGAGGAAACTGAAGACGGCGAGACTGAGGAGACGACGCTGGCCTACGCGCGCGTCGGCGACAGCGAGATCATCTATCAGCTCACAGACGAGGATTACGAGACGCTCGCGGCAAACTCCTATGATTCCCTGCGTCCGCGGGCGGTGCTGAGCCTTGACTGGGAGAGCGTGACGGGCGTGTCCTTCACCATGAACGACGCGACTTATGAAGTCAGCACGATGGCCCGCGGCGAGTGGAATGAGCTGCAGGAAATCGAGGAGGAAGACGACGAGGACATTGACGAGGAAGAGATCATCTACCTGATGTCTGAACAGGAAATCGACTTCGATACGGCGATGAGCGCTGTAAACGCGCTGGAAATCGACCGCTTTACCTCTGAGGAGAGCGCCTCGACGCAGGAGCTGTCGATGACAGTCTATCTGGACAGTGAGGACTATCCTTCTGTCACGGTCACAATCTATCAGTACGACGGCGAGAGCTGCCTGGTCTGTCTGGACGGCGAGCAGGTCGGTCTGATGGAAAGAAGCCTGATGGTGGATCTGCGCGAAGCCGTGACGAGCATCGTGCTCGGCCTGGAATAGGCAAAAGAAACGCGGGAAAGATGCCGCCCGGCACTGCATTTTACTGCAGGCCGGGCGGCATCGTCACGTCAGCAGGTTGCGCCGCCCTTGACTGTCTTCTTCAGGATCGCTTCCTTGTCGATCTTGCTGCTGAGCAGCTTGTCACAGACATAGTCGAAGCCCAGCCTCGTCACGGTGTCGGCAAAGCGCTCGCCGCTCTGTCCCTCGTCGCGGAAGAGCAGGATCGCCTTCTCGACAACGTCCATGACCTCCTCCTCGGAAGTAAAGATCCGCGGCAGCGACTCGCCGTGCGCGACCTTCTTGCCCCAGCGTCCGCCGATGTAGATGCGGTAACCGTCCTGATACTCGATCGCACCGAAGGGGCAGGAATTCCTGCAGCGGCCGCAGTTGTTGCAGAGCGCCGAATCGATATTGATCTTCCCGTCGACGACCTTCGCAATCTGGATCGGGCAGCTGGATTCCACCTTGCACTTCTTACAGCCATGGCACTTACTGTAATCCACGACCGGCACTCTCTGGCCGACGATACCCAGATCGTTCAGATTCGGCTTCACGCAGTTATTCGGGCAGCCGCCAACCGCGATCTTGAACTTGTGCGGCAGCGTCACACCATGATAACCCACATAGAATTTCTCATGCAGCCGCTCGGACAGGCCGAAGGTGTCGATGAGGCCGTACTGGCAGGTCGTGCCCTTGCATGATACCACCGGGCGCACCAGCGAACCCGTGCCGCCGGTCGAGAGCCCGTGTTCGCCGAGGAAGTCGATCACAGCCTGAATATTCTCATGCTTCACGCCCTGGATTTCCAGCGTCAGGCGGGTCGTCATCGTCACCGCTCCGGAGCCGTACTTCTCAGCGGCCTCCGCGATCACGCGGTGCTCCTCCGAGGTAATCCTGCCGTTGCGGGTGATCACGCGGACATTGAAGACGTCCGGATAGCGCTTATCCTGCAGGCAGCCGAGCCCCTTCACCCGCTTGATCTCCTCAGGCGGCAGCGTGCCGGTAAACTCCACTTTTACATTGCTGGTCCAGAGACCGCCCTCCAGCACGCGCGTATTCGTGTAGCCGAAGGCCTTCAGCCGGTTCTGCATGAAGTAGCTGCGCTTGCCCTTCGCGCAGACAATCAGCAGCTTCTCGTCCGGCGCCACGTCCGGAAGCGGACCGTTCACCTTCGTCAGGTCGTACCAGGGCGCTCCCGGTACCATCGCCTTCGGATGGACGTCGAGGACCTTGTAGCCTTTCGCCTTACCCGCCGCGTACTCCGCTGGTGTGAAGGTCTCGAACTCTCCGTTTATCTTATTTTCCAGAATATAGCAGGCCTGGACGAAGGGATGAATCGCCGTGGAGAAAGGCGGCGCATAGGCGTAGTCGAGCGCGTCGAAATCCTCCAGCTTCATGCCCGCGGAAATGCCGGTGACCGCGATATCGACCATCTTGTCCACCGCGCCGGAGCCGAGCACCTGAATCCCCAGCAGCGCGTGCGTCGTCTTATCCGCGATCAGCTTGGTGACAAAAACGGAAGCATCCGGATAGTAGTGCGCCTTGTCGTCGGTGACGCAGGTGACGCTGATGGCGTCATAGCCCGCTGCCGCAGCCTGCTCCTCGGTAAGCCCCGTGCGTCCGGCGTTCAGGTCGTCCGCGAGCCGCACAACGCCGGTGCCGAGACAGCCGCCGTAGGCCGCGTTCGCGCCGGTGAGATTCTTCGCCAGCATCCGTCCGGTGATGTTCGCAGTGGAGCCCATCGCGGACCACTGTGGCTTTCCGGTCAGACGGTTATAGACCTGCGCACAGTCGCCGACCGCATAGACATCGTCCGCGTTCGTTCTCTGATATTTATCAACGACGATCGTCCCCCTGTTCATCTCGATGCCGGAATCCGCGAGGAAACCTGTCGCCGGGCGCACGCCGATCGCGAGCACGACCAGCTCCCCCTCGAAGCTGCCGACGCTCGTGCGCACACCGGTCGCCTTCTCAGAGCCGAGCACTTCCTCGAGTCCGGCTCCGGTGATGATCCGCATACCCTTCTTCTGCAGCTCCCGGCGTATGTAGGCCGCTACCTCGGCGTCGAAGAGGTTCGGCATCACCTGGGAGGCCATGTCGACGACTGTGACCTTCATCCCCTTCGCCATCAGGTTCTCCGCAATCTCAAGGCCGATGAAACCTCCTCCGACGACCACGGCACTCTTACAGCTGTTCTTCTCCGCATAGGCGCGCAGGCCGATCGCATCGTCCGGACAGCGCATCGTGAAGACGCCCGGCAGCTCCTTACCCGCCACATTCGGCACGAAGGGCACGGCGCCGGTCGCGATGACCAGTTTGTCATAGGATACGCGCTCCCCGTTCGCGAAGGCGACCGTCTTTCCCGCCGTGTC
Organism: Lachnospiraceae bacterium; assembly: GCA_020860645.1. Taxonomy (GTDB): domain Bacteria; phylum Bacillota; class Clostridia; order Lachnospirales; family Lachnospiraceae; genus Hominiventricola. The sequence continues at coordinate 342 of JAJBTX010000091.1, read as the reverse complement.
CACGGAAACGGCCTCCATCCCGGTACGGACCTCCACGCCCGTCAGCCTGGTGAAGCTCTCCGGTGTGTTGACGATCAGCTCCTCCCTTGACTCGATGCTGCCGCCCACATAATAGGGCAGGCCGCAGCCCGCGTAGGAGATGTCCTGGCTCTTCGTGAAGACCGTAACCTTCGCACTGCGGTCCTGCCGCATCAGCTTTGCCGCTGTCTTCGTTCCGGCGGCTACGCCGCCAATGACTACTACATTCATGCTACTCGCTCCTTTTCCCATGACAGATGAACCCGGCCCATTCCCAGCTATTCTGCCATGTCTTTTTCTTGATTATACTACCTGATATATGAT
>JAJBTX010000006.1 GCA_020860645.1 Lachnospiraceae bacterium | reverse complement strand
CCGCCGTCTGTTGATATTTTTTTTCTTCCGTGCTTCAATTTGTAGCATACGGAGGTGATGCTTTGAATATTACGCCGGAAATGCTCTTTTTTAAGTTATCGGAAAGCTGCGCTCTGAGAGTGCAGCATATCGGATCGCTGAATCTTTCAGTAAGAAAAATACTTATCCTGGCGGACGCTGTGGAAATTGAAGAGAATGTGCTCTATATTGTTGAAGATTCTGACAGTTTTCCGGCAAAGCATTCAGAACAGCCAAAAATATTTTAGTTCGCAGGTCCCCGCAGTTTCAGATCCTGTGATTGTTCATCGAAATCAGTCTGGGCCATGTTGGATGAAGAAATATCGACGCAAACGTTACAAATCGTATTGCTGGAGCTGTACAATGAGCTGATGAACTGGGATCATCTGTTTACAGAAGCTCTTCTTCAACATACCGATTATCATGAAATGCTGGCTCTCGGCAGGAATGTACTGCCCTGGGAATATGGAATCAGTACCCGGGATATGAAATGGGCATACCAGACGCCGGACTGCGGTATGCCTACCGAAGGAGATTCCTACCATTTGATGGTGGATACGCTGCTTCTGGAGCCAGAGTATCATGCAGTGGCACAGCTCCGGGGTTCATTCTATTACTATGATGAAGCAAATGGAATTCAGGATATATGTGGAAATATCTGCCCGGAGGGCAAGTTCCTTGGACGGGTTGTCATGAGAATCGGGAGCAGAGGCGCTACGATTCCTGATGGAGCGCGAGAACTTTTTGAGCAGTTTACAGTGTATATAGAACAATTGATTTCCTATCACCACACGACATTCGGAGACGCCATTAAAAATCAAAGCTACGGTCTGCTCCGGCAGATCGCGGCAGGAGAGCAGCCTGACCCGGCTTTTCAGTCTGCGGTACTGGAAAAGCTCGGATGGCGTGCGGATGACCTGTATACGGTAGTATTACTTTGGGTCTATGATGAGCCCGGATGGGACACGCAGATGGAGACTACGCTGCCTTATCTGATACAGAAGCTTGAACAGATGTATCCGGATTCCTGTGCCGTCAGAACAGAAGCGGCTATCTGCTGGCTGGTAAATCGTGGCCGAGCGGGGTCTGAGCCTGATTTTTTTGACTTTCGGGAGAAAGTAGCTTCTTTTCTCCGGGATAATGTTTGCAGCGCCGGAATCAGTGCGGATTTTCGGAATTTTTCGCTCGTATCTTACGCAATCCGTGAAGCGGAAATTGCATATGAGATCGGGAAGGCGAAGAATCCTCAGTTCTGGTGCTTCTCTTTTGATGATTACCGGATGGAATATATGATGAGCAGGGTGCAGAAAGAATTTCCTGTTTCCATGTTGTTGCATCCTTCGATCATTGTATTGATGGATTATGATGAAAAACACGGGACAGAGTATACAGCCACGTTGCGGGCATATCTTCATTGCGGCATGAATATGACCAGTGCTGCAGAAAAATTGTTTATTCACCGGACAAGTTTTTGTCGTCGCATGAGCCGGATTCTGAAACTGACAGAAATCAAACTGGATGATCCAGATACGATTCTGGAGTTGCTGCTTTCCTTTCACCTTAAGGGTGATAACTGAGGTGTCAGATTTTATCAGCGTCTGATATATCTCACCATTAATCCTGCATGTAAATGTGGGTTCGCGAATAGTAATAGACAGATGATTTTCCGGGCGGTGTGCGATGGGGCGAGACAGACGAAGCGACACGAAGGATTCGGCGGACGCCGTGCTTCTGATACTGGTGCTGATACTGGCTGTTTTCGGCCTGGTCATGCTCTACAGCACCAGCGCCTACAATGGCAGGGTCAAATTCGCGGACCCTGCCTATTATTTTAAGAAACAGCTCTTTGCGACAAGCATCGGCCTCATGGCGATGTATCTGGTTTCCCTCATCGACTATCGGCGCTTCATTCCGGCGGCGGTTCCGGCTTATCTTTTGTCGCTGGCGCTCTCCACAGCAGTGCTGTTCATCGGGGATGAGTACAACGGGTCGAAGCGCTGGCTCTCTCTGGGTCCGCTTTCCTTTCAGCCGTCAGAATTCGCAAAGCTGGCGGTCGTCATCCTGCTGGCTTCGATTGTGAACCGCGAGGCCGGGCACATGAAGTCCTGGCGTTCTATGTTTCTGGTCATTCTGCTTGTGCTGCCGATCGTCGGCCTGGTTGGGACGAACAATCTGAGCACCGCGGTCATTATTCTCGGCATTGCCGTGATTCTGCTGTTCGTCGCGAATCCGAAATTTCTCCCCTTTCTCTGGCTCGGTGCGCTGGGCATCGGCTTCCTCGCCATTTTTCTGAGCCTTGCCTCCTATCGTCTGGAGCGTCTGGCGATCTGGCGTCATCCGGAGCTCTATGAGAAGGGCTACCAGACGTTGCAGGGGCTCTACGCGATCGGTTCCGGCGGCGTCTTCGGCGTGGGGCTCGGGAACAGCATGCAGAAGCTGGGCTTTGTGCCGGAGGCACAGAATGATATGATTTTCTCAATCATCTGCGAGGAGCTGGGGCTTTTTGGCGCCTGCGGCGTCATTTTCCTGTTCTCTCTTCTGATCTGGCGGCTGATGGTGATCGCGACGCATACGCAGGAGCTCTTCGGCGCGCTGCTCTCAGCCGGGGTCATGGGACATATCATGATTCAGGTCATCCTGAATATCGCCGTCGTCACCAACACGATTCCCAATACCGGCATCACGCTGCCCTTTATCAGCTACGGCGGCACTTCTGTCATCTTTCTGCTCTCCGAGATCGGTCTTGTCCTGAATGTTTCACGCGGGGTGAAAAAGGAACGCTGACGTGCCCGGTCTGCATATACTGTGGTATAGCGCCGGGTTTTGGAGGAGAGATTTTGGAAGAAGACAGACTGGAAATAACCGGACCGCAGCGGATGTGCGGGGAGCTTCTCGTGCAGGGCTCGAAAAACGCGGCGCTGCCGATGCTGGCGGCCATGCTGCTGGCGGAGGGCGTCTACATTCTTCATCACTGTCCGCAGATTACAGACGTAGACCATATGCTGGAGCTGCTCACGGACGCGGGCTGTCTCACGCGCCGGGAGGGTCACATGCTGATCGTTGATACGCGCGGCGCAGACCGCTGCAGCCTGAAAGGGAGCGGGGCCGGAAAGATGCGCGCGGGCGTCACACTGCTCGGTAGTATGCTGGGCAGGATGCATGCGGTCGAGATTCCCTATCCGGGCGGCTGCACGATCGGGAAACGGCCCATTGATCTGCACCTTAAGGCACTCGGACAGATGGGAGCCGTGTTTGAGCACCGGGAGCACACGCTGTCCGGATACGCGGAGAAGCTGCATGGCGCGGACATCTCGCTTGATTTTCCGAGTGTGGGGGCGACGGAAAATATTCTGATGGCGGCGACGCTCGCGGAAGGCCGTACGGTGATCCGCGGCGCAGCGCGGGAACCGGAGATCGCAGCGCTGGCTGGTTTCCTTCAGAAAATGGGAGCGCATATCGAGGGAACAGGTACATCGGTGATCAGAGTGGAGGGAGTGGAACGGCTCCACGCGGCGGAGTATATCGTTCCATCCGATCGCATCGTGGCGGGCACCTATCTTCTGGGTGCGGTTATGACCGGCGGTGAGATTCGTCTCCTTCATGTGCCGACGGCGCATCTGGGAATTCTGCCGCGCATTCTGACAGAGCTGGGAGCCGAGGTCTTTCTCAAAGAGGAGCAGGATGAGATTGCTGTAAAAATGGAGCGGAGGACCCGCGCGATTCCTTATCTCGCGACCGCGCCGTTTCCGGATTTTCCGACCGATCTGCAGTCCGCTCTGATGGCCGCGCTTTCCATGGCAGCCGGGCCGAGCTTTCTGGAGGAGAAGATTTTCGAAGCGAGATTTCAGATTGTGCCGGAGCTGCGCAGGATGGGCGCGCGTATTTACGAGGAGGATTCTCTTGCCGTGATCGAGGGAGAAGCACGGCTTCGCGGCGCACAGGTCGAAGCCAGAGAGCTGCGCGGAGGCGCCGCTCTTATCATGGCGGCGCTCGCGGCGGAGGGGAAAACGGTGATCAGCGGGATGGAATTCGTGAAAAGAGGCTATGAGGACATACAGGGGGATTTAAAAAAACTGGGAATTGTGTTACACTGAATAACAATGCATAAACCTACGGAAAGAAGCGGCGCATGGCGAACAGGGTGAAACAGAAAAAAAGCCGGAAGGGCCTTATCATAGCGGCAGCGGTACTGGCGGTCATCGCGGTACTGCTCCTTTCTGTACTCGGTATTTTCCGGGTCCGCGAGGTGACGGTCAGCGGCAACGCGTATTATACAAATGAGGAGATCGCGAACCTCGTAATCGGCGACGGGATATCCCGCAATACGCTGTATCTCTATTTTCGTTATAAATACATGGAGCAGCCCGAAATCCCCTTTATCGATACTTTTGACATCGAGATCGACTCTTTCAGCAGCATCACGATTCGCGTCTATGAGAAGGACATTGTCGGCTATGTGAAGTATCTCGGGAAGAATGTCTATTTCGACAAGGACGGGATCGTGGTGGAGAGCTCCGATGAGGTGATGGAGGGCGTTCCGCTGATCAGCGGCATTTCCTTCGACGAGCTCGCCATGTATGAGGCGCTGAACGTGCCGGATCCGGATATTTTTGACACGATTCTGAACCTCACGCAGCTTCTGGACAAATATGACCTGGTTCCCGACGAGATCCGTTTTGGCAGTTCCTCCGAGCTGTATCTCGAACTGGGCGACGTGACGGTGGAGCTGGGGGAGGGAGATTAACTCGAAGAGAAGATATCCCGTCACAAGCAGCTCGAATCGGATCTGGTCGGACGCTCCGAAACACTACATATGGAAAATTATACCGACGAGAGCACCCATATCTCGTTGGAAGCGACAAAATAATTATCCGAAAACGTGAAAAAAGTTTAAAATTACTGTTGCGTTATTGTGAAAAAAAAGCTATGATAAAAGAAGTATAAGTATACGTGGGTTTGAAGGAGGACATCACCTTGCTGGAAATTATGACGAATGAAGCGGAATCCGCTGCACGGATTATCGTGGTCGGTATCGGCGGAGCGGGAAATAACGCTGTAAATAGAATGGTAGAAGAACAGATTGGCGGAGTGGAATTCATCGGTGTGAATACCGATAAGCAGGCTTTGAAGCTCTGCAAGGCTCCGGTTACCGTACAGATCGGCGAGAAGCTGACGAAGGGGCTAGGCGCAGGAGCGAAGCCGGAGGTTGGTGAGAAGGCCGCCGAGGAGAGCATTGAGGAACTGAAAGAAGCGATACAGGGCGCGGATATGGTATTCGTCACCTGCGGCATGGGCGGCGGCACCGGTACCGGCGCGACGCCGGTGATCGCGAAGGCGGCGAAGGAGATGGGTATCCTGACGGTGGGCGTCGTGACGAAGCCCTTCCGCTTTGAAGCACGGCAGCGCATGAACAACGCGCTGCAGGGCATTGAAAAGTTAAAAGAGGCAGTCGACACGCTGATCGTGATTCCGAATGATAAGCTGCTCGAGATCGTGGATCGCAGGACGACGATGCCGGAGGCGCTGAAGAAGGCTGACGAGGTGCTGCAGCAGGCGGTGCAGGGCATCACTGATCTTATCAATATGCCGGCTCTTATTAATCTGGACTTCGCGGATGTGCAGACGGTTATGACGGACAAGGGCATCGCCCACATCGGCATTGGTACCGCCAGGGGCGACGATAAGGCGCTCGAGGCGGTGAAGCAGGCGGTTACGAGTCCGCTGCTCGAGACGACGATCACCGGCGCGAGCCATGTGATTATCAATGTATCCGGCGACATCTCCCTCATCGACGCCAACGAGGCGGCGAGTTACGTGCAGGAGCAGGTCGGCGAGGATGCGAACGTGATCTTCGGTGCGATGTATGATTCCAGCAATTCTGATGAGGTCAGCATCACGGTGATTGCGACCGGACTTCAGGAGGCGGGCAGTAAGTCTGTGATTCCGCAGTCCTACCGTCCGGTGCAGAGTGCGCAGAGTCAGCCGGGGAGTATGAAGCTGAATACGCCGACGCCGCCGAAGGCGCCGCAGGTACAGCCGCTTCCGGGACTGAAGACCTTCAAGAAGCCGGAGAGCAGCGTGGAGGAGCAGGAGATTAAGATTCCGCAGTTCTTCCAGAAAAACAGATAAGATTTGTCAAGGCCGCCTGCGGGACAGGGTTCCGGGCGGCCTCTTTATGTATAAGGAGGAGAATATGAACCAGTTACCGAGTACCGGCCACACAGGACTGCTCTGCCTGCTCGGAAGTCCGGTTGCGCACAGCATTTCCCCGGCCATGCACAATGAAGCCTTCGCCTATTGCGGGCTGGATTACGTTTATCTGGCCTTCGACGTTTCCCCGGAACGCTTCGGCGTGGCCGTAGAAGGCCTGCGGGCGATGAATGCGCGCGGCTGGAACTGCACGATGCCGCACAAACGTCTGATGTATGAGCGCGCAGACTGCCTCTCCGGGGAGGCGAAGCTGATCGGGGCGGTGAATACGGTCGTGCAGGAGGACGGCGTGCTGACCGGTTATAATACGGACGGAAAGGGCTATATGGCTGCGGTGGCGGACGCGGGCTACGATATTATCGGGAAGAAGATGACGCTTCTGGGTTCCGGCGGCGCGGCTTCCTCGATCGTGGCGCAGGCGGCGCTCGACGGCGTGCGTGAGATCGATCTCATTGCCCGGCATGGCGCGTCCTGGGACGCTGTCCGGGAGGTTATCGACCGTGTGAATGCGGGGACTTCCTGCAGGGTCCGCATGTATGAGCTGCGCGATGAGGCGCAGATGAGAAGGAGCATCGGCGAGAGTGCGATTCTCGTCAACGCCTCCTCCGTCGGCATGAGCCCGCGTGAGGAGGGCTGCCTGATACCGGATGCGAGCTTCCTTCACCCGGAGCTGATTGTCTCCGACGTGATCTACAACCCGCGCAGGACCCGTCTGCTTGAGCTGGCGCAGCAGGTCGGCTGTCCCGCTTTCAACGGAATGTATATGCTCCTCTACCAGGGAGCCTACGCCTTCGAGCTCTGGACCGGGAAGAAGATGCCGGTCGGCCTGATAAAGGAGAAATACTTTCACTGAGAAAATGCACCCGGGATATCGAAACTGCTTCCTTTTCCGGGAGCAGTTTTTTGCACCCTTTTTGGGAAAATGTATTTATTCAGAACAGCAGGCCCTGAGATCGCCTTCTTCGAAGGCTATATGCTGCTCTGAACTGTTGCAAAAAATTTTACATACATTTTACGCACGGCGGGAACTGGACGTTGCGTTTTGTCCCTTTTGCGTGGTATCATAGAGACGGTTGGTTTTCCAGACGAACTATAGAGGAGAGCTTGAATTGATGAACATCATGTTTGTATCCCTCGGCTGTGACAAGAACCTGGTGGATTCGGAGCATATGCTCGGACTGCTGGCGCGGAGGGGCTATACATTTACGGACGACGAGGCGAGCGCGGATATTATTATTATCAATACCTGCTGCTTTATCCTTGACGCAAAGGAAGAGAGTGTAGACACGATCCTCGAGATGGCGGAATATAAAAAGGCGGGCTCCTGTAAGGCTCTGATCGTGACCGGCTGCCTCGCGCAGCGCTACCGGCAGGAGATCCTCGATGAGATTCCGGAGGTGGACGCGGTGCTTGGCACGGCGTCTTATGATGCGATTGTGGAAGCGGCAGAGCAGGCGCTTAGCGGGCAGACGCAGCTTATCTGCGATGATATCGACCGGCTGGTGCTGCCGCAGGGAGGGCGCGTGCTGACGACGGGCGGCCACTATGCGCATCTCAAGATCGCGGAGGGCTGTGACAAGCACTGCACGTACTGCATTATTCCGAGCCTGCGCGGCGCTTACCGGAGCGTTCCGCTGGAGCAGCTTCTTGAGGAGGCGCGGGATCTCGCGGAGCGTGGCGTGCGCGAGCTCATCCTCGTGGCGCAGGAGACGACGCTCTATGGTGTCGATCTCTACGGTGAGAAGAGCCTGCACCGCCTGCTGCGCGAGCTCTGCCGGATCAGGGGGATCCGCTGGATCCGGGTGCAGTACTGCTATCCGGAGGAGATCTACGATGAGCTGATTCAGACGATGAAGGAGGAGCCGAAGATCTGTCATTACCTCGATCTGCCGATTCAGCACGCCTCGAACCGGATTCTGAAGCGGATGGGCCGCAGGACGGATCAGGAGGATATCCGCAGAATCGTGGAAAAGCTCCGGAAGGAAATCCCCGATATCTGCCTGCGCACGACGCTGATCAGCGGTTTCCCCGGCGAGACGGAAGAGGACCATGAGGAGCTTATGAGCTTTGTCGACGAGATGGAATTTGACCGTCTGGGCGTTTTCCCCTACTCGGCGGAGGAGGGCACGCCTGCGGCGCAAATGCCGGACCAGGTACCGGAAGAGCTGAAAGAAAAGCGACGCGACGAGATCATGGAGCTGCAGCAGGAGATTGCCTTCGGGAAAACCGAGGCGCTGGTCGGCGGGTGTCTCTGGTGCATGGTCGAGGGAAAGGTGGCCGATGAGGATGCTTATGTGGCCAGAACCTGGCGCGACGCGCCCGATGTGGACGGCTATCTGTTTGTCCAGACAGCGCGGGAGCTGATGACCGGCGACTTCGTGCGCGTTCGCGTGACCGGCGCCGATGAATATGATCTGATAGGAGAGATAGAAGATGAATCTGCCGAATAAACTGACGATATTCCGGATATTTCTGATTATACCCTTTGTGATCCTGCTGCTCGGGGATTTCCCGGACTACTGCGATCTCATCGCGGCTGTAATCTTCATTGTGGCCTGCCTGACGGATTTCCTGGACGGGCAGATTGCAAGAAGGTGCAATCTTATCACAAATTTCGGAAAATTCATGGATCCGCTGGCGGATAAGCTGCTGGTCTGCGCCGCGATGATCTGCCTTGTTGAGATGGAGCGGCTCGCGGCATGGATCGTCATTGTGATCATCAGCCGTGAATTCATCATCAGCGGCTTCCGGCTGGTCGCGTCGGACAATGGCGTCGTCATCGCGGCGAGCGCCTGGGGAAAGTTCAAGACGACGTTTCAGATGCTGATGATCATTGCGTTGATCCTGCATCCGGGCGGCGTGTTTGATATTGTTGAGACACTTCTCGTCTGGATCGCTCTGATCCTGACAGTTGTTTCATTGATTGATTACCTGATAAAGAATGGCCATGTAATTATGGAGGGAAAAATTTAAGATGGAAGCAGCAAGTAATACGAATGTACAGAACCCCTATGAAAAGGTCGTGAAGGTCTGCGGGCTCGGCCTCAGTGAACTGCGTGAGCAGCTTGCCGACATGCTGACCGCGACCAGGGAGGAGAGCTTTCAGCTCACGCCTACGCTCGCGGGCGTTGATATTCTTGTGAGCGCGCCGGACGCGCTGAACAAGGAGTCGCGTGACCGGGTGAAGGGCATCGTACGGGAGCTGAAGGTGAGGCTTGGAAGTTATATTTACACGACCGATCCGGAGATGACGCTCGAAGAGCATGTGGTCGCGCTTCTGAAGGAGCAGAAGATGACGATGACCACGGTGGAATCCTGTACCGGCGGCATGGTGAGCGCAAAGATTACCGACGTGCCGGGATCCTCGCAGGTGTTCAAGTTCGGCTTTGTCACCTACAGCAACCGCGCGAAGCGCAAGCTTGTGAATGTCCGTAAGAAGACGCTGAAATCCTTTACCGCGGTCAGCGCCCAGACGGCGGAGGAGATGGCGAAGGGCGGCGCGGAGAAGAGTGAGTCGGACGCGTGCCTCAGCGTAACCGGTTACGCCGGCCCCGAGGCGGGAGAGAACGGGGAGCAGCCGGGACTGGTCTATATCGGTTGCTGCGTCCGCGGCGACGTCTCCGTGGAGGAGCATCATTTTCAGGGCGACCGCAGGAGTATCCGCGAGCAGGCGACGGTGAGCGCGCTGGTCTTCCTGCGCAAATGTATTCTGGAACACTATGAGATACCGAGGAATCAGGGATGAGATATCACAATATTACCAAGGATGATATGCTGAACGGAGACGGGCTGCGCGTTGTATTATGGCTGGCTGGCTGCACGCATCACTGTAAGAACTGCCAGAACCCGGTCACCTGGGATCCGGATGGCGGGCTTCCCTTCGACGAGGCGGCGAAGGAGGAGCTCTTTGCGGAACTTGAGAAGGAGTATGTGAGCGGCGTGACCTTCAGCGGCGGCGATCCACTCTATGAGCCGAACCGCCCTGAGCTGACCGCGTTGATCAATGAGATCCGGAAACGGTTTCCGCAGAAGACGATCTGGCTCTACACGGGCTATCTCTGGGAGGATGTGCGGGATCTTCCGCTGGTTGCCGACCTCAACATTCTCGTGGACGGCCGTTTTGTTGAGGAGCTTAAGGACAACAACCTTCCCTGGAAGGGCAGCTCGAACCAGCGTGTGATCGACGTGCGCGCGACAAGGAGACTCGGGCAGACCGTGCTCTATGCATGATCAGTGAGGGAGGGCATAAAATGCAGAAGATCAAGATAAAATATTTCTCGGAAGAGATCGAGAAACTTACTTATATTGAAGGGAAATCCGACTGGATTGACTTAAGAGCCGCGCAGGAGATTTCCATGAAGCAGGGAGAGTTCCGTCTGATTCCGCTGGGCGTTGCGATGCAGCTCCCGGAGGGTTATGAGGCGCATGTTGTGCCGCGCAGCAGCACGTATAAGAATTTCGGTATTCTCCAGACAAACAGCATGGGACTGATTGACGAGAGCTACTGCGGCGACAATGATCAGTGGTTTTTCCCGGCGCTCGCCATGCGCGACACCGTGATTCATGTGAATGACCGCATCTGCCAGTTCCGCATCATGGAGCACCAGCCGCAGATTGTATTTGAGGAGACGGAGCATCTGAAGGGCTCTGACCGCGGAGGATTTGGCAGCACCGGACGGCAGTAGGAGGCAGAGTATGGCTTATAAGATTTTCGGCACAATCGATGTAGGCAGTTATGAGCTGAATCTCAAGATTTATGAGATCTCCGCCGAGCGCGGCGTGCGCGTGGTCAACCATGTGCGTCACCGCATGGAGCTCGGCAGCGACACTTACGAGACGGGCAGCATCGGGGAGCGGATGGAGGACGAGCTCTGCGCTACGCTGCTGGATTTCAAGAAGATTCTGCGGGAATTCGGGGCGGACGAATATCGCGCCTGCGCGACCAGTGCGATTCGCGAGACGCACAATACGCCGGTGCTGCTCGACCGGATTTATGTGGAGACCGGTATCCGGCTGGAGATCCTCAGCAACGCGGAGCAGCGCTTTCTGGGCTACAAATCCATCGCTTCAAATGAGGAAAATTTCAGAAATTATATCAGGGAGGGCGCGGCGATTGTCGATGTCGGCGGCGGCAGCATCCAGATGTCCCTTTTTGACAATGAAAATCTGGTAGCGACCCAGAATATCCGCATGGGAACGCTGCGGCTGAAGGAGCGCCTTGCCGAGGTGGAGGAGCGTACCGTGCGCTATGCCTCCGTGATCGAGGAGCTCCTGAATAATGAGCTGAAGACCTACCGCAAGCTATATCTGAAGGAGCGCGATATCAAAAATCTTCTGCTGATGGGCAATTATCTGGGCAATATCAACCAGTTTATCCATCGGAAGGAGCCGGTGGGAAATCAGTTTACGAAGAAGGAGTTTATCCGTCTTTACGATTATTTTATCGAAACGGGACATCAGGCGATTGCACAGATGCTCGGCATCCCGGCGGAAAACGGGACACTGCTGACGCCCGCGATGGTCATCTACAAGCGCCTGCTCGAGGAGACCGGCGCGGAGAATGTCATTATCCTGAACAATGATCTCGGCGACGGCCTGGCCTACGATTACGCGGAGAAAAAGAAGATTGTGGTCTCCAGCCATAATTTTGAGAACGACATTATCGAGTCGGCGCGGAGAATCGCGAAACGTTACCATTCCGACCATTCCCACACGAATATGATGGAAAAGATGGCGCTCACGATTTTCGATAAAATGAAGAAGACCCATGGCCTCAAAAAGCGCGAGCGGCTGCTGCTGCAGATCGCGGTGATTCTCCATGACTGCGGCTCCTATATCAATATGGCGCAGTCGTCCGAGTGCTCCTATAATATCATCATGGCCACGGAGATCATCGGAATCTCGGACCGGGAGCGTGAAATGATCGCGAATATCGTCCGTTTTAACAGTGGGGACATCCTGTCCTTCGAGGAAGTGGCGAAGGGCTCGCTGCTCGTGCAGGCGGAGTATGTCAAGATCGCGAAGCTGACGGCGATCCTGCGTGTCGCGAATGCGCTGGACCGCAGCCATCAGCAGAAGATTAAGGATATCCGGATTTCATTCCGGGATGACCACACGATGAATATCGGCGTCAGCACTCTGGAGGATCTGACGCTGGAACAGGCGCTGTTCCGCGAAAAGACAGAGTTTTTTGAGAAGGTTTACAGCATTCGTCCGGTACTGAAGATCAAAAAGACAGTATAGAGAGGGAGTCGCTATGAAGGATATGTATAAAAAACCGGAGTATTATGAAAACCGGGAGCTGAGCTGGCTCAGCTTCGATGAGCGGGTACTCGGAGAGGCGCGTGATAAGACGACGCCTCTGTTTGAACGACTGAAATTTCTCAGCATTACAGCCTCAAATCTGGATGAGTTTTTCATGGTTCGCGTGGCGTCCCTCCTCGATATGGTCAACGCCGATTATCAGGGGAAGGACATCTCCGGTATGACAGCACAGGAGCAGCTCGATGCGATTCACAGCCGTGTGCACAGTATGGTGCGGCTGCAGTATTCGACCTGGCAGCGCTCGCTGCTCCCGGGTCTTCGCCAGGCGGGGCTTACCGTCATCCAGGATCACCGGAAGCTGACGAGAGAACAGGCCGCGTTTGTCGACGATTACTTTATGGCAAATGTGTATCCGGTCCTGACGCCGATGGCCGTGGATTCCTCGCGTCCCTTCCCTCTGATTGTGAACAAGACGCTGAACCTCGGCGCTCTTCTGAAAAAGAAGGGCGAGAAGGACGCGGAGCTTGAGTTCGCAACCGTGCAGGTGCCTTCCGTGCTCCCGCGGATTATCTCAATTCCGAACCGTGAGCAGGAGATGAGCTCCGTGATTCTGCTGGAGGAGATGATTGCGCGGAATATGCAGAAGCTCTTCCTGAGCTATGATGTGCTCTGCGTTCATCCTTACCGCATTATGCGGAACGCGGATTTTGCGATCGATGAGGATGAGGCGAACGATCTGCTCAAGGAGATCGAAAAGCAGCTTCACAAACGGCAGTGGGGCGAGGTGATCCGGCTCGAGGTGGACAGGAATGTCGACAAGCGTCTGCTGAAAATTCTGAAAAAGGAATTTGCGGTCAAGTCGGACGGTATCTATTCGATCGACGGACCGCTGGACCTTACCTTCCTGATGAAGATCTATGGGCTGAAGGGCTTCGGCGCCTATAAGGAGCCGAAATATACGCCGCAGCCGGTGCCGGGCCTGAGCGGCAGGAGCGACATCTTCGAGGCAATCCGCGAGGGGGATATCCTGCTGCATCATCCCTATCAGACCTTCGATCCGGTCGTCGACTTCGTCCGTCAGGCCGCGCGTGACAAGGACGTGCTCGCCATCAAGCAGACGCTCTACCGCGTCAGCGGCAATTCGCCGATCATTGCGGCGCTCGCGCAGGCCGCGGAGAACGGCAAGCAGGTCTCCGTGCTGGTGGAGCTGAAGGCCCGCTTTGATGAGGAGAATAATATCGCCTGGGCGAAGATGCTCGAGCGCGCGGGCTGCCATGTTATTTATGGGCTTGTCGGCCTCAAGACGCACAGCAAGATCACGCTGGTTGTGCGCCGGGAGGAGGACGGGATTCGCCGCTACGTCCACCTCGGCACGGGCAATTACAACGATTCCACCGCGAAGCTCTATACAGACATGGGCCTTCTGACCTGCGCCGAGCCGATCGGCGAGGACGCGACGGCGGTCTTCAATATGCTTTCCGGTTATTCGGAGCCGGAGAGCTGGAACAAGCTCTCGCTCGCGCCGCTCTGGCTGCGCGACCGCTTTCTCTTCCTGATCCGGCGTGAGACAGCGAACGCGAAGAACGGAGAACCGGCGCACATTATCGCAAAGATGAATTCTCTCTGCGATCAGGAGATCATCGCGGCGCTCTATGAGGCGAGCGCGGCCGGTGTGAAGATCGAGCTGATCGTGCGCGGCATCTGCTGCCTGAGGGTTGGGATTCCGGGCATCAGCGAGAATATCACGGTGCGTTCGATCGTCGGCACCTTCCTGGAACACACGCGTATCTATTATTTCCTGAACAGCGGCGGCGAGGAGGAAGTGTACATGGCAAGCGCCGACTGGATGCCGCGCAATCTGGACCGCAGAGTCGAGATTCTGTTTCCGGTTGAGAAGGAAGAGCTGAAGCGCGAGGTCATGCATGTGCTCGATATTCAGCTGAAGGATACGCTGAAGGCGCAGGTCAAGCAGCCGGACGGCAGCTACAGGAAGGTGAAGCGCCGCGGACAGAACGCGCTCTGCGCGCAGCAGTATTTTATGGAATATGCGAAGCACTTAAATAAAAAAGAGGAGGGAGCGGCGCACAGCAGGGTCTTTATCCCGGCGGAGCCGATGTGAGAAGATGGAAAAGAAAGCATTATTTCTGGATATGGATGGAACAACCCTGAATGATCAGAGAGTCGTATCGGAGGGCAATCGCCGTGCGATCGCGCGCGCAATCGAGGCGGGGCACGATGTTGTCATCGCGTCGGGACGCGCCGCGTCCAGCATTGTGGCGCTGCTGGAGCGCTGCAGCTTAAGCGGAATCGGCATCCGCTACGTGCTCGCCTTCAACGGCGCGATGATTGTGGACATCGTCACAGGGGAGGTCCTCTACAAAAAAGTGATGTCGACGGATTATATGAAGCGCATTGCGCGGGAAGCGCAGAAGATGGGCATTTATATGCAGACCTACGAGGGCGAATACGTGCTGACGGAGCACGACGACGCGAACCTGAAGCAGTATACGAACAAGACGACGATGGAGGCGAAGGTTGTACCGGACCTGGCGGCTGCGATACAGGAGCCGGCCTGTAAGATGCTGGCGATCGACCTTCAGTACAGCGGGATCCTCGAACAGCTGAAGGCGAATGTGCAGGCCTTTAGCGGGGACGAGATCGATATCTACATGAGCTGCCGGGAATACCTGGAATTTGTTCCCAGTGGAGTGAGCAAGGGACTGGCGCTGCAGGCCTTCTGTAAGGAGCGCGGAATCAAAATCGAGAATTCCATCGCGGCCGGCGACGAGGGCAATGACATCTCGATGATCCATGACGCCGGTATTGGCTGCGCCGTGGCCAACGCCCTTCCGGATGTGAAGGCCGCCGCGGACTATGTCACCGAAAACGACAACAACCACGACGCGATCCGCGAGATCATTGAGAAATTTATGTTATGATACCAGGGTCAAAAGGTCATGAATCCGGAAGCAATCCGGGGTATCATAACTTCACCCGGAACAGCTGCCGTTTCAGCGTCTTCCAGTCGAACGGGATCAGCGGGTAGAGATAGCCCCGTCCCGCGAAGGTGCGGCAACTGAGGAAGCAGAAGCCGATGAACAGAAGGCCGGTCACAAAGCCTGGCAGCCCGAAGCAGCAGGTTGCAAGCAGCAGCACAATGCGCAGGAATTTTACCGCGTAGTTCAGCTCCATATTGGCCTGCGAGTAACCGGCGAGCGTGACGAAGGCCATGTAGAGCATGACCTCCGAATTGAACCAGCCGGAATTCACTGCAAATTCACCGATCACCAGACCGGCGATGACGGAGAGCGGCGTGCTCAGCATGTCAGGCGTGTGCACGGCGGCCAGACGCAGCCCGTCGACCGCCAGCTCCAGGATGAGAAACTGCAGGATCAGCGGGACATGCACGGTCTCCTGGATTTCGATGAAGCGCAGCGCCTCCGGTATCCACTCCGGACGCTGCGAATACAGCAGAAATAAAGGCGTCAGCACGATCGAGAGGAGCATGATCAGCATCCGGGTGAGCCTTAAGTAGGTTCCGGTGATCGGCGGGAAATAATAATCGTTCGCCTCCTCCGTGATCGCGAAGAGACTGGTCGGCAGGATCAGCGCGGCGGGGGAGTTGTCCACGAGTATCACGATATCTCCTTCGAGAATCTGGGCCGCCGCGGTGTCGGGCCGCTCGGAGCGGTGGAAGCGCGGCAGCGGGTTGAACCAGTGCCCGGGCAGCAGAAGCTCAGCAAGGCTTTCCTGATTCATCGTCAGGGCGTCCACCTCAATTTCCTGAATCCGTTTTTTGATTTTTTCCAGACAGGACCAGTCGACACGGTCCTCCATATAGCAGAGCGCGAGATCGGTGCGGCTGCTCTTTCCCAGCTCGCGCATCTCCATGCAGAGCTTTGGCGAGCGGATGCGCCTGCGGATGAGCGCGGTGTTCGCGACGAGCGTCTCCACGAAGCCGTCTCTTGAGCCGCGCAGAGTCCGGTCCTTCAGCGGCTCCTCGACGCTTCTGGCCGGGTAGGTGCGGCAGTCGATCGTGAGGCAGCCGAAATAGCCGGAGAGGAAGAGGCAGGGCACGCCGGAGAGCAGGTTCTTTATGACATCCTCCGTGTCGGTGAGAACCTCCGATTCTGCGTAGGGCAGACTGGTGATCTGAAATTCCTCCAGCGTCCGCGGCAGATCATCCGCTTTCCGGCCATAAAAAAATTCCAGCAGCTTTTCCAGAATCTCATCTTTCGTCAGGCCATCGATGAAAAAGAGACTCGCATCGCGTCCGCCGAGTTTCATCTTCTTTTCCATAATATCAAAATTCCGCTCCACGCCCAGCAGCGCGTTCAGGGTGGCAATGTTTTCATTAAAATCCTCGGATAATCTGCTCATGAAAATCACCTCGCGCATAGTCTTTCCCGAAAAGTGTGAAATTATGAAAATGAAAGAAACGGTACATTTTATGGGGCAGTCATCTGGAGCGGGTATTGACATGGGAAATCTATCGGTTGTAAAATAAAAAAGATTGAGGGGTATTCCCGCGGAGACGAAAAAGATGCATAGAAAATTCCCTTTATTTTTTGATATTACAGATAAAAAGATCATTGTCTATGGGGCGGGAAGGATTGCCACGCGCAGAGTGGAGACCCTGCTGGCTTTTGAGAAGTCTCTGACCGTGATTGCTCCGGAGGCCTCAGAGGCAATCCGGGAGGCGGAGACTGCGGGAAAGCTGACATACCGCGAGACCTGTTATGAGACAGGAGGCATCCCTGATGACGCATGGATGGTGCTGGCGGCGACGGACGATCAGGCGGTGAACGAGGCGATCTGGCGCGAGTGTAAGCAGAAGGGGATTCTGGTGAATGTGTGCAGCGACCGGGGGCTCTGCGATTTTCAGTTTCCGGGGATTGCATTTGCGGATGACCTGGTGATCGGGGTGAACGCAGGAGGAACGGATCATCGTCTGGCGAGGCGCTGGACAGAGAAAATACAAAAAGAGGTGGCGGAAGAATGGAAAGAGATATGATCGTGAGGCCAAGAAGGCTGCGCACGACGGCGGCGCTGCGCAAGATGGTGCGCGAGACGCGTATGGACAAGAGCTCGCTCGTCTATCCCATGTTTGTGATGGACGGCGAGAATATTAAGGAAGAGATTCCGACGATGCCGGGGCAGTACCGCTACAGCGTGGACCGCATGCCGGAAATCTTAAACGAGATGGCGGACGCGGGCGTGGGCTCGGTCATGCTCTTCGGCATTCCGGCAAAAAAGGACGAGTATGGCAGCCAGGCTTACGCCTGCGACGGCATTGTCCAGCGGGCCTTCGCAAAGGCGAAGAAAGAGGTGCCGGCTCTCTATTACATCGGCGATGTCTGTATGTGCGAGTATACGAGTCACGGTCACTGCGGTATTCTCAAAGGGGAGTACGTGGATAATGATCTGACGCTCGATAAGCTGGCCGAGATCGCGGTCAGTCAGGTACAGGCGGGAGCGGATATGGTCGCGCCCTCCGACATGATGGACGGGCATATCCAGGCGATCCGCGAGGCGCTGGATCACAATGGGCTCTTCACGACGCCGATCATGTCCTACGCGGTCAAGTACGCGTCAGCTTTCTATGGACCCTTCCGCGACGCGGCGGGCAGCGCGCCGGCTTTCGGCGACCGCAAGAGCTATCAGATGGATTATCACAACCGTCGCGAGGGCATGAAGGAAGCGCTGCTCGACATCGAGGAGGGCGCGGACATCATCATGGTGAAGCCGGCGATGTCCTACCTCGACATGGTGCGTGAGATCAAGGACGCGACCGACGTGCCGATGGCGGCCTACAGCGTCAGCGGCGAGTACGCGATGGTGAAGGCCGGAGCGAAGCTCGGCTACATCGATGAGACGGCGGTGCTCTGCGAGATGGCGGCCTGCGCCTACCGCGCGGGCGTGGATATTTACATGTCCTATTTTGCAAAAGAGCTTGCATACTATATGGACGAGGGGAGGATCGGCTGATGGGCAGGTCGGAAGAGCTTTTTCAGGAAGCGGTGAAACTGATGCCGGGCGGCGTCAACTCCCCGGTGCGGGCCTTTGGCTCGGTCGGCTTAACGCCGCGCTTTATCGCCTCCGCCGAGGGCGCGTACCTCACCGATGCGGACGGAAAGCGTTATCTTGATTATGTCGGCTCCTGGGGGCCGATGATTCTCGGCCATGCGCATCCGGCTGTGCTGGAAAAAGTGGAGGAGGCCTGTCGGAAGGGCTTAAGCTTCGGCGCGGCCACGGAGGCCGAGGTTGATATGGCGCGGCTGATCCACGAGATGGTGCCCTCGGTCGAGATGATGCGCATGGTGAACTCCGGGACGGAGGCGGTCATGAGCGCGATCCGCGCGGCCCGCGGCTTCACAGGTCGGGATAAGATCGTCAAATTCGAGGGCTGCTATCATGGCCACACGGACGCGATGCTTGTGAAGGCCGGCTCCGGCGTTATGACGGCGGGCGTGCCGGACAGCTCCGGCGTGCCGAAGGGCGCGACGCAGGATACGCTGCTCGCGGCCTACAATGACCTCGCGGGCGTAGAGCAGCTGTTTGACAAATATGGGAAAGAGATTGCGGCGGTGATCCTCGAACCGGTCGGCGCAAATATGGGCGTCGTCCTGCCGGAGAGTGGATTTCTCGAGGGACTTCGGAAGCTTTGCACGGAAAACGGCTCGCTCCTCATCTTTGATGAGGTGATCACGGGCTTCCGTCTCGCGCGCGGCGGCGCACAGGAATATTTCGGCGTCACAGCGGATCTCGTCACCTATGGAAAGATCATCGGCTGCGGCATGCCGGTCGGCGCCTACGGCGGCCAGGCGGAATACATGCGCCCCAACGCGCCGGAAGGCGGCATCTACCAGGCGGGCACCTTGTCCGGCAACCCTCTCGCCATGGCCGCAGGCATCGCCACCCTGAAGCTACTTGCCAAAAGCGATTACGACGCGCTGGAAAAACGCGTCGAAAACCTCTGCCAAAAGCTGGAAGCGGTGTTCACGGGTAAGGGCC
>JAJBTX010000075.1 GCA_020860645.1 Lachnospiraceae bacterium | reverse complement strand
TTGTTTGTAATGCCTTCTTGTTTTTCTTTACCCGCTACCTCTCAGTTTCAAACTTGAACCTCCAGGATAACAGAAATTACGATATGGAAAGCATCCCACACTATCAGGCATAAAAAACGATCCGGAAAACGCTGCGTACCTCTAAGGCATGCAGCGTTTTTCATTTGGCAGGAACCTCATATGCTTCATATGCTTCACGATTTTTTGCGCGGAGGTTTTTATATCTCCGTAAATGTATATCGCTGCGAAATCCCCGAAGTCTCGACATGATAGATAATCGTCCCGTCCGCGAGGTCCTCCCGCTCGAGACTCAGCTCTTTATCCTTGTGCTTATTCCGGATATACTGCTCGGGATCGTCCAGCGTGAGCTCTTCGAAAAAGACATCCCGCATCTGATTGTTCGCGCATTCGTTGAAGATCTCATGTACTACTTCGTATTCCTTCATCTTTTCCTCCTAATCCCTGTCATCCAGCTGCTTCTTCAGGTAGCGCCCCACCACGTGAGCGAAGGTTGACACGTCGCGGATGTAGGCGAAATCCTTGCCGAAGATCCGGCGCTCCGCCATCAGGTCACGTTCCTCACCGACGAAGACCCCCAGCACGGCAATGCCCTGCGCACGGAGCCGTCGCACCTCCGCCGCCGTATCTTTCACCGCGTATTCCCCGGTGTAGACAGAGGGGTTCTTCACATTCGGCCGGTTGACCACGACATCGTTCGGCCTGCCATCGCTGAGCACGATCAGGATCCGGTTCTCCTCGGGGCGCTGCAGCAGGCCATCCGCCGCGGCGCGCAGGGCCAGGCCGTCCCGATTGCTCGAAGAGGAGGTAAACTGGAAAATCCTCCAGTCTGCCTCCGGGCCGTCGTCATACTCCCGGAAGCGGCGCATGACCGTGTAGTTCCAGAAGCTGCAGAAGCTTAAGACCCGGTGCGGAATCTGCGCTTTCGTCAGCGCCGCCGAGAGGATATAACCCTGCAGCGCGACCATACTCTGGCGGCTCCTCTGCGAGCCGCTGCCGTCCATCAGCACATCCACCACGAAGTCGGAGTTCGGCTTCCGGAAGACTCTCGTAAACAGACGCGGATCGTCCGTCCTGCCCACCTTCCAGAGCTTGCGCGGGATGACCGCGCCATAGGCCGCCTCCATACGGTCCTCCTCATCGCGCGCCTGCAGCGAGCGGCGCAGCAGCTGACCGAGCTGCTCAATATTGTGACGCGACACGCGCCGGTGCTGGCTGTAGAAGCGCTCATTCTGATCTCTGGTGCGGCAGGCCAGCACATAGGTATTATTCTCGCGAACCGCGTGCTCGATGATGCCGTCGGTAAAGTACAGCCGGCAGTCCCCGTGGACGCCGCGGCAGACGCGACGGTTCAGGCGCTCCTGCTCCCGCTCGTCCATGTAGGAGCTCCCGAAATTCAGCTCAATGTAGGAATACATCTTGCGTGCGGCCTCTTCCGTAACCAGAATACGCCCGGCATGCCCGCGCCCCTCCGGCGTCTCCTGCTCCGGGTCGATACTCGCCGTCTCTTCCTCCAGCTCCATCGCGGCCTCCAGCGCCGCCTCGTCGAGGAAATCCTGCCAGTCAAAGGCACGCAGATCCTCCGCACTGACCGCCAGCACCGTCTCAAGACCACCGTGCTCCGTCACGAAAGCCGGATCGACCAGGCGATTATAAAAGCGGTCGGTCTGTCGGATGACCTCCATCGTATCCGTCGCGCCGCGCAGGGCAAAGAGCTCCTCCATCTGTTCCGTGATCTGCTTTCCGGCGGTATAATTTCCATCGATCCCGTCCCGCAGCACCGCGATCTTCAGCCGCCCGAGCGGATGCGCGGCCAGCCGGTCAAAATCCCGTTCCAGAATATCCGCACAGGCTCTGCGCCGCAGAGAACGCAGGCCCGGGCGTTCTTCCGCGGCCTTCTCGCATGCCGCCTGATCGACGCACAGCTGCGCGAGCAGCATCAGGGAAGCCTCATCCGCCCCGAGATACAGCTTCTTCACCAGATAGAGGCCAAACTCGTCCGTGGAAAAAAAGCGCGCAAAAGCGCCCTGCCTGACCGCGTCATAGAGAGAAATGGAGGGATAATGGCGAAACGAATCGACGTCGAGATTCGCCTCCAGCTCATAATCCCCACTGACGGTCCAGAGCAGGTTGCGCATGCGGTTTTCCAGTTCGTAGCGATACTCCTCTTCCAAAGTTCTTCCTCCAGGGTTCAGGCAGTTGCTTCAAACACATCCTCCCGCGTCCAGTCCTCCGGGATGCGGGTCATGACCATATCCGATACAATCTCCTTCTCGAAGATATCGAAGGCCTTGTTCGTGACACCCATCTCCACCGCTTTCAGCGGCGCAAGACCGATCTCTACCGCGCCCAGCGCGCCCAGAAGACCGCGCAGATCCAGCGCCTTGGTCGAGATTTCGCTGTTCTGCGCCTTGAGCTGCAGGTCGAGGAACAGCCCGCAGAACGCGGCCTCTGCGTCCGGGCGAATCTGCGGATAGTCGTGTTCGATGATTTTCCGCAGATTTTCCTCCGTCAGAGGCGGCATGTCGATGACCAGAAAGCGTGAAACCAGCGCCTCGTTGAGCTCGCGCGTCCCCGCGTAGCCGTAGTTCATCGTCCCGATAAAGCGCGTCGCCGGGTGCAGCTCGATGCGGTCATAGCCCGGCACGTCGATCATACGGCGGTGGTCGAGCGTCGCGTGCAGCACGCTGGCCGCGTCGTTCTTCGCCATATTGATCTCATCGAAAATGCCGAAGCCGCCCTCCTCGGCGCAGCGGTAAACGCTGCCCTTGCGCAGCTGCACCTCGTTGTCGCGGAAGGTGTCCGTCCCGATGAGCGAGCTGCTGTCCGTATTGACATTAAAGGAAATATTGTAAGTCGGGCGTCCGAAGATATAGGCCAGATTCTCTGCCAGAATATTTTTTCCGGTGGCCTTCGCACCGGAAAGCAGCAGATTCGAGCCCTGCAGCAGCGCCGTGATCGCCATCTCCAGAATCTCTTTCCCGTAAAAAGGAATCGAAGGCCGCGAGACACGGTTTTTCACCGCATCCGAGACCGGATAACTCTCCCGGAACTCCTCCACCTTCCGCAAAAGCTCCTCCGAAATATTCTGTTCCTCCAAAAAAGTCAGTTCACTTTGCATGGTTTCTCCTCACCTTTTATTTTCACTCCAGAAACTGCGCGAACACATAGTTGCTCACGTCGATCCCCCGGTCGGTCAGGCGGACATATCTTCCGCTCTCCTCCAGGAGCCCCTGCTCCCCGAGCTTCGCAAACAGCGCGGCGTAGTGCTCCCGATACGACCCGGGATCCACACCCTCCATCCTGCGAAGACCGAGGAAAAAATATTCCTCACGAATGTCCTTCTCACTCAGAACCTCGCTCGTCCCGGCAAATTCGCCGCGCAGATACGCTTCCATCTCCCGCGTATTGTTGCTGCGCACATTGTCCAGCAGGGACGCCGCCCCGAGGCCGTAGCCCCTGTAATCCGTCCGCTCCCAATAGCCGAGATTGTGGCGGCAGGCGTAGCCCGGCTTCGCGTAATTGGAGATCTCGTAGCGCGCATAGCCCCGCGCCGCCAGGATTTCCTTCGTATCGTAATACATCCGGCGCTCCTCGTCCTCATCGGGCAAAAGCTCCGGATGCTCCGCGTAGCGTTCATGGAAGGGCGTGCCCTCCTCGATGATCAGGCTGTAGGCGGAGATATGCTCCGGCTCCAGCGCCAGCACCTTTTCGAGCGTACGCCGCCAGTCCGCCGCCGTCTGGCCGGGCAGCGCGGACATGAGATCCACATTAATATTGCGAAAACCGGCCTCGCGGGCGAGCCGGAAGCTCGCAAGAAACTGCTCCCAGGTATGAATGCGCCCCAGCCGCTGCAGCTCCTCATTGTCCGCGGACTGCAGCCCCAGGCTGATGCGATTGATACCAAAGTCGCGATAAGCGGTCAGCTTTTCTGCGGAGAGCGTTCCGGGATTGGCCTCGATCGTGATCTCAGGCCGTCCCTGCCAGTCAAACTGTTCCCGCAGAAGCTTCAGTATCCGCCCGATCTCTCCCGCCGGGAGGATACTCGGCGTACCCCCACCAATAAAAACCGTCGACACCTCATATTCCTGCACGAGCGGCACGCTCTGCCGGATTTCCTCCAGCAGCTGCGAAACATAGCGCTCCTTCGTCCCCCTGTCTGCCGACGCGGACAAGAAATCACAGTAGTCGCATTTTCTTACGCAGAAGGGAATATGGATATAGAGCTCCAGCGGTTTTTTCATGTCAGACCGCCCTTTTCTCCGGCAGCTGTGCCAGTACGATCGCGGCAAACATCAGCACGCAGCCGAGCAGCTCACGCAGACTCAGCGCCTGTCCCAGCAGTACCCAGCCCGCCAGCACGGAGAAGACGGACTCAAGGCTCATCAACAGCGAGGCGACCGTCGGATCGGCGTTTTTCTGGGCGACGATCTGCAGCGTATAGGCGACGCCGCAGGACATGACGCCCGCGTAGAGAATCGGCTTCCAGGCCGCGGGCACCTGGTCGAGTGTCGCGGTCTCCCACATGAGCGTCGGCACCGCACAGACGATCGCAGCGGTCAGGAACTGAATCGCCGACATCCTCACACCGTCCACGAGCGGCGAGAAATGGTCGATCACCATAATATGAATCGAGAAGACGAAGGCGCAGGCGATGACAAAAACATCGCCGATATTCAGATAGAAGCCCTCCGTCATGCACAGCAGATAGAGTCCCGCGACGGCCAGCGCGACGCAGGGTATGATCAGCGGCCGCAGCTTTTTCCCGAGGAAAACGCTGAGAATCGGCACGAGCACGATATACATCGCCGTGATGAAGCCCGCCTTGCCGACCGTCGTGAACAGAATGCCCCACTGCTGCAGGCTGCTCGCGACCGCCAGCGCGACGCCGCAGCAGACGCCGCCCCTCACCAGGGTCTTTTTATCGCCGATCCGCGCCTGCTTCTGCTCCGCAGTCTCCCCGTTCTTTTCCTCCATGTGATCCACAAGACGAATTACCGGGAGCAGAACCAGCGCGCCGATGATATAGCGCACCGTATTAAAAGTAAAGGGGCCTACGTAGTCCATGCCGACGCTCTGCGCGACAAAGGCGCAGCCCCAGATCAATGCTGTCAGAACAAGCAGCAGATTATTCTTCATCCGTCCCATCTTCAGTCACCTGCGTATTCCTTCAGAATGTCCAGCAGACCCTGGGCTGTATCCGCGATTCGCTCCGCGCCGAGCTCCTCGAGTGTCCGGCGCCCCCGGAAGCCCCAGGAAACACAGACGCAGGGAATCCCCGTGTTCGCCGCGGTCTCGAGATCCGTCTCCGAGTCCCCCACATAGACGCAGGCGTCCTTCTCCACGCCCAGCTCACGCATGGCCTCATAGACCGTGTCCGGCGCAGGTTTCTTTCGCACGCCTTCCCGCGCCCCGATCGCCACCGGAATCCGCTCGCCGAACATCTCGCGGTTCAGACCCTTCACCGCGCTGTCCGACTTATTGGAGACGATCGCCATCGGAAAACCGGCCTGACGCAGGGCGTCAAGAAGCCACACGATTCCTTCATAGGGAACCGTGTGATCATTCAGATGCGTATGATAATACTCCTGAAACGCCGCGTGGCATGCCCCGTATTTCGGGTTCGACTCGCCGCCCTCGATACAGCGGCGCATCAGCGCCTGCGAACCGATGCCGACAAACTGCCGCACCTCGTCCCGCGTCCTGAGCGGAAGACCCGCCCTCGCGAGCACCTCATTCACGCTCAGATAGATGTCCTCCAGCGTATCCAGAAGAGTTCCATCCATATCAAAAATTACCGTATTTCTCATGAAAGTTCAAATGCTCCCGTGTATAACTGATAGTACCGTCCGCGCTCCGCGATCAGGGACTCGTGATTGCCCCGCTCGATGATGCGGCCCTGGTCCAGAACCATAATAACATCCGCGTTCCTGATTGTCGAGAGCCTGTGTGCGATGACAAACACCGTCCTTCCCTTCATCAGCCGGTCCATGCCGTCCTGCACGATCGTCTCGGTGCGCGTATCGATGCTGGACGTTGCCTCGTCGAGGATCAGCACCGGCGGATCTGCGACCGCCGCCCGCGCGATGGCCAGAAGCTGGCGCTCACCCTGGGACAGGCTGGCGCCGTCGCCGCTCAGCATGGTATTGTAGCCGTCCGGCAGACGCGTGATGAAATAGTCGGCATTCGCGAGCTTTGCCGCCGCCACGACCTCCTCGTCCGTCGCGTCGAGCTTGCCATAACGGATGTTGTCGGCAATCGTACCGGTGAAAAGATGCGTATCCTGCAGCACGATCCCAAGTGCGCGCCGCAGCTCCGGCTTTTTAATCTTATTGATATTGATGCCGTCGTAACGAATCTTTCCGTCCTGAATATCGTAGAAACGGTTCAGCAGATTCGTGATCGTCGTCTTGCCCGCGCCGGTCGCGCCGACAAAGGCGATCTTCTGCCCCGGTCTCGCATACATCCTGATATCGTGCAGCACAATCTTGTCGTCCGTATAGCCGAAGTCCACGCCGTCCAGCACCACATCGCCCTCGAGCTTCTCATAGGTAATGGTACCGAGCGCCTTATGCGGATGCTTCCAGGCCCAGATTCCGGTGCGCTCCGCCGTCTCCGTGAGCGTGCCGTCCGCCTCTTCCTTCACATTCACAAGCGAGACATAACCGTTGTCCTCCTCTTCTGGCTCGTCGAGCAGCTCGAAGATCCGCTCCGCGCCGGCCAGCGCCATGATGATTGAGTTGAACTGCTGTGAGATCTGCGTGATCGGCTGGTTAAAGCTTCTCGTGAGCTGCAGGAAGGAGGCCAGGGTGCCGAGCGTCATACTGCCGATCCCGGTAATCGCCAGAACAGATCCAAGCGCCAGCGTCAGCACGTAATTGATGTAGCCCAGATTTCCCATGATCGGCATCAGGATGTTCGCGAAAGTGTTTGCATTCTTTGCGCTGTCAAACAGATCATCATTCAGCTCATCGAAGTTTTTGATCGCTTCCTCTTCGTGGCAGAAGACCTTGACAACCTTCTGACCCTCCATCATCTCCTCGATGTAACCATTGACGCGCCCCAGAGACTTCTGCTGTCTGATAAAGTACGCGCTGCTCTTTCCACCGACTGTGCGCACCACATTCAGCATGACGAAAATCATCACCACAATGAGAGCCGTCAGCGGCAGGCTCAGGATCAGCATGGAGACAAAGGTACTGACGACCGTCACCGCCGAACTGATGAGCTGAGGAATACTCTGGCTGATCATCTGACGCAGCGTATCGGTGTCGTTTGTATAACAGCTCATTACATCGCCATGCGTGTGTATATCAAAATATTTGATCGGCAGGCGCTCCATATGCGTGAACATCTCATCCCGGATGGTCTTCAGGGTGCCCTGCGTCACGTTGATCATGATCCGGTTATAACAGTAAGTCGCCAGCACGCCTGCATAGTAAATGCAGGCCATCGTCAGCAGCGCCCGGATCAGCGGCGTAAAATCCGGACTTGACTGCGAGAGGAGCGGCGTGATATAGTCGTCGATCAGACTCTTCAGGAACAGATTTCCCATGACGCCGGCCAGCGAACCGATCGCGATGCAGATCAGCACGAGCAGAAACGCCAGCTTATAATCCTTCCACACATAGCCGAGCAGCCTCTTCAACGTCTTCCCCGGCGTCCTACTCTTTGAGGTGCCGCTCATCCGCGGTCCGGGACCTTTGAAGGTTCTCTCACTCATCGTCGTCCCCTCCCTTCTTCTGGAGCTCATGGATCTCCTGATAAATCGCATTGCTCCCGAGCAGCTCCTCATGCGTACCGAAGCCGACGACACGCCCCTGGTCCAGCACGATGATCCGATCCGCGTCCTCCACGGAGGAGATACGCTGCGTGATGATGAGCTTTGTCGTATCCGGAATTTCTTCCGCGAAAGCCTTGCGGATCAGCGCGTCCGTATGCGTATCGACCGCGCTTGTCGAATCGTCGAGAATCAGCACCTTCGGCTTTTTCAGAAGGGCGCGCGCGATACACAGGCGCTGCTTCTGCCCGCCGGAGACATTCGTTCCGCCCTGTTCAATATAGGTATTGTAACCGTCCGGCAGCTTCTCAATAAATTCATCCGCCTGCGCCAGACGGCAGACTCTCCTGCAGTCCTCCTCGCTGGCGTCCTTGTCGCCCCAGCGGAGGTTCTCGAGAATCGTTCCGGAGAAAAGTACATTTTTCTGCAATACCATCGAAACCGCGTCGCGCAGTGTCTCGATGTCGTACTCCCGCACATCCCTGCCGCCGACCTTCACCGAGCCGGAGAGCACGTCGTAGAGCCTGGGAATCATCTGCACAAGCGTCGACTTTGAGCTGCCGGTGCCGCCGATCACGCCGATCGTCTCGCCCGCATGAATGTCGAGATTGATATCGCGCAGGACACATTTGTCCGCATCACCGCTGTAGGAGAAATTCACATGTTCGAACTGAATCGCGCCGTCTGGCACTTCATAGACCGGATTTTCCGGATTTGTCAGCGAACTCTTTTCATCGAGCACCTCCACGATACGCTCTCCCGAGGCCTGCGCCATCGTCACCATGATGAACACCATGGAAATCATCATCAACCCCATCAGGATCTGCGTCGTGTAGGTGAAAAGGCTCATCAGCTGCCCGGTCGTCATGGACCCGTGCACGACGATCAGACGCGCGCCGACCCAGGAGACCAGCAGGATACAGGTATAAACTGTGAACTGCATGACAGGCATATTCATGATGACCAGTTTTTCGGCACTGATACTGAGATTTTTCAGATTGTCCGTCGCGTCACAGAACTTTTTATTTTCATAATCCTCACGAACGAAGGATTTCACGACGCGGATACCGGTCAGGTTCTCCTGCACGCTCGCGTTCAGTCGGTCGTAGCCCTTGAACGTTTTATCAAAAATCGGGAACGAATGCGTCATGATAAAGGCCAGCACGCTGACCAGGAAAAGGATCGCAACGATATAGATCACCGACAGATTCGGATTGATGTAAATACACATGGCAAGCGCCGACAGCATCATGATCGGAGAACGCACCAACGTGCGGATAATCATCTGATAAGCGTTCTGCACGTTCGTCACATCCGTCGTCATACGCGTCACCAGGCCGGCCGTCGAGTAGCGGTCGATGTTCTGAAAGGAAAAATCCTGAATATTGTCGTACATCGCCTTTCTTAAGTTCCGGCCAAAGCCCATGGCTGCCCGCGCGGCATGTCTGCCGGAGAGTACGCCGGCCGCCAGCGCGCACATCGCCGCCGCCAGCATCAGGATCGCCGTCCGCACCACATATCCCATATTTCCCGTGGACACACCGTTGTCGATCACCCTGGACATCAGGATCGGCAGCATCACCTCCAGGATGACCTCGATCGTCACATAGAGCGGCGCCAACAGCGAATCTTTCTTGTATTCGCCGATATGCGCCATCAGTTTTTTAACCATATTCTTCCTCCCTCAGGTCACCTTTTTATTTTTCCCTCAGCTTCCGAATCCGCTCGCGCAGCTCTTCTATGCTGATCTCCGGCAGCTCCGGGCGAAGCGAGGGATTTCTCCGAC
This sequence comes from Lachnospiraceae bacterium, assembly GCA_020860645.1. GTDB lineage: Bacteria > Bacillota > Clostridia > Lachnospirales > Lachnospiraceae > Hominiventricola. Next base: position 10,128 of record JAJBTX010000075.1, on the reverse strand, counting down.
GAAGCTGCTCCGTGCTCTTCTCAAGACGCTGCATAAGCTGCTCTCCGCGTTCACGCAGCTCGGCAAACTCCCGCTCGGTTCGCTCTGTGCGCTGCGCTTTCTTTTCCTGCTGCTCCGCACTGCCTTTCCCCATGCGATCCGTGAGCTGCTCCTTTTTTTCCTGAAGCCCCGTAGCGCTTCTCTCCACGCGCCCCATGATCTGTTCCCGCTTTTCCTGAAGCTGCATGGCGCTTCTTTCCATCCTGTCCGCCAGTTCTTCCCGCCGTTGCGCAATCGACTCTCGTGCCGCGGCTTCGGTAAACGTCGCCGCCGCCTCGAGAACGCGCTTTTTCTCCTCCAGCCTCTTCTCGGCCTCCGCGCGGAGCTGTTCCGCCTCGATCAGCAGATCGCGCAGGTCGAGCGCTTCCTTCAGTGCGCCGCGGAAGTCATACGCAACCAGAACCGTGACTGCGAAGGTAAGCACGGAAGACACATCCTCCGGAAGGCCAAGCACGACGCCTGCCACCGGCTCGTGCACCACATACACCATCAGAAGGCTTAAGAGTCCCCAGGCAATCGTGGACGTCAGACAGATATGCCCCTGAAACTGGAAACGCTGGTTGCTGTAATCCCAGTAGCGGACCTTGAAAAGCCGCAGCATCACGACGCCGGTCACATATTCGAGCACCGTAGCTCCCGCCGCCCCGACCAGAAACACCAGCGCAGGGGTTTCCTGGAACGGCAGCGTCAGCCAGAGAATCAGGACAGCGCCGCTCCCATAGAGTGGCAGCCAGGGTCCCTTCATGAAGCCACGGTTCACAGGCCGATGCTCCTTGAGCGACACATAGGCCGCCTCAAAGCACCAGCCGAAAATACAGTAGAAATAAAACAGCGCCAGCCATTCCGTGAAGTGGTAACTGTACATGCGAGCCCTCCATGGTACACCGTAGTTCAGCTTAATAAAAGTCGATTGCTCCGCAACCGCCGCCCGGGACTTTTATTACACGTTTATTTCCGCTTTCACGCCGAGCAGTTCTTTATTCTCCTCAAGAATCGGATTCACGACCTCCCGCAGGAAATTCTCCACCTGCAGCGGCGCACGCCCGACATAGCGGGACGGCTCCATACAGGCCTCCAGCTCCTCGAGACTCAGATTGAAAGAGGGATCCTCCGCAATCAGTTCGAGCAGATTATTCTCTTTTCCTTCCACCTTGACATTCCGCCCCGCCTCCATCGAAAGCGTGCGGATCTTCTCGTGCAGCTCCTGACGGTCGCCGCCGGCCTTCACCGCGTCCATCATGATATTCTCGGTCGCCATGAAGGGAAGCTCGCTGCGCAGCCGCTTCTCGATCACTTTCGGATAGACGACCAGACCATCGACGACGTTCAGACACAGATCGAGAATTCCATCGACCGCGAGGAAGCCCTCGGGAATCGAGAGGCGCTTGTTCGCCGAATCATCAAGCGTTCGCTCGAACCACTGCGTCGCGGAGGTGATCGCCGGATTCAGCGCGTCTACCATCACATAGCGCGAGAGCGAGGCGATACGCTCGCTGCGCATCGGATTTCTCTTATAGGCCATCGCGGAAGAACCAATCTGCGATTTCTCGAAAGGTTCCTCCACCTCCTTCAGATGCTGCAGCAGGCGGATATCGTTCGACATCTTGTGCGCGCTCGCCGCAATGCCCGCAAGCACGTTCAGCACACGCGTGTCCGTCTTTCTCGAATAGGTCTGACCCGAGACCGGCACGCATTTTTCAAATCCCATCTTTCTGGCGATCATCGGGTCGATGCGGTCAATCTTCTCCTGATCGCCCTCAAAGAGTTCGAGGAAGCTCGCCTGCGTACCCGTCGTGCCCTTCGAGCCGAGCAGCTTCATCGAGCCGAGCACATAGTCCACATCCTCGAGATCCATGCAGAATTCCTGCAGCCAGAGCGAGGCGCGCTTGCCCACGGTCGTCGGCTGCGCCGGCTGAAAATGTGTAAAGGCCAGCGTCGGCAGCTCCTTATATTCATCCGCAAACTTCGCAAGCTCCGCGATGACATTGACGAGCTTTTTCTTCACAAGCTTCAGCGCCTCGGTCATGACGATGATATCAGTATTGTCTCCCACATAGCAGGAGGTCGCACCGAGATGGATGATGCCCTTCGCCTTCGGACACTGTACGCCGTAGGCGTAGACATGCGACATGACGTCGTGACGCACTTCCTTTTCACGCGCCCGCGCGACGTCGTAGTTGATGTCGTCGGCATGCTCCTTTAATTCCGCGATCTGCTCATCCGTGATCGGCAACCCCAGCTCCTGCTCCGTCTCGGCCAGCGCGATCCACAGCCTGCGCCAGGTGCGGAATTTCATATCCTGTGAAAAAATATACTGCATCTCCCTGCTCGCATAGCGCTCAGAGAGCGGGCTTACATAACGGTCTGTGCTCATAATGATTCTCCTTCTTTTTATACGTTGAGCCGTGCTCAGCTCCACTACGCTTCGCTCAGCTCAGTATTAGCGCTCATATTCCCCACGAATATCCTCCGTCGGCGGAGCCATCGGGTACTTTCCGGTAAAGCAGCCGTCGCAGTACGCGAGTCCGTCCACCATCTCCCCCAGACGCTCCAGATTAAGATATGCCAGCGAATCCGCCCCGATGATCGCACGGATCTCCTCAACTGTGCGATGATAGGCGATCAGCTGATCGCGCGCCGGGATATCCGTTCCGAAATAGCAGGGATACAAGAAGGGCGGCGCGGCCACGCGCATGTGAACCTCCTTCGCTCCCGCCTCCCGCAGCATCCGCACAATGCGGTCACTCGTCGTGCCGCGCACAATCGAATCGTCGATCATGATCACACGCTTTCCATCGACCGCCTCCCGCAGCGCGCTCAGCTTCACCTGTACGCTCGATTCACGGCTGCTCTGCTTCGGCTTAATAAAAGTCCTTCCTATATAACTGTTCTTCACAAAGGCCGTGCCATAAGGAATGCCTGACTGCAGGGAATAACCCAGCGCCGCCGAATTGCCGGACTCCGGCACGCCCACGACCAGGTCGGCGTCGACCGGACTGTCGATCGCAAGATATTTTCCCGCGCGGATGCGGGAAGCGTATACACTCACCCCATCGATCTGGCTGTCCGTACGCGCAAAGTAGATATATTCAAAAATACAGCGCGCCATCTTTTCCTTCGGAATGCAGTGACTCCTGTCCGACTCAATCCCGTATTTCGGAGAAATGCTGACAATCTCGCCCGGCTCCACATCGCGCACAAACTCCGCGCCGATCGTGTGCAGCGCCGCCGTCTCCGACGCGAGAATCCAGGTATTGTCGCGTTTGCCGATGCAGAGAGGCCGGAATCCGTAAGGGTCCCGCGCGCCGATCAGCTTTCGCGGCGACATAATCACCAGCGAATAGGAGCCCTTCAGCTTATCCATCGCATTGGCGACCGCCTGCTCCACCGTCTTCGTCTTCACGCGCTCCCGCGCGATGTGATAGGCGATGACCTCCGAGTCGATCGTCGTCTGAAAAATCGCGCCGCTGTACTCCAACTCCCGCCGCAGCTGCGGGGCATTGATCAGATTTCCATTATGCGCCACCGCGAGCGTACCCTTGATGTAATTCAGCACCAGCGGCTGCGCATTCTCCCGCGTGCTGCTGCCCGCCGTGGAATAGCGCGTGTGTCCCACCGCGATATCACCGTGCATGCTCTCCAGCATCTCCGGCGTGAACACCTCGTTCACCAGACCCATGCCCTTCTGCGTCACCACCCTGCGCGGGCCGTGCGTGTCCGCCACCGCGATGCCGCAGCTCTCCTGTCCCCGGTGCTGCAGCGCCAGAAGACCGTAATAAACGGAGGAAGCCACATCTCCTCCGTCAAAATCGTAAATGCCGAATACACCGCACTCCTCGTGCAGACCATCCAGAATCTCATCCTGTTCCATCAATTTTCCGTACTCCATTCGTCCTTAGCCTTCCAGATTCTGCTTTATAAACGTCAGGTTCGCTATTCAGTATAACTGCTGCCCGCAAAAAAAGCAACCGCAACAAAAAAAGCCCTGAGACTCAGGACTTTTTGAAGAGCGACAGACGGGACTCGAACCCGCGACCTCCACCTTGGCAAGGTGGCGTACTACCAACTGTACTACTGTCGCAAACTTTGCCGCCGCATCAGCGACAATAGTTATAATAACGGAATCAATCGCTTTTGTCAACAGGTTTTTTACACAAATCGATTTAAATTTTTATCGTACTCGTAGTTGATGCCCCGGAGCTTTTCACACAGCTCTCTTTCGCTCACTCCCTTATCCTCACAGAAGCTGCGAAAATCCGGGTAAAAGTCGCGAAGCTCGGTGTTCACATAGCTCAGAAGCAGCATCGGATCGTCCGGCATGGTTCCCTCCTCTTCAGGCGTCCTGTATCAACAGGCTGCCGACATAGATATAGTTCTGAAAATCCTTTTCCAGGATGCTGTCGAGCTTCTGATAGCTTAAGTCAAACCACTCCTCCTCCGCGGTGATCAGCATATGGGAAAAGGCAATCCCGGCGTCGAAAAAATTGTAGTTTTCCTGCGCGCACCGCCCAAAGCCGCCCGGCTTTTTGACAAAGAGATGGATGCGGTCATCCGCGGACACAAAGCGCCATGGCTGCAGGTTCATGGCCGAGGGCGCGAGCCGCGCGGCCTCGAGCAGCTTCTTCTGCACCGGCCCGAATTTTCCGTGGACAGTCACCATTTTTTTCATCTCGATGCGTCGGAAATCCTCGCGGCGTCTCTCAAGCGGCTCCGCGGGATAACCGAAGGCCATGACCATGACGAGCTCCATCCCCGGCTCGTCGGCTCCGCGAACCCGCGCGCCGCCCTGATAGCAGCTGCCGATCCCCTTCGTCAGCATCCAGAGAGCGAGCTGCTCCATCAGGCAGCCTGCATTCCTGCGGTAATCCTCCCGCGTCTCGGAATAGATCGCGATATAATAGGGAGCCTTCACCAGAAAGTTTCCCTTCACCCGCCGTTCTCCTGCCTGAAAAATCTTCCATTTCACGGGGATGTCCGGTCTGATGCCGAGCGCGTCCTCTCCGAAGTGTTCCATCTCTTCGAGTATCCCGCTGTCGATCTCTTCCTGTCTGTACTTTCGAATCGATTTCCTCCGAAAAATCGCCTCATACAATGTCATTGCCCGGTCAGCTCCTCCATCTCGTCCAGATAATATTTGAATACCTCCAGCGCTTCCTCCACCGGCTCCTTCCGCTCCATGTCCACTCCGGCCATACGCAGCAGGTCGAGCGGGTACTGAGAGCTCCCGCCCTTCAGGAAACGCTTATAATCCTCCACCGCAGTTTCGCCCTCCCGCAGGATGCGCGCGGAAAGCGCCATCGCCGCGGAAAATCCGGTCGCGTACTGATATACATAGAAGGGCGTATAGAAATGCGGAATCCTGGCCCACTCCATCCCGATCTCACGGTCGACCGTCGTCTCCTCTCCGAAATACTGACAGTTCAGATCGTAGTAAATCTCGCAGAGCCGGTCGGCGCTCAGTGTCTCGCCCTGCTCCTCCAGACCATGCGTGATCTTCTCAAACTCCGCGAACATGGTCTGCCGGTACAGCGTCGTGCGAAACTGCTCCAGCAGGTAGTTGATGAGATACGCCTTGCGGGACGAATCCTCCGCATGGTCGATCAGATGCCGGATCAGCAGCGCCTCATTGCAGGTCGAGGCCACCTCCGCTACAAAGATCTTATAGCCCGCGTAAATATAGGGCTGATTTTCATCCGAATACCAGGAGTGCAGCGCATGCCCCATCTCATGGGCGAGCGTGAACACATCATTCAGGCTTTCCTGGTAATTGAGCAGCACATAAGGATGCGTCCCGTAGGCGCCCCAGGAGTACGCGCCGCTGCGCTTCCCCTGATTCTCGCAGACGTCGATCCAGCCGTGCGTGAAGCCCTCGCGAAGCAGTCCCAGATACTCCTCCCCCAGAGGGGCGAGTCCCTCGAGCACGATCTTTTTCGCCTCCTCGAAAGGAATCTTCTCACCCGGGTCCTCCGTCATCGGCACATAGACGTCGTAAAGATGCAGTTCTTCCACGCCAAGCAGTTTTTTGCGCAGCCCCATGTAGCGATGCAAAAGCGGCAGCGCCTCGTGCACGGCTTCGGTCAGATTGTCGTAGACCGCCACCGGAATATGACTCCCGTCGAGCGCGGCCTCCAGATCCGAGCCATATTTCCGCGCCTTTGCGAAGAAGACCTCCTGCTTCACATTCGCACGGTACGTCGCCGCCAGCGTATTACGCCAGGAGGCGTAGGTGCTGTAAAGCGACTGAAACGCGCTCCGCCGCAGCTCGCGGTCGCTGCTCTGCATGAGCGTGATAAAGTTGCCATGCGTCACCTCGATCTGCTCCCCGTCCGCGCCGCAGGCCGGCGGGAAGCGCAGGTCCGCGTTATTGAACATGGAAAAAATATCCTTCGGGCTCTCCGCCACACCGCCAAGCGAGGCGAGCAGCGCCTCCTGCTCCTTCGGGAGGACATGTGCCTTCTGCCGGATGATATTTTCAAAATACTGCCGGTATACCGAAAGCTCCGGATTTTCCTCCAGGTATCCCTCAATCGTCCCCTCCGGGAGCGCCAGAAGCTCCGGTTCCACCCAGGCGCAGACCTGCGAAAGTTCCACCAACAGACCTTGCGAGAGATTCGCGAGATTCTGGTAAACGCCGTTGTCCGTATTCTCATGCAGCCTCTGATTCGCGTAGACGTAGACCTTCTCCGCGAGCATGTTCAGCTCGTCATAGGCGCGCTGCATCGCGAGCAGCACCTCAGCGCCCTCGCCGAGCCGCCCCTGATACCGCGCAAAGCCAGGAATATCGGCCTTCAGCCGCTCGTAATCCTCACGCCAGCACTCGTCATTTTCATACAAATCTTCAATCGCCCATTTATATTCAGAAGGGATTTCCTCTCTTGTCCTCACGTTCCGCACCGCCGTTTTTGATTATCATAATAACATATTTATCCCAAAAGTAAATGCGAAATATACGAAGTTTTTCGACACCGAATCACTCATTCCGTATCGCGGCCAGCGGACTTAAACGCATCGCGCGCAGCGCCGGGAAGAATCCGGCCAGCATGCCCACCAGCACGGCGAAGACGAGCGCGACGCCGATGAGCCAGATCGGGATATAGGAAATGCCTGAATAATAGCCTCCCGACGCACCCCCGGCCACCTGATTGATGATGAAGGAAATAATCTCACTTAAAATCAGCCCGATAAGTCCGCCGAAAACGCCGATAACTCCGGCCTCCATCAGGAACATCGTGCGGATATCCTTCAGGTCGCAGCCCAGGACCTTGATGATCCCGATCTCCTTTGTGCGCTCGTAGATCGACATCATCATCGTATTCGCAATACCGATCGCGGCGACGAAGAGCGAGACCGCGCCAATACCGCCCAGCACGAGCTGGATCATCGACATCTGCTGCTGCGTCTGCTCCATCCACTCCGCGTTGCTCGAGGCGGTGTAGCCCATGTTCTGAATCGCCTCCATGACCTCGGACACATTGTTCATATCGTCCACGCGCACGTAGACCTCTTCATAATAAATGTCCTTGTATGCCTTTCCCGATTTCGTGCTCGGCTGCCCGGGAATGACACTGTTTTTGAATACCTTTTTCAGCTGGGCAGTCAGCGCATCGATGTCCGCGAGCACATAGTAGCAGTTGTCCTGGTACTCGTCGACGCCTCCCGCCATCATGCCACTGGCAGGGACGAGGTATTTCTTCGGAGACGAGACGCTCGAGTCGTACTGCGAGCTGTAGTAAGCGTCCGTGTCGAAGATGAAGAAAATGGAATCATTCATCAGGTCGACATCCGGCAGTTCTCCCGTCTCCCAGTAGTACTCGTAGGTCTTCGCCTTGTAGAAATCCGTGATGACCTGATTTCCATAGAAAAATTCAAGCGTATCGCTGTCGGAGGGCAGACTTCCCTCCCCGACCTCAATATCCATGCTCTGCAGCGCCTCCTGCGACATGCCGCGCACCGTCAGCCAGGCCTCGTAGCCGCCGAATTTCGCGAGCACGCTGACACTCAGAATCGGCGAGGCGACTTCCACGTGCGGGATCGCCGCAATCTCCGCCACGACCTCGTCGTCGATCAGTGTATCCGTATCCACCTCCGACGAGGAATAGCTCGACCAGTTGTACACATCAATCGTGGTCAGGCCGCCATACTGCTCGATCTGTTCAAGCGAACTCTTCTGCAGGCCGAGGCCTAGCGAGATCATAACCACAATGGACGCCGTCCCGATCAACACGCCGAGTACGGTCAACACCGTCCGCAGCTTTCGCCGCAGCAGATTGGAGGCGCTCATCCGCAGCAAATCCGAAAATTTCATGCGACCTCCTCCCGCCTACAGCTCTGTGTCGTCATCATCCAGGTCAAGCAGATCTTCCTCGAGCTTCTGCTGCTTTTTCTTCTTTTTCATTTTCAGGACGACGATGGCCGCAGCGGCAGCGACCAGCAGCAGCGCGATCACCACGATGATCACGACCGGGCTGCCGCCCCCGCTCTCCGCCTCCATGTCTTCCATGCCAAAATCGTCCATATAGTAGTCTTCATAGGCTTCGCTCACGTAGAGCTCGATCTCCTTCTCGATCACCGTGGCCTCGCCGGACTCATCCTCGTAGGAAATCTCGAGCGTCACGATCCCCTCGTCCATCGTGGCCTGCGCGCCGGTCAGATACATATCCACCGAGCCGGTCGCGCCGGAATCAAGGTTGCCGATGAAGGCCTCTTCGCCACTGATGGAATCCGCTACCGCCTTGACCGTCACGTTGTAGAGCTTTGTCTTGCCGAGATTGTAGATCTCGAACATGACATTGGACTCGCTGCCCACCTCAATACTGGTCGGCATCACCTCCGGCTCGCTCACATCGACGCGCGCCTCCTGCTTTACCGGAATCGAAACGCTCGCCGTATTCGTGTAGGAGTTGACCTTCTCGTCCTCATAGCTCATGTTCACATCGATCGCGTAGGGCTTCTGCGCGAGATCGGAGCGTGCCTCAAGCTCAATCTCGATATCCTTCGTGCCATTGCGCCCGATTTTGTCCACAAAGATCGTATTGGACCCGGCAGTCGGCAGGAAGCTCTCATAGGTCGTATCCGAATCCGAACCGGTCACGACCGCGGAGAATTCGAAGAGCATGTTGCTGACGCTCGTGGATGTCGAAGTATTTTTCAGGTGCAGAGTCAGCACGAAGCTCTCGCCGGCATGCACCGTCTCCGGGTCCGTCTCGAAGCCGGTCACAATCACGCGCGGCGTGGACTGCGTACCGTCCGCGCTGACGCCCGCCGTGCCGTTCGTCTGTATGTAAGTGTCGAGCGTCGTGCTCTGACTCGTCCCATCGGAGGCGAAATAGCGCACGTCGAAGGAAATTTTCAGATAGCCGCTGCCCACGTCGTCCCGCGTGGTCAGGTTCCAGGTCAGCTCCCGACGCCGGTCCATATCGGAGATACCGCTATTCGTGCCCGGCAGGTCCGTGATCGTCTGCGAGTAGCTCGACTGCGTGATCTCAAAGGGCCAGACTGTCGAGTCCGTGCTCAGCACCGGGGTCACGACCGCGTTACTCACGTCCGTCTTTCCCATGTTGACGACCGGAAGGACGATGCTCACCGCCTGCCCCGCGTTCGCGACCGGCGTCACCCAGTTGCCGCCCACCATCAGGAAGTGGTCAGCGTTCACGACGACCGTCTCTTCCTCCTCTTCGTCGTCATCGTCATCCGAGGCGCTCACAATCGCGTCCATGTCGGCTTTGGCCTTTGTCACATACTCTGTAATGCCCGTAGCCGTCTCCATCGCATTGATCTGCGACGTTGCCTTTGTGATCACGGCGTTCAGCTTCGAGGTATAATTCCCGTCAGGATCCACCACACGCTGATAATCTTTGAGAGTGCTGATAGCGCTGGCTCTATCCGTCGCCAGTGAATCCGTCTCCGTGGCATACGCGGTGATCGCCGCTCCCGGCAGCGCCGTGACCGCCGTCAGCAGCAGCACGCCCGCGCACAGCGCCGTCAGTACTCTCTTCACACACTGTCTTCTCATTTCTCGTCCTCCCTGTATTCCTGGGTAGTGTCAAAAGCTACCTCGTTTTTTGTTGCCTAAACCTTGATTTTCGGGAG